>NZ_BQXI01000021.1:0-98878 GCF_030158955.1 Acidovorax sp. SUPP1855 | reverse complement strand
TAGACGATAGGGTCAAAACCTGGGAACTAACCGTTCTCTAAATCTCAGTGGTGGAGGTAAACGGGATCGAACCGATGACCTCTTGCATGCCATGCAAGCGCTCTCCCAGCTGAGCTATACCCCCACTGAATGACCACATTCACACTGTGACTGTCATCATTTCCTGAGCCTTGAATTATAGACAGGTTTTTAAGGCTTCAGCAATCTCGCGGCGATTTTTTCGCGGCCTACGAGTTCGAGCACCGCATCGACCGATGGCGTGTGGGCCGTTCCCACGGTCAGCACGCGCACCGGCATGGCCAGCTGCGGCATCTTGAGCGAATGGGCGGCGAGCACTTCCTTGAAGGCTGCAGCGATCGCCGCCTTGTCCCATGCACAGGTGGCCAAGGCCTGCGACAATGCACCGATGGCAGGCCAAACGGCTTCGGTCACGTGCTTGGCGTACTCCTCGGGGTTCGGCGCCACATCGCCGTAGAACACGAAAGCCCAGTCCGCCAATGCCACGATCGTGTCGCACCGGTCCTTGAAGAGCGCGCAGATGCTCGGCAGGCGGCCATCGGCCAGCTCTGCCGCAGAAATGCCCCGCTGTTCCAGCCGCGGCGTCACGAGGGCGGCCAGGGCGTCGTCCGCCATGGCTTTGAGATGCTGCGCGTTCACCCACCGCAGCTTGGCTTCGTCGAACTGGGCGGCGCTGCGCCCCAGATGGTCGAGATTGAACCACTGCAAGAACTGCTCGCGGCTGAAGATCTCGTCATCGCCGTGGCTCCAGCCCAGCCGGGCCAGGTAGTTCACCATGGCTTCGGGCAGATAGCCTTCGTCCCGGTACTGGGTCACGGGCTTGGCGCCATTGCGCTTGCTCATCTTCTCGCCCTGCTCGTTGAGCACGGTGGGCAGGTGGGCATACACCGGCGGCTGCTTTCCGAGGGCCTCGAAGATATTGATCTGGCGGGGGGTGTTGTTGACGTGGTCGTCCCCACGGATCACGTGGGTGATCGCCATGTCGATGTCATCGACCACCACGCAGAAGTTGTACGTGGGCGTGCCATCGGGCCGCGCGATCACCAGATCGTCGAGCTCGTCGTTGCGGATCTCGATGCGGCCCTTGACCTTGTCGTCCCATACGACGGAGCCGCCCAGCGGATTGCGAAAACGCAGCACCGGCTGCACGCCCTGCGGCACGTCCGGCAGGGTCTTGCCAGGCTCGGGACGCCACGTGCCGTCGTAGCGCGGCTTTTCCTTGGCCTGCATCTGCCGTTCGCGCAGCGCGTCGAGTTCCGGCACGCTCATGTAGCAGGGATAGACATGGCCGGCCTCCTGCAGCTGGGCCAGCACTTCCTTGTACCGGTCCATGCGCTGCATCTGGTAGAACGGGCCTTCGTCGGGTTGCATGCCGAGCCATTCCATGCCTTCCAGAATCACGTCCACGGCGGCCTGGCTGGACCGCTCCAGGTCGGTGTCCTCGATGCGCAGAATGAAGTCGCCACCCGTCGCGCGGGCGAACGCCCAAGGGTACAGGGCGGAGCGGATGTTCCCCAGATGGATGAACCCCGTGGGCGAGGGAGCGAAACGCGTGCGAACGCGCTGGGTCAGGTTGGCTTCGGTCATTGCAGGGTATCCAGGCCGCGCGCGAGGTCGGCCTTCAAATCTTCGATGTGCTCCAGCCCGACCGCCACGCGGATCAGGCCTTGCCCCAGGCCGGCGGCCTGGCGCTGCTCTTCGGTCAGGCGGCCATGCGAGGTGCTGGCGGGATGGGTGATGGTGGTCTTGGTGTCGCCGAGATTGGCCGTGATGCTGCACACCCGCGTGCTGTCGATCACATGGAATGCCTGCGCACGGGCCGAGGCCGGATCGCCCTCTTTCACCTTGACGTCGAACGACACCACAGCGCCGCCGAGGCCGGATTGCTGGCGCATGGCCAGCGCATGCTGGGGATGGGACGCCAGCCCCGGGTAGTACACGCGCGCCACGCGCGGATGCGATTCGAGCCAGGTGGCCAGTTGCAGCGCGTTGGCGCTTTGCGCCTTCATGCGGATGGACAAGGTTTCCATGCCCTTCAGAACCACCCATGCATTGAAGGGCGACAGGTTCATGCCCGCGCTGCGGATCATGGGCGCGAGCTTGTCGTCGATGAGCGCGCGGGGTCCGCACACGGCCCCCGCCATCACCCGGCCTTGTCCGTCGAGGAACTTGGTGCCGGAGTGCAGGACCAAATCCGCCCCCCATTTGGCGGGCTGCTGCAAGGCGGGAGAGGCGAAGCAGTTGTCCACGGCAAGCAGCACGCCGGCTTCATGGGCGATGTCGGCCAGCGCCTGGATGTCGCACAGATCGGTCAGCGGATTGGTGGGGGTTTCCGCAAACATGAGCCGTGTCTCCGGGCGCAGCGCGGCCTTCCATGCGGCCGCATCGGTCTGTGGCACGAACGTGGTCTGCACGCCGAAACGCGACAGCTCTCCGCCGATGAGCTTGATGGTCGAGCCGAACATCGACCGGGAACAGATCACATGGTCGCCGGTCTTGAGCAGTGCCAGGCACATGAGCAGGATGGCCGACATGCCGGTGGCGGTGCCGATCGCGGATTCGGTGCCTTCCAGGGCGGCCAGGCGCCGCTCGAAGCTCGTGACCGTGGGATTGCCGGTCCGGGTGTAGGTGTAGCCCTCTTCCTCGCCGGCAAACCGGCGCGCCGCCGTCGCCGCGTCGGGCTGCACGAAGCTGCTGCTCAGGTACAGCGCCTCGGAATGCTCGCCATACACGCTGCGGGGAATGGCTTCGCGCACCGCCAGCGTGTCGGGGTGCAGGCCTTCGGGAAGGGTTCGGGCATTCAAGGGGGAGTTCATGGCGTGAAGATCCAAGCGAATAGCGGTCAGGCGTCCTGCGCGTTGGGCAGGGCCAGGCGGGAAGTGTCTTCCTCCTGCGGCTCCTCCACGCCTACACGCCCTTCGTTCAGCCGCGCGATGTCCTGCGCGGTGATGTCGCCCGTGACGTACACGCCGTCGAAGCACGAGGCGTCGAAGCCTTCGATGCGCCCGTTCAGGGCGCCGACCGCCTTCTTCATGCCGTTGACGTCCTGATAGATCAAGGCATCGCAGCCGATGGACTGCCGCACTTCTTCGACCGTGCGGCCATGGGCCACCAGTTCATTGCTCGTGGGCATGTCGATGCCGTACACGTTGGGATAGCGCACCGGCGGCGCGGCGCTGGCCAGGTAGACCTTGCGGGCGCCCGCGTCGCGCGCCATCTGCACGATCTCGCGCGAGGTGGTGCCACGCACGATGGAGTCGTCCACCAGCAGCACGTTGCGGCCCTTGAACTCGCTGGCGATGACGTTCAACTTTTGCCGCACGGACTTCTTGCGAACGCCCTGCCCCGGCATGATGAAGGTGCGCCCCACGTAGCGGTTCTTCACGAAGCCCTCGCGGTACGGAATGCCCAGCAGATGCGCCAGTTGCGTGGCGCTCGGGCGGCTCGATTCCGGGATGGGAATGATCACATCGATCTCGCTGGGCGGCACCGTGGAGACCACGCGCTTGGCCAATGCCTCGCCCAGGTTCAGGCGGGCCTGGTACACCGAGATGCCATCCAGCACCGAATCCGGACGCGCCAGATAGACGAACTCGAAGATGCAGGGGTTGAGCTGCGGCGCATCGGCGCACTGCTGCGCATGCACCGTGCCGTCGTCCGTGATGAACACAGCCTCGCCCGGCTGGATATCGCGCTCGAACACGTGGTTGGTGCCTTCCAGGGCCACCGACTCGCTGCCGACCATCACGGTGCCTTCCGGGCTGCGGCCCATGCACAGCGGGCGGATGCCGTGGGGATCGCGGAAGGCGACCAGCCCGTGGCCGGCGATCAGCGCGATCACGGCGTAGGAGCCCTTGACGCGGCGATGCACGGCACGCACGGCCGCGAACACGTCTTCGGTCTGCAGCGGCACACCGCGGGTGGCGCGCTCCAGCTCATGCGCGAACACGTTGAGCAGCACTTCGGAGTCGCTCTCGGTGTTGGTGTGGCGGTGGTCGGTCGAAAACAGTTCGGCGCGCAGCGATTGCGCATTGGTCAGGTTGCCGTTGTGCACCAGCACCAGGCCGAAGGGGGCGTTCACGTAGAACGGCTGGGCCTCTTCCTCACTGTAGGCATTGCCCGCCGTGGGGTAGCGCACCTGACCCAGGCCGACCGTGCCCGGCAGCGCACGCATGTTGCGCGTGCGAAACACGTCGCGCACCATGCCCTTGGCCTTGTGCATGAAGAACTTGCGCCCCTGCTGGGTGACGATACCCGCCGCATCCTGGCCCCGGTGCTGCAGGAGCAGCAGAGCGTCATAGACCAGTTGGTTGACAGGAGCCGTGCTGACCACGCCGACGATTCCACACATATTCGCGTTCCATCCAAAGGCGGGCGATCCCGCAATAAAAAATCAGTGCAGCGCCACCGGGGTGGCGCCGCGTCCCTGTCATGAAGGCAGATGCCTTCCCAGCGCTGGCGGCAAAGCCGGCTTCAAAATTTCCAGCACACCCGTCAATATGGGGGCGGCCTGCGACTCTTTCCACCACAGCCCCTCCTGCAAGGGGGTCCACAGCACCACGAGCGATGCCGCCAACAGCAGCACCATGCCCCGCAGGGCCCCGAACGCTGCCCCAAGCGTGCGGTCCACAGGGCGCAGCCCCACCGCCTCGATCAATTTTTTGGCCAGCCAGGCCAGGAATCCACAGGCAAACAGCGTGCCGATGAACGCCAGCGCAAAGCCCGCCGCATGCCGCACGGACTCGGCCGAATCGGAAATCGGCAGCCACCGCCCCACGTCCTCGGCCCACCACTGGGCCATGAAAAAGGCCATGACCCAGCCCGCCAGCGACAACACTTCATAAATCAGCCCGCGCCAGGCCCCCAGCACCAGGGACCCCAGCAGCACCGCCAAGAAAATCCAGTCCAGCGATGCCATGCACGCACGCGAGCCGTCGGCCGGCTACAGCGCCAGGACCGAAGCCGACAGGCCCAGGCCCTTCACGCGCGCAGCCGCCTTGTCCGCTTCGGCGCGGGAGGCATAGGGGCCGACCCTGACGCGGGTGCGTTTACCGTCCTTGGTGTCCACCACCTGGGTGTAGGTCTTGAGGCCGGCGCGCTCCAGCGACTGGCGCACTTCGCGGGCCTTGTCGGCATCTGCGAAGGCGCCCACCTGCACGATCAGCCGGCCCTCTTCGCTTTTGGAGGCGGCCGCGGCCGGCGCCGGGGTATCGCGCCCTTCGAGCAAGGCCCGCGCACGCGCCGCGTCTTCCGAGCGCTGCGGTTTGGCCTCGGGCTTGGGTTCGGGTTTGGGTTCCGGCTTCGATTCGTGGACCTGAGGCTTGGGCTCCGGCCGGGGGGCCGGCTTGGGCTCGGCCCGCACCTCAGGCTTGGACGCCGCCGCAGGCGCGGGCGCAGGGGCATGCACCGGCGCAGACGCCGCCGGCTTGGGCGCGTTGCGGCTGGACGGCACGACCTCTTCGCCTTCGGCCAGGCCCCCGGCCGACGCCATGGCCGGGGCCGACGCTGCCGGACGGGCCGGCGCAGCCTCGGGCACCACCAGGGGCGCCACCTTGTTGCGATCAGGAATGTCGATGGGAATATCGACCGGAATGGGGCGCGGCTGGGTGTCGAACAGGATGGGAAAACCCACCACCCCCAGCAACACCAGCACCGCTGCGCCGATCAGCCGGTGCCGTGCGCGCCGACGCATGGCCTCGATGCTCTCAGCCTGGGCATTGCGCGAACGCTTGCCCGCGGGTTTATCGGGTTGCTCCTTGCTGCCGGGCCACCGAAACTTGAAAAATGCCATGGAGTGCAGAATCGTGCGGACCTTATGCGCCCAGATGCTTGGCCTGCAGGCGAGGCGTCCCGTTGGTCAGAACGCCGCCCACCGTGTAGAACGAGCCAAAGACCACGATTCTATCAGCCGGCTCCGCGGCATCGACGGCCGCCTGCAGTGCCTGCTGGGGGTCCACGTGCAGGCTGGTGGGCACGGTGCGGCGCCCCCCGGCCACGATCTGCAGGGCGTTCCATTTCTGCTGCAGGCCCGCGGCGCTCTCGGCGCGGGGCGTGGGCAGATCGGTGAAATACCAGCGGTCCACCAGCGGACCGATCTTGGCAAGCATGGGGCCGAGGTCCTTGTCGGCCATGGCGCCCAGCACGGCATGTGTGGTGGGGAAGAACCCCATTGCGTCCAGGTTGGCGGTCAGCGCCGCCACCGAATGGGGGTTGTGTGCCACATCCAGCACCAGGGTCGGCTGGCCGGGAACGATCTGGAAGCGCCCGGGCAGCTCCACCATGGCCAGCCCGTTGCGCACCGCCTGCGCGGTGACCGGAAGCCGGTCGCGCAGGGCCTCGAGCGCCGCCAGGGCGCCGGAGGCATTGACGAGCTGGTTGGCGCCCCGCAAGGAGGGGTAGGCCATGCCGGCGTAGCGGCGGCCCCGACCGGCCCAACTCCACTGCTGCTTGTCGCCCGAAAAGTTGAAGTCATGGCCGAAGCGCCACAGGTCGGCGCCGATCTCCAGCGCATGGTCGAGCACGCTCTGCGGCGCCATGGGATCGCTCACCACCACGGGGCGGCCCGTGCGCATGATGCCGGCCTTCTCGCGCCCGATGGTTTCGCGGTCGGGCCCCAGGAATTCGGTGTGGTCGATGTCGATGCTGGTGATGACGGCGCAGTCCGTGTCGATCACGTTGGTGGCATCGAGCCGCCCACCCAGGCCGACCTCGAGGATGGCCACATCCAGCCGCGCCAGGCTCATGAGCCGCAGGATCGCCAGGGTGGTGAACTCGAAGTACGACAGCGAGATGTCCTCGCCGTCCAGGGTCCTGGCGCTTTCCACGGCGGCGAAGTGCGCGATCAGATCCGAAGCGGCGACGATCTCGCCGTGGATGCGGCACCGCTCCTCGAAGTGCACCAGGTGCGGCGACGTGTACACCCCGGTGCGGTAGCCCGACTGCAGCGCCACCGCTTCGAGCATGGCGCAGGTGGAGCCCTTGCCGTTGGTGCCGGCCACGGTGATGACCGGGCAGTCGAACCGCAGATCCATGCGCCGGGCCACGGCACGCACGCGGTCCAGGCCCATGTCGATGTTCTTCGGGTGCAGGCGCTCGCAATGGCCGAGCCAGCCTTCCAGGGTGTCGAAATTGGTGTGCATACGGGGCCGGATTGTCGCCGAGCGCGGCTTGCACGATGATCGGCGCCATGAGTACCCCCACCCGTACCCCCGCCCGTACCCCCGCCCACGCCGCCGCCCGCCCGGACACCACCGTGCTCTACGGCATTCCCAACTGCGACACCGTCAAGAAGGCCCGCGCCTGGCTTGCCGCCCAGGGCGTTGCGCACCAGTTCCACGACTTCAAGAAGCAGGGCGTGCCGGCCGATCGCCTGCCGCACTGGGCCGATGCGGTGGGCTGGGAAAAGCTGCTGAACCGCCAGGGAACGACCTGGCGCAAACTGGATGCGGACACCCAGGCCGCCGTACACGACGCGGGCAGCGCCGCCGAGGTGATGAAGGCGCAGCCCAGCGTCATCAAGCGCCCGGTCGTGGAATGGGCGGACGGCCGCATCACCGTGGGTTTCAACGAAGCCGATTGGAACGAAGCCGCCACCGCGCGCTCCAAGCCCTGAAACGGCACAAATCTTTACCCAGATTTACGGCCTCCGGCTGCAGGCTTGACACGGCGACCCTAAACTTTTTCTCAGCCTGATGCGTTGTACACCGACCGAAAGGAGCTTCTCCATGAAGAAAATCATCTTGTTGACCGCGCTGGCTGCCGTTGCAGCCGGTGCCAGCGCCCAGGAACAGGGCCGCGTCCTCTCCGCCACCCCCATCACCGAGCAGGTGGCCATTCCCCAGCAGGTGTGCGGTAACGAAACCATCTACGGCGAATCGCGGCCGACCGGCGCTGGAGCGGTGCTGGGTGCCATCGCCGGCGGGGCCACCGGCAACGCGATCGGCAAAGGCAGCGGACGCGCCGCCGCCACCGCCATCGGGCTGATCGGCGGGGCCGTGCTGGGCAACAACATCGAGGGCACCCGGCCCGAGTACCAGAACGTGCAGCGCTGCTCCACCCAGACGTACTACGAGAACCGCACCATGGGCTACAACGTGCTCTACGAGTACGCGGGCCGCCAGTACACCACCCGCACGCAGCACGACCCGGGCGCCTGGATTCCCGTGAGCGTGCAGCCCATCGCCAGCGCACCGCCGGCCCCCGCCTACTCCGGCGGCTACGCCCAGCCGGGCGTGGTGGTCTCGACCTACCCCGGCCCACCCGCCTACGTGACGCCCCCGTCCACCACGGTCATCGAATACCACGACAGCTACGGCCGCCCCTACTACCCACCCCGCCCGCGCGATCCCTACTGGCGCTGAAGGGGCCACCGGCCGGACGGCCAACGCATCCATCAGGGAGCCTTCGGGCTCCCTTTTTCGTGGGGCGCGCCTTCGGCCTGGCGTTTTGGGGCGCCGCCTCGCACGGGAAACGGGGGCCGGCTGCAGCGTTCAACCTAGAATCTTCGGTTTTCCCCCTTCCTCTTCCTTTCAAGCGCATCCATGACCACCGAAACCATCGACGGCGTGTCCGTCACCACCCAAGCCAAAGTGTATTTCGACGGCAAATGCGTGAGCCACAACATCACGTTTCCGGACGGCACGAAGAAATCGGTGGGCGTGATCCTGCCCGCCACGCTGACCTTCAACACCGGCGCGCCCGAGATCATGGAATGCGTGGGCGGCGCGTGCGAGTACAAGCTCGACGGCACCGACGCCTGGGTGAAGTCCAGCGCGGGCGAGAAATTCAGCGTGCCCGGCCAGTCGAAGTTCGAGATCCGCGTCGCCAGCGCCTACCACTACATCTGCCACTTCGGCTGAACCGAAAGGCACTGCACATGGCCACCATCCTCCAGAACCTGCCCCTGAACCAGAAGGTCGGCATCGCCTTCTCCGGCGGTCTCGATACCAGCGCCGCGCTGCGCTGGATGAAGAACAAGGGCGCCCTGCCCTACGCCTACACGGCCAACCTGGGCCAGCCCGACGAGCCGGACTACGACGCCATCCCCGCCAAGGCGATGGAATACGGCGCCGAAAAGGCCCGCCTGGTGGACTGCCGCACGCAGCTCGCCCATGAAGGCATCGCCGCGCTGCAGGCCGGCGCCTTCCACATCAGCACGGCCGGCATCACCTACTTCAACACCACGCCGCTGGGCCGCGCCGTCACCGGCACCATGCTGGTGGCAGCCATGAAGGAAGACGACGTCCACATCTGGGGCGACGGCTCGACCTTCAAGGGCAACGACATCGAGCGCTTTTACCGCTACGGACTGCTCACCAACCCTTCGCTCAAGATCTACAAGCCCTGGCTGGACCAGCTGTTCATCGACGAGCTGGGCGGCCGCGCCGAAATGTCGGCCTTCATGACGAAGGAAGGCTTCGGCTACAAAATGAGCGCCGAAAAGGCCTACAGCACCGACAGCAACATGCTGGGCGCGACGCACGAGGCCAAGGACCTGGAGTTCCTGAACAGCGGCATCCGCATCGTGAACCCCATCATGGGGGTGGCGTTCTGGAAGGACGATGTCCAGGTCAAGTCCGAGGAAGTGTCCGTGCGCTTCGAGGAAGGCCAGCCCGTCGCCCTGAACGGCGTCGAGTACAACGACCCCGTGGCGCTGATCCTGGAAGCCAACCGCATCGGCGGCCGCCACGGCCTGGGGATGAGCGATCAGATCGAGAACCGCATCATCGAAGCCAAGAGCCGCGGCATCTACGAAGCCCCGGGCCTGGCGCTGCTGCACATCGCCTACGAGCGCCTGGTGACCGGCATTCACAACGAAGACACCATCGAGCAGTACCGCATGAACGGCCTGAAGCTGGGCCGCCTGCTGTACCAGGGCCGCTGGTTCGACCCGCAGGCCATCATGCTGCGCGAGACCGCCCAGCGCTGGGTGGCGCGCGCCGTGACCGGCACGGTGACGCTGGAGCTGCGCCGCGGCAACGACTACTCGCTGCTCAACACCGAATCGCCCAACCTGACCTACGCGCCCGAGCGCCTGTCGATGGAAAAGGTGGAAGACGCGCCGTTCAGCCCCGCCGACCGCATCGGCCAGCTGACCATGCGCAACCTGGACATCATCGACACGCGCCACAAGCTGGGCGTCTACGCCCAGTCCGGCCTGCTGTCGCTGGGCGGCAATGCCGCGCTGGCGCAGCTGGGCGACGGCAGCGAGAAAAAGTAACGCCAGGCATCGAAAGGCCTCCAGCGCTACTGCGACATTCGCTGGCAGCTATGAAAAAAAGAGCAACCGCCCCGCCACCCGGCCGGGCGGTTTTCTTTTTTGGCAGGCGGCGCGGATTCCCGTCACAAACCGGCCCGGCCACCCGTCTTGAAGGCATGAACGCCGACATTCCCCTCGCCCCGGACCCGCACACCGCCACGTTCCTTCAGCACCGCCCGCGCCTCCTGGGCGTGGCCTACCGCATGCTGGGCAGCCGCGCCGATGCGCAGGACGTGCTGCAGGACGCCTGGCTGCGCTGGCAGTCCACGCCGGCCGAGCGCGTGCAGACGGCCGAGGCCTGGCTGGTGACCACCGTCACCCGCCTGTGCGTGGACCGGCTGCGCGCCACCCGCACCGAGCGCGAGGCCTACAGCGGCCCGTGGCTGCCCGAGCCCTGGCTGGACCGCGACGCCACCGCGCCGGCGGCCGATGCGCGCGCCGAGCTGGCGTCCGATCTGTCCATCGCGCTGCTGGTGGTGCTGGAGCGCCTGTCGCCCGACGAGCGCGCCGCCTTCCTGCTGCACGACGTGTTCGACAGCGACTACGCCGAGATCGCCACCGTGCTGGACCGCAGCGAGGCAGCCTGCCGCCAGCTGGTGCACCGCGCCCGCACCCAGGTGCGCCGGGAGAAGGTGCGCTTTTCCGCCACGCCGGACGCCGCGCGGGCCCTGCTGCACCGCTTCATGGCCGCGATGCGCGCCCAGGACCACGGCGCCCTGCTCGCCCTCTTCGCGCCGGACGCCACCTGGACGCCCGATGCGGGCGGCAAGGTCCAGGCCGCCACCAAGGTGGTGCGCGGCCCCCGGGCCCTGGCCCGGCTGGCGGCGGGCCTGTGGCGCGTGTACCTGCGCCACCTCACCGTGCAAGAGGTGCAGATCAACGGCACGCCGGGCCTGGTGCTGCGCGAGGACGGCACGCCGCGCGTGGCGCTGGCCTTGCAGACCGACGGCACGCACATCCACGGCATCTACGCCGTGCTGAACCCGGACAAGCTGCGCGGGCTGTAGGCCCCGCCGCCGCCCTGTCCCGTTTTCCCGCTCCGTTCCCGATGGCATGGCACCCGCGCCGGGTGCGGGCCGCGCCATGGGCCACGGTTTTCCCACCCGCTCCTTCCTTCAACCACCCACCGCCACGAAAGGCTCCCCAATGTCCCAAGCCCGCATCGACCTCATGAAAAAACACCCCGCCACCGCGAACGCCATGATGGCGCTGGAGAACCAGCTGCGCGCCGGCGCGCTGCCCCTAGCCCTCAAGGAACTGGTGAAGATGCGCGTGTCGCAGATCAACGGCTGCGCGTTCTGCATCGACCTGCACGTGGGCGTGGCCCGCCGGCATGGCGAGACCGACCGGCGCCTGCACCTGCTGGCCGCCTGGCGCGAGGCCGGCCTGTTCGATGCCCGCGAACGCGCGGCGCTGGCCTGGGCCGAATCGCTGACCCGCCTGGCCACCACGCAAGACGTGCCGGACGCGGTCTATGACCTGGTGGCGGCGCAGTTCTCGGAGGCGGAGATCGTCGAGCTGTCGCTGGCCGTCGTCGCCATCAACGGCTGGAACCGGTTCCAGGTCGCCTTCCGCGCGCCACCGGCGGGCGGCGCCGGCGCCTGAGCGCCCCGTTCGGGCCGTCGCACCAAAAATAAGAGCCCAATTGGCCTCACGCCCTAGTAAAACATGCCATCGATGCTATTAATAGCATAGCAATTTCTCCGCAACGGCTTTGCAGCCGCTTCGCGGCAGAACCGGCCGCATGCGCCGGGCCTAGACCACCACCGGCTCCGGCTCCAGCCGGATGCCGAAGCGCTCGT
Source organism: Acidovorax sp. SUPP1855 (assembly GCF_030158955.1). NCBI lineage: Bacteria > Pseudomonadati > Pseudomonadota > Betaproteobacteria > Burkholderiales > Comamonadaceae > Acidovorax > Acidovorax sp. SUPP1855. The sequence continues at coordinate 86,800 of NZ_BQXI01000021.1, read as the reverse complement.
ACACGCTGGTCTGGATGGCCTTGGCCAGCGTCATCACTTCGCCGCCGGTCACGCTGTCGGCGCCTCGGCCGCGGTTGACCAGCACCAGCGCCTGCTTTTCGTACACGCCGGCCTTGCCCACGCTCTTGCCCTTCCAGCCGCAGGCATCGATCAGCCAGCCCGCCGCCAGCTTGATGGTGCCGTCGGGCATGGGGTAGTGCACGATGCGCGGCTCGCGGGCGATGATGTCCGAGCACTGGTCGGGCGTGACCGTGGGGTTCTTGAAGAAGCTGCCGGCGTTGCCCACCACCGCCGGGTCGGGCAGCTTGGCGCGGCGCACCTCGCACACCCATTCGAAGATCTGCTGCGCCGTGGGCTCGGCCACGCCGGCCTCGGCCCGCTTGCGCTCCAGGTCCAGGTAGCCCAGCTCGGGCTTCCAGGGCTTGGGCAGGCGAAAGCGCACGTGCGTGATGGCCGCGCGCCCCGCCAGGCCCATGCCGCGCGGCGCGCTGCCCTCGGCGGCGCCCGCGCGGGCGGCGGGGGCCTGGTGCTTGAAGACGGAATCGCGGTAGCCGAACGCGCACTGGGCGGCATCGAGCGTGAACGGCTGGCCCGTCGCCAGGTCGATGGCATCCAGGGAATCGAAGCGGTCCTGCAGCTCGACGCCGTAGGCGCCGATGTTCTGCACGGGCGCCGCGCCCACGGTGCCGGGGATGAGGGCCAGGTTTTCCAGGCCGGGAAAGCCGTGCGCCAGGGTCCAGGCGACGGCGTCGTGCCAGGACTCGCCGGCACCGGCCTCCACGATGAAGGCCTGGGGGGTTTCCTGCACCAGCCGCAGGCCCTTGATCTCCATCTTGAGAACCACGGGCTTGACGTCGCCGGTGAGAACGATGTTGCTGCCGCCGCCCAGCACGAAGACGGGCGAGCCCGCCAGCTGCGGGTCGGACACCAGGGCGCGCACGTCCTCGACCGAGCGGGCACGCACCAGCGTGTGGGCGCGGGCCACGATACCGAAGGTATTGCAGTGCTGCAGGGGAGCGTTTTTCTCGACTAACATCGACCGGATTGTCGCACCCGGCCCCTTTTCGCGGCCGGGTTCTCCCCCCAGTTCCCGAGAGTGATGCCATGCCTTCTTTTGACACCGTTTGTGAAGCCAACCTCGTAGAAGTGAAGAACGCGGTCGAAAACACCGCCAAGGAAATCGGCACGCGCTTCGACTTCAAGGGCACGTCCGCCGCCATCGAGATCAAGGACAAGGAGATCACGCTGTTCGGCGATGCCGACTTCCAGCTCACCCAGGTGGAAGACATCCTGCGCAACAAGCTCACCAAGCGCAACGTGGACGTGCGCTTTCTCGACATGGAAAAGCCGCAGAAGGTCGGCGGCGACAAGGTCAAACAGGTCGTGAAGGTGCGCAACGGCATCGAGAGCGAGCTGGCCAAGAAGATCCAGAAGCTCCTCAAGGAAAGCAAGCTCAAGGTGCAGGCCGCCATCCAGGAAGAGAAAGTGCGCGTGACCGGCGCCAAGCGCGACGACCTGCAGGCCGCCATGGCGCTGCTGCGCAAGGAAGTGGTGGACATTCCACTGTCGTTCGACAACTTCCGCGACTGACACCGACTTCCCCGCTGGCTGCCGCATCACCGCCCGCCCCCCCCCAGGCTGCCCCTCCATGCTCCTGCGCGCCCTCCCCCTCGCTGCCGCCCTGGCGCTTGCGCCATGGCAGGCGCACGCCCAGGCGGTGGCGCTGTCCGGCATCCTGGGCGGCAAGGCGTTGCTGGTCGTAAACGGCGGCGCGCCGCGCGGCGTGGGCCCGGGTGAAAGCCACCAGGGCGTGAAGGTGGTCTCGGTCGGCCGCGAGGAGGCGGTGGTCGAGCTGGCCGGCGCGCGGCGCACGTTGATCCTGGGCGAGGCCCCGGTCAGCGTGGGCAGCCGCAGCGCCGCCGGCACGGGCCGGCGCGTGGTGCTCACCGCCGACAGCCGCGGGCATTTCGTGAACAGCGGCACCATCAACGGCCGGCCGATGCAGTACCTGGTGGACACCGGCGCCAGCACCGTGGCCATCGGTCAGCCCGAGGCGGAGCGCATGGGCCTGGCCTACCGCAGCGGGCAGCCCGTGGTGCTGGGCACGGCCAACGGCACGGCACAGGGCTGGCGGATCAAGCTCGATTCGGTGCGCATCGGCGATGTCGAGGTGCTCGGCGTGGACGCCGTCGTCACGCCCCAGGCCATGCCCTTCGTGCTGCTGGGCAACAGTTTCCTGAACGAGTTCCAGATGAGCCGCATCAACGACCAGATGGTGCTGGAAAAGCGCCAATAGCCCGCGCCCCATGCCCCACAGCCCCCCCAGCGCCGGCGAGCCGTCCGACAGCGAATACGAAGACCTGCTCGGACTGTGGTCGGACCTGGAATCCGCCCTGGCGGTGATCCTCTCGCGGCCCCTGCAGGTGCACGACTTTCCCGCCAAGGTGCGCCAGTGCGACCGGTGGCTGCAGGAACTGGTGGCGCACGACATCGACGCGGCGCTGTACCTGATGTTCCAGCTGGCCTCCACCTCCACGGTGGGCTACAGCACCTCGCACGCCCTGGTGTGCGGCACGCTGTGCCACATCCTCGCGCACGAGCTGCAGCTGCCCTCCCTGGAGCGCGACAGCCTGGTGCGGGCCGCGATCACCATGAACATCGGCATGACCGCGCTGCAGGACGAGCTGGCCAGCCAGCGCGAGCGGCCCAGCCCCGCGCAGCAGGAGGCCATCGAGGCGCACCCTCTGCGCAGCATGACTCTGCTGGAGCAGCTGGACGTGAAGGACCCGCTGTGGCTGGACGTCGTGGGCCAGCACCATGCGCCGTTGGCCGAGACGCAGCCGCTGGCGGGCATGCCCGCCGAGGACCGGCTCAGCCGCATCCTGGGCACGATCGACCGCTACGCCGCGATGATCAGCCCGCGCAAGTCGCGTGCGGGCCGCAGCGCCACGGACTCGGTGCGCGCCATCGTGGGCCAGGACGTGGACCGGCGCGATGAAGTCACCTATGCGCTGGTGCGCGCCGTCGGGCTGTGCCCGCCCGGCACCTTCGTGCGGCTGGACAACGGCGAGACCGCGCTGGTGCTGCGCCGCAGCGAGAAGGTCAACTCCCCCCTGGTGGCCAGCCTGCTCGACCGCGACGGCGAGCACCTGGCCCAGCCCCGGCTGCACCAGACGGCCAGCGGCCGGCCACGCATCCAGTCGGCACTGGCCCGGCCCGCGGTGAAGGTGGAGATCAACCACCGCACGCTGGTGCGCCTGGGCCACTACGCGGCCCAGCACAGCAGCGGGCTGATGGGGTTGGTGAGCACAGCGGGCCGGCCCTGACCGGGCGGCTCCCCCCCGCCTGGCTCCGTTCCCTTCGATTCAGGGCTTTTTCTTCTTCTGGCCCAGCCGGGATTCGGTGCCGGCCATGAGGCGGCGGATGTTTTCGCGGTGCCGCCACACCAGCAGCGCCGACATGGCGGCGATGGCCACGCCGATGGTCGCCTCGGTGTACCAGAGCACGCCGCCGAACATCACGTAGTACAGCGGCGCGAACACCGCCGCCGCGAGCGACGCGCCCGACGAGTAGCGAAAGAAGAACGCGATGATGACCCAGGTCAGCAGCGTGGCCAGTCCCAGCCATGGGCTGATGCCAACCAGCACGCCCAGCGCCGTGGCCACGCCTTTGCCGCCCTCGAAGCGGAAGAACACGGGCCACAGATGCCCGAGGAATGCCGCCAGGCCCACCAGCGCCACCGTGCCGTCCTCCAGGCCATAGGGCTTGCCGAAGGCCTGCACCAGCACCACGGGCAGCCAGCCCTTGACCGCATCGAGCAGCAGCGTGATCACAGCCGCGGCCTTGGAGCCGGAGCGCAGCACGTTGGTGGCGCCGGGGTTCTTGCTGCCATAGGTGCGGGGATCGTTCAGGCCCATGGTGCGGCTCACGATGACGGCGAACGACAGCGAGCCCAGCAGGTAGGCGGCCACGGTGGCCAGGAGGCAATAGACGGTGGTCAAGGTAGGAATTCCTTCAGGATGCGGGCGTCACGAGAGGCCGGTGGCGGGCGCCACGGGGGGCCGGTGGCCGGCGCCCCGAAGGCGCGGCCCCGGTTCGGCGGGGCGGCCTATTCTGCCAGCGCGCACTGCACCGGTTTGGCACCGAGCTGCTGCACGCACACCTGCGGATCGATCTGCACCAGAAAGCCCCGGCGGCCGCCGTTGATGGCGATGCGCGGCAGCGCGAGGATGCTTTCCTCGATGTACACCGGCATGTCGCGCCGCGTGCCGAACGGTGAGGTGCCGCCCACCAGATACCCGCTGTGGCGGTTGGCCACCTCGGGCTGGCAGGGCTCGACCGACTTGGCGCCGATCTGCCGCGCCAGGTTCTTGGTGGACACCTTGCGGTCGCCGTGCATGAGCACGATGAGGGGTTTCGCATCCTGGTCCTGCATCACCAGCGTCTTGACGACGACGTGCTCGTCCAGCCCCAGGCTGGCCGCGCTGTGCGCGGTGCCGCCGTGCTCCACGTAGTCGTAGGGGTGCTCGGTGAAGGCCACGCCCTGGCGCCGCAGCCACTGGGTGGCCGGGGTTTCGCTCACATGGGCGGCCTTGGCGGCCTTCTTGCTCACAGTGCCGGGTCTCGCAGTTCCCAGCGGACCGCGTCGATGGCCGCGAGCAGCTCGGGCGAGAGCACCGTGCCCCAGGCATCGAGGTCTTCGTCCAGCTGGGCCAGCGAGGTCACGCCGATGATGGTGCTGGCCACCTGCCACTTGGTGTAGCAGAACGCCAGCGCCATCTGTGTGGGCGTGAGGCCGTGCTCGCGCGCCAGCGCGTTGTAGCGGCGCGAGGCCTCCAGCGCCTCGGGCCGGCCCCAGCGCTGCTTGCGCACCGATTCGTAGCTGGCGATGCGCGCGCCTTTCGGCGCACCGTCGCCGGTCGTGCCGCTGGCGTCGTACTTGCCCGTCAGCAGCCCGAAGCCCAGGGGCGAATACGCCAGCAGCGACACGCCCAGGCGGTGACAGGACTCGTCCATGCCGTTTTCCCAGGTGCGGTTGATGAGGCAGTACGGGTTCTGCACCGTGGCCACGCGCGGCAGGCCATGCTGCTCGGCCAGCCGCACGAACTCGTGCACGCCGTAAGGCGTTTCGTTGGACAGGCCGATGGCGCGCACCTTGCCGGCCTGCACCAGCCCGGCCAGCGCCTGCAGCTGGTCGTGGATGGGCGTGGCCGAGGTTTCCTTGGCGGGGTCGTAGTACACCGTGCCGAACGCGGGCACATGGCGCTCGGGCCAGTGGATCTGGTAGAGGTCGATCACGTCGGTCTGCAGGCGGCGCAGGCTGGCGTCGCACGAGGCCACGATGTCGGCCGGGGTCATTCCCTTGCCTTCGCGCACCCAGGGCATGCCGCGCGAGGGGCCCGCCACCTTGGTGGCCAGCACCGTCTTTTCGCGGGCGCCGGGGCGGCTGGCGAACCAGCGGCCGATGATGGTCTCGGTGGCGCCGTAGGTCTCGGCGCGCGCCGGCACGGCGTACATCTCGGCGGTGTCGATGAAGTTCACGCCCCGCTCCAGCGAGCGGTCGAGAATGGCATGGGCCGTGGCTTCGTCCACCTGTTCGCCGAACGTCATGGTGCCCAGGCAGATGGGCGTGACCTGGAGCGCGCTGGCGCCCAATGGGATTTTTTGCATGGGGAGAGGACCTACAAGCTGCGGATGGGCTGGGCAGAATAATGGATTTTCCCTGTTCCCGCAGCGAGCGCACCGCATGCCCGAAGGCCCCCGCAGCCAGGGCCCCGAACGAGCGGCCGCCCGCTTGTCCCAGCCTTGACTGACGCCACCGCGCCCTGCGCGAATAATCGCCCGATGTACCAGCCCGCCCGCGCCTCCCAGAGCGAATTCGTCCCCGTCCGCACCCTGCAGTACCACGTTCGCCGCTGGAACGGCGAGCCGTCGCCCGCCTCCGCTTCCCCGTCTTCCCCTTCTCGGCCCCCGCTGGTGCTGATGCACGGCTGGATGGACGTGGGCGCCTCCTACCAGTTCGTGGTGGACGCGCTGTCGCGGGCGTTCTTCGCCGGCCGCACGGTCATCGCGCCCGACTGGCGGGGCTTCGGCCTGAGCCGCCTGCCCGCGCCCTGCGACCACTACGTGTTCGCCGACTACCTGGCCGACCTGGATCACCTGCTGGACCACTACGCGCCCGGCCAGCCGGTCGATCTGGTGGGCCACAGCATGGGCGGCAACGTGTGCATGGCCTATGCCGGCGTGCGGCCCGCGCGCATCCGCCGGCTGGTGAACCTGGAAGGCTTCGGCCTGCCGGCCACCACGCCCGACCAGGCCCCCCGGCGCTACGCGCAGTGGATGGACGAGATCCGGGCGCTGGAGCGCGGCGAGAAATCGCTCAAGGCCTACGACAGCGCCGACGGCGTGGCCCAGCGCCTCATCAAGACCAACCCGCGCCTGTCCGCCGACAAGGCCGCCTGGCTGGCCTGCCAGTGGGCCGCGCCCGACGCGCAGGGCCGCTGGCGCATCCTGGGCGATGCGGCGCACAAGATCACCAGTTCGCAGATCTACCGCGTGGAGGAAGCGCTGGCCCTGTACGACGGCATCACCGCGCCCACCCTCGCGGTGGAGGCCAGCGACGACAGCATGGGCCTGTGGTGGAAGGACTGCTACGACCTGCCCGAATACCACGCCCGCCTGCGCCACGTGCGCGATTGCCGCACCGCCGTGGTCCAGGACGCCGGGCACATGCTGCACCACGACCAGCCCGGCGCGGTGGCGGCGCTGATCGAGTCGTTCCTGAGCACCCCTGAATGAAACAGGCCGCCAGCACATATTCCACTAGGGCGTTTTGCTATCATTTTTGAAATAACGGCCCGTTTTGCGCCCCGGCAACGGGGCCGGCCGGCAGCGCCCTGCGCCCCGTGGAAGGGCATTGGGGGCGTGCGGCGCATCGCGTGAGAAAATCGCCGGTTATTCCACCGAACACTCAGGACACGCACCATGGACGCAGAACGCATCAACCTCATCGGCAACACCCTCTCCGACCTGACCGTGCGCACGCAAGAGTTACGGAGGTATCTTTGACTTCGATGCCAAATTCGAACGCCTGCGCACGGTAAACGCCTCGCTGGAAGACCCCACGGTCTGGAACGACCCCAAGAAGGCCCAGGAGCTGGGCAAGGAAAAGAAGAGCCTGGACGGCGTGGTGCTCACGCTGGAGCGGCTCACCCGCGAGCTGGCCGACAACACCGAGCTCTTCGACATGAGCAAGGAAGAAGGCGACGACGACGGCCTGATGACCATCGAGGCCGAGACCGCCAAGCTCAAGCCCGAGATCGAGATGCTCGAGTTCCGCCGCATGTTCAGCAACGAGGCCGATCCGCTCAACTGCTTCGTGGACATCCAGGCCGGCGCCGGCGGCACCGAGGCCTGCGACTGGGCGGGCATGCTGCTGCGCCAGTACCTCAAGTACGCCGAACGCAAGGGCTTCAAGACCACGGTGGAAGACGAAACACCGGGCGACGTGGCCGGCATCAAGAGCGCCACGATCAAGATCGAGGGCGAATACGCCTACGGCCTGCTGCGCACCGAGACCGGCGTGCACAGGCTGGTGCGCAAGAGCCCGTTCGACTCGTCCGGCGGGCGCCACACCAGCTTCGCCAGCCTGTTCGTCTATCCGGAGATCGACGACTCGATCCAGATCGACATCAACCCGGCCGACGTGCGCACCGACACCTTCCGCGCCAGCGGCGCCGGCGGCCAGCACATCAACAAGACCGATTCGGCCGTGCGTTTGACGCACATTCCAACCGGCATCGTCGTTCAGTGCCAGGATGGCCGCAGCCAGCACAGCAACCGCGACGTGGCATGGCAGCGCCTGCGCTCGCGCCTGTACGACTTCGAGATGCGCAAGCGCCAGGAAGAGCAGCAGAAGCTGGAAGACACCAAGACCGATGTCGGCTGGGGCCACCAGATCCGCAGCTACGTGCTGGACAACAGCCGCATCAAGGACCTGCGCACCAACGTCGAAATCTCCGCCACCCAGAAGGTGCTGGACGGCGATCTCGACGCCTTCATCGAAGCCTCCCTCAAGCAGGGCGTGTAACGCGCCCGGAAAGCCCCAAGCCATGATGAGAGAAGGACACGCCACGGCCATCCACCGTGCCGACTACACCGCCCCCGCGTTCTGGATCGACACGGTGGACCTCACGTTCGACCTGGACCCGGCCAAGACCCGGGTACTCAACAAGATGCGGCTGCGCCGCAACGCGGACGTGCCTTCGGGCGCGCTGCGGCTCGATGGCGACGAGCTGAACCTGGCGCGCGTGCTGGTCAACGGCGCAGGCACCTCGTTCAAGATGGAAAACGGCCAGCTGGTGCTGGAGAACCTGCCGGAGGGCCACGAGCCCTTCGACCTGGAGATCTTCACCACCTGCTCTCCGACCAAGAACACGCAGCTGTCGGGCCTTTACGTGAGCCAGGGCACCTTCTTCACCCAGTGCGAGGCCGAGGGCTTTCGGCGCATCACCTACTTCCTGGACCGGCCGGACGTGATGGCCAGCTTCACCGTGCTGCTGCGCGCCGACAAGGCCGCCTACCCGGTGCTGCTGTCCAACGGCAACCTGATCGACCACGGCCCGCTGGACGACGGCCCCAACGGCGCGCGCCATTTCGCCAAGTGGCAGGACCCGCACAAGAAGCCCTGCTACCTGTTCGCGCTGGTGGCCGGCAAGCTCGTGGCGCGCGAGCAGCGCATCCGCTCGCGCTCCGGCGCCGACCACCTGCTGCAGGTGTACGTGCGCCCGGGCGACCTGGAGAAGACCGAGCACGCCATGAACTCCCTCATGGCCAGCGTGGCCTGGGACGAGGCGCGCTTCGGCCTGCCGCTCGACCTGGAGCGCTTCATGATCGTCGCCACCAGCGACTTCAACATGGGCGCGATGGAGAACAAGGGCCTGAACATCTTCAACACGAAGTACGTGCTGGCCAGCCAGGCCACGGCGACCGATGTGGATTTCGGCAACATCGAAAGCGTGGTGGGCCACGAGTACTTCCACAACTGGACCGGCAACCGCGTCACCTGCCGCGACTGGTTCCAGCTGTCGCTCAAGGAAGGCCTCACGGTCTTTCGGGACCAGGAGTTCAGCCAGGACCTGTCGGGCAGCCCCTCGGCCCGCGCCGTCAAGCGCATCGAGGACGTGCGCGTGCTGCGCACCGCGCAGTTCCCGGAGGACGCCGGCCCCATGGCGCACCCGGTGCGGCCCGACAGCTACGTCGAGATCAACAACTTCTACACCGTCACCATCTACGAAAAGGGTGCCGAGGTCGTGCGCATGATGCACACGCTGGTGGGCCGCGAAGGCTTCGCGCGCGGCATGAAGCTGTACTTCGAGCGGCACGACGGGCAGGCGGTCACCTGCGACGATTTCGCGCAGGCCATCGCCGATGCCAACCCGGACAGCGACCTGGCCCGCCTGCTGCCGCAGTTCAAGCGCTGGTATTCGCAGGCCGGCACGCCGCGCGTGCAGGCCACGGGCGTGTACGACGCCGCCGCGCGCACCTACACGCTCACGCTGTCGCAAAGCCTCGCGCCCACGCCCGGCCAGCCGCTCAAGGAGCCCGCCGTGATCCCGGTGGCCCTGGGCCTGCTGGGCGCGGACGGCAGCGCACTGCCGCTGCAACTGGAGGGCGAGGCCGCCGCGGGCGGCGCGGACCGCACCGTGGTGCTGACCGAGGCCACCCATGCGTTCACCTTCGTGAACGTGGGCTCCCAGCCCGTGCCGTCGCTGCTGCGCGGGTTCAGCGCCCCCGTGGTGCTGGACATCGACTACAGCGATGCCGAGCTGCTCGCCCTGCTGGCGCACGACACCGACGCCTTCAACCGCTGGGAGGCAGGCCAGCGCCTGGCCCTGCGAATCGCTATCAAAACGATAGCAAACGAGGCAATCAATCCGCCGGCAGGCGCGCCCATCGAGCAAGCGATCGTGCCCGACAGCTTCGTGGAGGCCATGCGCGGCGTGCTGCGCCACCCCGCGCTGGACGCGGCCTTCAAGGAACTGGTGCTCAGCCTGCCCTCCGAGGGCTACATCGCCGAGCACCTGGACGTGGTGGACCCGCAGCGCGTGCACGCCGTGCGCGAAGCGATGCGCGCGCAACTCGCCGTGGCGCTGCAGCCGGAGTGGGAAGCCATCTGGGCGCAGCACCACGACACGGGCGCCTACCGCCCCGACGCGATCTCGGCCGGCCGCCGCGCGCTGTCGGGCCTGGCGCTGTCCATGCTGTGCCTGGCGGCCCGCACCACGGGCGATAGCGTGTGGCCGGGCAAGGCGTACCAGCGCTTCAAGGACGCGGGCAACATGACCGACCGCTTCAACGCCCTCACGGCGCTGGTGTACAGCGGCCATGCTCTGGCCGAGCCGGCACTCGCGCGCTTTCACGCCCTGTTCAAGGACGAGGCCCTGGTGCTGGACAAATGGTTCTCGCTGCAGGCGGGCGCGCCCGACCGCGGCGGGCAGGTGCTGGCGGCCGTGCAGCAGCTCATGAAGCACGCGGACTTCAGCCTCAAGAACCCGAACCGCGCGCGCAGCGTGATCTTCAGCTACTGCAGCGCCAACCCCGGGGGCTTTCACCGCCTGGACGGGGCGGGCTACCAGTTCTGGGCCGACCGCGTTCTGGAGCTGGACACGCTCAACCCGCAGGTGGCGGCGCGCCTGGCCCGGGCGCTCGACCGCTGGAAGAAGCTGGCCGACCCCTACCGCGGCGCAGCGCGCGACGCCATCGCCCGCGTGGCGGCCAAGCCCGACCTGTCCAACGACGTGCGCGAGGTGGTCACCCGCGCGCTGGCCGACTGATCACGTCCAAAAAATTTAGGAAACCCCCTCCATGGCAAAAACCATCAGCCTCACCCGCTACCTCGTCGAACAGCAGCGGGTGGACGGCCTCATCCCCTCGCAGTTGCGCCTGTTGCTCGAAGTGGTCGCCCGTGCCTGCAAGAGCATCAGCCACGCCGTGAACAAGGGCGCGCTGGGCGGCGTGCTGGGCACGGCCGCCAGCGAGAACGTGCAGGGCGAGATCCAGAAGAAGCTGGACATCATCGCCAACGAAGTGCTCATCGAAGCCAACGAATGGGGCGGCCACCTCGCGGCCATGGCATCCGAAGAGATGGACAGCATCTACGTGGTGCCCAACCGCTATCCGCAGGGCGAGTACCTGCTGCTGTTCGATCCGCTCGACGGCTCCTCCAACATCGACGTGAATGTGAGCATCGGCACCATCTTCAGCGTGCTGAAAAAGCCCGAAGGCCACCCCGGCGTCATGACCGAGGACTTCCTGCAGGCCGGCACCCAGCAGGTGGCCGCGGGCTATTGCATCTACGGCCCCCAGACCACGCTGGTGCTCACCGTGGGCGACGGCGTCGCCATGTTCACGCTGGACCGCGAGCAGGGCTCGTTCGTGCTGGTGGAAGAGAACGTGCGCATTCCCGAGGACACCAAGGAATTCGCCATCAACATGAGCAACATGCGCCACTGGGACACCCCGGTCAAGCGCTACATCGACGAATGCCTGGCCGGCACCGAAGGCCCGCGCGGCAAGGACTTCAACATGCGCTGGATCGCCAGCATGGTGGCCGACGTGCACCGCATCCTCACGCGCGGCGGCGTGTTCCTGTACCCCTGGGACAAGCGCGAACCCAACAAGCCCGGCAAGCTGCGCCTGATGTACGAGGCCAATCCCATGAGCTGGCTCGTCGAGCAGGCCGGCGGCGCCGCCACCAACGGCAAGCAGCGCATCCTGGACATCCAGCCCACGCAGTTGCACGAGCGCGTCAGCGTGGTGCTGGGCTCAAAAAATGAAGTGGAACGCGTGACACGCTACCATTCCGATATATAATTTCAGTCTTCGCCGGTGTAGCTCAGTCGGTAGAGCAGCTCATTCGTAATGAGAAGGTCGGGTGTTCGATTCATCTCTCCGGCACCAAATGGAAACCCCTGATTCGAAAGAGTCAGGGGTTTTTCTTTTGGTGTCTGCCTCGCATGTGCTGGCGCTGCACAGCAGCCCGGCATCGAGCGGCTAAATGGCGGTGGCCAACGCACGTTGCCAGCACCATCCGCAACCCATCCAATGATCGATGGGGCCCATGGCCCTGCCCCAGCGGCATGTCGGCCGCAGGCGAACCCGCGCAGGCCCGTGGCTTGGCGTCCTACGGCAGGGGGTAGACCACCCGTGCAGCATGGCCTTCCCCACAAACCATCGACGAGGAAATCCCATGACCACCCATGCACCCCGAGACGCCTGCTCCCTGCTCGATGCGGACCATCGCGCCGTCAAGAAAATGTTCAAGGAATACGAGTCGCTGATGGAGTCCCGCTCCAAGGCGGCCGCCACCCAGCGGTTCGAACTGGCGCGCCAGATCTGCCGCGAGTTGACGGTGCATGCGCAGATCGAAGAAGAGATTTTCTACCCCGCCCTGCGCGATGCCATCAAGGACACCGACCTCCTGGCCGAAGCCGAAGTGGAGCATGCCAGCGCCAAGGACCTGATCGCGCAGATCGAGGCCGCCAGCGCCGCCGATGAAATGTTCGATGCCAAGGTGACCGTGCTGGGCGAGTACATCGACCACCACGTGAAAGAAGAGCGCAACGAGATCTTTCCGAAGGCACGTGCCGCCCGCAAGCTCGACCTCGTGGCCATGCGCGAAGCGCTCGAAGCCCGCAAGGAAGAGCTGATGGCGGGTGAAGAAGCAATGGCCTGACGACCCTGGCGGGCCGCCCTCCCTCAGGGCGGCCTTGCCGCGAACCGCAGGGTCGGCGCTGCGAGGCACTTACCGCCCTCTCTCTCGCCGCCGCCCTGAGCAGCGTCTGCTGAAAGCCTGTGGGCCAGGCCGTCAGGTGCGGCCCGTCTCCGCAGCGCTCGCATGCAGGCAGATCGCGGCCGCCGCACCCACATTCAACGATTCTTCCCCGCCCGGCTGGGCGATGCGGATCAGGCGACTCGCGCGCTCCTGCAGCGCTGGCGACACGCCCTGCCCTTCATGCCCCATGACCCACCCACAAGGCCAGGGCAGTTGCGCCCGGTGCAGGAATTCGCCGCCGTGCGAACTGGTCGCCAGCAGGGGCAGGCCGAGCGCATCGATGTCCGTCGCATCGAGCCCCTCCACCAGCCGCAGGCCGAAGTGGGCCCCCATGCCGGCCCGCAGCACCTTGGCGCTCCACAGCGCCGCCGTGCCCTTGATGGCCGCGATCTGTCCGAAACCGAATGCCGACGCGCTGCGCAGGATGGACCCCACATTGCCGGCGTCCTGCAGGCGATCGAGCACCACGGTGGACACGCCGGGCACCAACGCGGCGGCCGCGGGCATCTCCAGCACGAAGCCCATGCGCGCCGGCGATTCAAGGCCGCTCACGTCCGCCCAGAGGGGGTCGGCGATTACTATGTTTTTGATAGCAGCATGCCAGTAGCTTTCTTGCGCTGCAGGCCAAAAAGACTCCGCATACACGGCCACCGCTGGCTGCAGTCCCCGGGCCAGCGCCGCACGGCACAGGTGGTCGCCTTCCAGCCACACACGGCCCTGCTTGCGGTAGGCGCTGCTGTCCTGCGCCAGGCGCCGCAGGTCCTTGACGAACGCGTTGTCGCGCGACTGAACGAAGGTGACGTTGTCCGAGGTCATGCCGGCTGCCATTCCGCCCGCACCAGGCCCTGCGGCGCCGGCAACGCGTGCGACCCATTCACGGTAGGCACCTCAGGCAGCGGGAGCACCGCCGCGTTGCCCCGGACGAGAGCCGCGGCCACGGGCGAAAACGAGCGGCGGTGGTGCGGGCAAGCGCCATGCTGCTGCAGCGCCGCCATGTGTTCGGCCGTCCCATATCCCTTGTGGCCGGCAAAACCGTATTGGGGATATTCCAGGTGCAATTGCGCACACCAGCGGTCGCGCGTGACCTTGGCCAGGATCGACGCCGCAGAAATGGCCTGCACCAGCGCATCGCCCTTGACGATGGCGTCCGCGGGCACTTCCAGCACGGGCAGCCGGTTGCCGTCCACCAGCACGCGCACGGGCTTCAGGCGCAGCCCCTGCACCGCGCGCTGCATGGCCAGCATGGTCGCCTGCAGGATGTTGATGGTGTCGATCTCCTGCACGCTGGCCTCGGCCACCGCGCAGCACAGGGCCTTGGCGCGGATCTCGTCGTACAGCGCTTCGCGGCGCGCGGCGGTCAATGTCTTGGAATCGGCCAGCCCGGCGATCGGATTCTGATCGTCGAGGATCACGGCGGCAGCCACCACCGGGCCGGCCAGCGGACCGCGCCCGGCTTCGTCCACCCCGGCCACCAGGCCTGGGGGATGCCACGGCAGGGCCGCCTGCTCAGGCGGCAAGGATTTTCTGGATCGCATCGGCGGCCAATCGGGGGGTGTCGCGGCGCAGGGCTTCGTGCAGCGCGGTGAAGCGCTGCTCCAGAGCTGCCAGCGTGTCGGGGGAGTGCGTGGGCGCGTCGAGCCACTGCGTGACGGCCGCGGCCAGCGCCTCAGGGGTGGCAGCGTCCTGGATCAGCTCGGGCACGACGAACTCGCCGCAAAGGATGTTGGGCAGCCCCACCCACGGCTGCAGCTGCTTGCGCCGCATGAGGCGCCAGCTGATGGGGTGCATGTGGTAGCCGATCACCATGGGCCGCTTGAACAGGGCCGCCTCCAGCGTGGCCGTGCCGCTGGCGATCAGCGTGCAGTCGCAGGCCGCCAGCACGGTGTGCGACTGGCCTTCGACGACCTGCACCGCCTCGGCCATGCCGCATTCGCGCACCACCTGCTCGATGCGCGTGCGCAGCGCCGGTACGGCCGGAATGACCATGCGCAACGCGGGGCGCGCCTGGCGCAGCAAGGCCGCCGCCCGCAGGAACGGCGCGGCGATGTAGTCCACCTCGGCCGAACGGCTGCCCGGCAGGATGGCCAGCACCTCGTCGCCTGGGGCCAGACCCAGCCCGGCCCGCGCCGCCTCGCGGTCCGGCTGCATGGGAATCACATTGGCGAGCGGATGGCCGACGTAAGTGGCGGCAATGCCGTGGCGGGCCAGTAGCGCGGGCTCGAACGGGAAGATGCACAGCACGTGGTCGGCGCTGCGCTTGATTTTCTCGATGCGTTCGGCACGCCAGGCCCAGATCGACGGGCACACGAAGTGCACCGTCTTGATCCCGGCCACGCGCAGGTCGGATTCGAGCCCCAGGTTGAAGTCGGGCGCATCCACGCCGATGAAGACCTGCGGCGGGTCCGCGAGCAGCCGACGCCGCAATTGCTTGCGGATCTGCACGATGCCCCAGAGCCGGCGCAGCAGCTCGACGCTGTAGCCGTGCACGGCCAGGCGCTCGCTGGGCCACCAGGCCGTGAAGCCCCGCCGCTGCATCTGCGGCCCGCCGATGCCCTGCCCCACCACGCCAGGCCACTGTGCCTGCAGGCCGTCGAGCAGCAGGCCCGCGAGCAGATCGCCAGAGGTTTCGCCTGCCACCATCGCGATGCGCGGTGCCGGTTGGAGGGAAGGCGCCATCGCGGTCAGCGCGCGATGCCGCGCGAGGAGTTGGCGATGAAATCCAGCAGCAGCGCGATGTCGGGCGCGGCCTCGCCGTGGACCGACGGCAGTTCGGCGATCGCCTGCCGCGCCGCGTCCAGCGTGAGGCCCTGGCGATACAGCAGGCGGTGCGCCTGCTTGATCGCGGCGAGCCGGTCGGCCGAGAACCCGCGCCGGCGCAGGCCTTCGAGGTTCAACCCGCGCACGGACAGCGGGTTGCCGTCCACCATCATGAAGGGGGGCACGTCCTGCGAGATGTGGCTGGCGAACCCCGCCATGACATGCGCGCCCACCTTGGTGAACTGGTGCACGCCCGTGAGGCCGCCGATGATGGCGTGGTCACCCACGTGCACATGGCCGGCCAGCGTGGCGTTGTTGGCCAGAACGGTGTGGTGGCCGACCACGCAGTCGTGGGCAATGTGCACATAGGCCATCACCCAGTTGTCGTTGCCGATCGTGGTCACGCCCCGGTCCTGCGCCGTGCCGGTGTTGAACGTGCAGAACTCGCGGATCGTGTTGCGGTCGCCGATGCGCAGCTCGGTGGGCTCGCCGGCGTACTTCTTGTCCTGCGGCGCGGCG
The DNA here is from genome assembly GCF_030158955.1 of Acidovorax sp. SUPP1855. Lineage (NCBI taxonomy): Bacteria > Pseudomonadati > Pseudomonadota > Betaproteobacteria > Burkholderiales > Comamonadaceae > Acidovorax > Acidovorax sp. SUPP1855. The sequence goes on along the minus strand of NZ_BQXI01000021.1, from coordinate 70,689 downwards.
CCCAGGGAGGCGAACTGGAAGATCCGGTTGTCTTCGCCGATCGTGGTGCGCCCTTCGATGACGCAGTGCGCGCCCACCGAGGTGCGCGCACCGATCGTCACGTGCGGGCCGATCACCGCATAGGGGCCGATGGCCGCGGAGGCGTCGATCCGCGCTGCGGGGTCGACGATGGCTGTGGAGTGGATGCTGCTGGTCACGTGCCGCCCTGCCCTCGCAGCGTCAGCCCACGGTGCGCATGGTGCACATGATCTCGGCCTCGCAGGCCACGCTGTCGCCCACGCGTGCCAGGCCCTTGAACTTGTAGATGCCGCCCTTGATACGGTCCAGATCCACTTCCAGGATGAGCTGGTCGCCCGGCTCCACCGGGCGCTTGAAACGCGCACCGTCGATGCCGACGAAATAGAACACCTTGTCGTCGCCGGGCGCCTCGCCCATCATGTCGAAAGACAGCAGGCCCGCGGCCTGCGCCAGGGCCTCGAGCATGAGCACGCCGGGCATCACGGGCCGGCTCGGGAAATGCCCCGTGAAGAAAGGCTCGTTGATCGTGACGTTCTTGAGCGCCTGGATGCGCTTGCCCCTTTCGAGTTCGACCACGCGGTCCACCAGCAGAAACGGATAGCGGTGCGGCAAGAGCTTGAGAATTTGGTGGATATCCATCATTGGAAGATGCGGTCTAACCGTCTTTTCGAGTTTGTTCGAGGGCCTTGATCCGTTCGCGCAGGCTGTGAAGCTGCTTGAGCGTGGCCGCGTTTTTTTCCCACTTCGCATTTTCGTCGATGGGGAACATGCCGGTGTATTGACCCGGCCGGGTCAGCGATCGCGTGACCACCGTGGCCGCCGACACGTGCACGTGGTCGGCCAGTTCGAGATGCCCCAGCACGATGCCTCCGCCCCCCACCGTGCAATGCGCGCCGATGGTCGCGCTGCCCGCCACCCCCACGCACCCCGCCATGGCGGAATGCCGGCCGATGCGCACGTTGTGGCCGATCTGGATGAGGTTGTCGAGCTTCACGCCATCTTCGATGACCGTGTTTTCCAGTGCGCCGCGGTCGATGCAGGTGTTGGCGCCGATCTCGACGTCATTGCCGATGTGCACGGCCCCCAGCTGCTCGATCTTGATCCACTCGCCGCCCTGCGGCGCGAAGCCGAAGCCGTCGGCCCCGATCACCACGCCGGCATGCACGATGCAGCGATCGCCGATGTGGCAGTCCTCGCCCAGCGTCACCCGCGATTTGAGCACCGTGCCTGCACCCACGCGCGCACCGCGCTCCACCACGCACAGCGGGCCGATGAAGGCCGTGGGATGCACCGTGGCGTCCGGGTCCACCACCGCGCTGGGATGGATGCCCTGCGGCACCGCCACGGCGTGCGCGCGCTTCCACAGCTGCGTGGCACGCGCGAAATACACGTACGGCTCGTCCGCGACGATGCACGCCCCCCGGGCCAGCCCGGCCTCGCGCATCGATGGCGCCACAATGACACAGGCCGCCCGGGAGGCGGCCAGTTGCTGCTGGTAGCGCGGATGGCTTAAAAAAGCCAGGTCACCGGGACCTGCAGACTCCAGGGGAGCGATGCGGTGGATCTCTCCGTCCCTCTCGCCCCCCTCCAGCGTGCCGCCCAGCGCATCGACGATCTGCCCCAGAGAGAGGCTCACGCCGCGCGCCCCGTCAGCCGACGGCCATCACTTGGCGGGCGTGGCAGCAGCGGCATTCAGTGCCTTGATCACTTTGTCGGTGATGTCGTGCTTGGGGTTGATGTAGACGGCTTCCTGAAGGATCACGTCGTACTTCTCGGCCTCGGCAACTTGCTTGACGACCTTGTTGGCGCGCTCGAGCACCTGGCCCAGCTCTTCGTTCTTGCGGGCGCCCAGGTCTTCCTGGAACTCGCGGCGCTTGCGCTGGAAGTCGCGGTCCTGGTCGACCAGCTGGCGCTGGCGGGCCGTGCGCTGGCTCTCGGCCATCGTGGGCGCTTCGCGCTCGAACTTCTCGGTGGCGGACTTCAGGCTGTTGCCCTGCTCCACGAGGTCCTTCTCACGACGGGAGAACTCCTGCTCCAGCTTGGCCTGGGCCGCCTTGGCGGTGCTGGCCTCGCGGAAGATGCGGTCGGTGTTGACGAAGCCGGCCTTGAACTCCTGCGCCTGTGCAGGCACGGCTGCACCGAGCGTGCCCAGCAAGAGAACGAGGGGAATATGGCGGGAGAGAGATTTCATTAGAAAGACGTTCCGATCTGGAATTGCAGTTTCTGGATTCTATCGCCGGCGAACTTGCGCACCGGTTGCGCAAAAGCGAGGCGAAGCGGACCGAGCGGAGAAATCCAGCTCAGGCCCAGGCCGGCAGAGACACGCATGTCGCTGAGGGTGACCTTTTCATCTTCGCCATACACGTTGCCCGCATCCACGAAAGTGAACACGCGCAGCGTGCGGTCGTTGCCCGCACCTGGGAACGGTGCGATCAACTCGGCATTGAGCGTGACCTTCTTCGGTCCGCCCAGCGACGCACCCGTCACGTCGCGTGGACCCAGCGTGCCCTGGTCGAAACCGCGCACGGAGCCCAGGCCGCCCGAGTAGTAGTTCTTGAACACCGGGAACGGCCGGCCGTTCATGCCCTTGCCCCAGCCGAACTCGCTGTTGAAGGCCATGGTGAACTTCTTGTTCAGCGGCACATACTGCTGGAACTGGTAATTGCCGCGGACATAGCGCGCATCGCCGGCCACCGACCATTCGGTGTTCAGGCGCTGGTAGCGGCCCGAATTGGGTGCCAAGGCGCTGTCGCGGTCATCGCGCGACCAGCCGATCGTGAGCGGAATCGCGGTGCTGCTGGAGCCGTAGGTCGTGGCATACGACAGGTACGCAGCGGGAATGTTGGTGCCCAGCTTGATCCGCGTCTGTTCGAGGCCGCCCCCGAAGAACACGGTATCGGTTTCGCTGAAGGGGATGCCGAAACGCACACTGGTACCCGCAGTGATCAGCTCGTAGTTGCCGCCCTGGTCCTCGTACGGCTTGTCAGTGCGGTAGTACAGATCGAGCGTGCGCGAGATGCCGTCCCGCGTGAAGTACGGGTTGGTGGTGCTGAACACCAGCGTGCGGCGGTACTTGCTGGTGTTGACGTCCACCCCGAGGTAGTTGCCCGAACCGAACACATTCTCTTGCTTGATGCTGAACGACAGCGAGACCTTTTCCGCACTTGAGAAGCCCGCGCCCAGCTGCAGCGAACCGGTGGGCTTTTCGGCCACGTTCACCACCAGGTCCACCTGATCGGCCGAGCCCGGCACTTCCTGCGTTTCCACATTGACTTCGGTGAAGAAGCCCAGGCGGTCTACGCGGTCACGGGACAGCTTGATCTTGTCGCCGTCGTACCAGGAGGCTTCGTACTGGCGGAACTCGCGGCGGATCACTTCGTCGCGCGTGCGGTTGTTGCCGCTCACGTTGATGCGGCGCACGTAGGCACGGCGGGCCGGCTCGGCGCGCAGCACCAGGGCAACGCGGTTGTTCTCGCGGTCCACTTCGGGCACCGCTTCGACACGCGCGAACGCGAAGCCGAAATTGCCGAAGTAGTCGGTGAATGCCTTGGTGGTTTCGGCCACCTTGTCGGCGTTGTAGGGCTCGCCGGGCTGGATGGTGATCAGCGACTTGAACTCGTCGTCGCGGTCCAGGTAATTGCCTTCGATCTTCACGCCGGAGACCACGTAGCGCTGGCCTTCGGTCACGTTGACGGTGATCGTGATGTCCTGCTTGTCCGGGGAGATGGCCACCTGCGTGGAGTCGATACGGAACTCGAGGTAGCCGCGCGCCAGATAGTAGGAACGCAGGGTTTCCAGATCGGCGTTCAGCTTGGTGCGGGAATAGCGGTCCGACTTGGTGTACCAGCTGAGCCAGCCGCCCGTGTCCTGGTCGAACAGCCCTTTGAGCGTCGATTCGCTGAAGGCCTTGTTGCCCACCAAGTGGATTTCCTTGATGCGCGCGGGCTCGCCTTCGGTGACCGTGAACGTGAGGTTGACGCGGTTGCGCTCGATGGGGGTGACCGTGGTCACGACCTCGGCGCCGTACAGGCTCTTGTTGATGTACTGGCGCTTGAGCTCCTGCTCCGCGCGGTCGGCCAGCGCCTTGTCGAAAGGCCGGCCTTCGGTCAGGCCCACATCGCGCATGGCTTTCTTGAGCGTGTCCTTGTCGAATTCGCGGGCACCGGCGAAGTCCACGTCGGCGATGGTGGGACGCTCTTCCACGACCACCACGAGCACGTTGCCGCTGGCCTCCAGGCGCACGTCCTTGAACAGGCCCAGCGCGAACAGCGCACGGATCGCCGCAGCGCCCTTCTCGTCGTTGTAGTCGTCACCCACCCGCAGCGGCATCGATGCGAAGATCGTGCCCGGCTCGACGCGCTGCAAACCCTCCACCCGGATATCCTGCACCTTGAACGGCTCCAGGGCCCATGCCGCATTGGCAGCAAAAACCATGGCGGCCACGGCACAAGCCTTGCGCACGCCCAAGCGATTGAATTGTTTTTTCATGAGTGAACTGGTACCGCGCGGTGAACGCGCGCGGCAAAAAGGTTAGCCAAAAAGCCGGGTGATATCGTTGAACAGGGCGATGGACATCATCAGGAGAAGCACCGCCACGCCGCCGCGCTGCAATCGCTCCATCCAGGCGTCGGACACGCCCTTGCCGGTCACGCCTTCCCAAAGATAATACATCAGGTGCCCACCGTCCAAAACCGGCAGCGGAAGCAGGTTCAGCACGCCCAGGCTCACGCTGATGAGGGCCAGAAACACCAGATACTGGGTCAGCCCCATGCTGGCCGAACGACCCGCGTAATCGGCGATGGTGAGCGGGCCGCTGAGGTTCTTGAGCGAGGCCTCGCCGATCACCATGCGCCCCATCATGCGCAGGGTCAGTGCCGAAACCTCCCAGGTGCGGACCACCCCATTCCACAGTCCTTCGAGCGGCCCGTGCCGCACGGTCACGAACTCCGGCTGGGCGCCCACGAACGCTCCCACGCGGCCGACCGGGCCCGAAGGCTCGCTGTGCAAATCCGGCAGTACATCCAGCGTCAAGGTCTGGCCGCCGCGTTCGATGCGCCACGGCTGGGATACGGCCACCCCGCCACTGACCGATGCACGGATGAGCTCCCGCAGTTGCTGACCATCCACCACATTGGTCGCACCCAACCTGACGATCAGGTCCCCCTGCCGCAATCCGGCGCGTTGCGCCGGGCCACCCTGGACCACCTCGCCGAGCACGGGCCGCGTCCACGGACCCACGATGCCGATCTTGCGAAAGAGCTGCGCATCCGCCTCCCGCGCATCGAATTGCGCGAGTTCCAGCACCATCTGGCGCTGCGGCGCCCCGGGCGACGGCTGCACCTGCAGGCGGACGTCGGTGCCGTCGAGCGCGCCGCGGGTCAGGAGCCAGCGCAGGTCTTCGAAGGATCGCACTGGCTCGGATTCTTCGTTGCCGAGGGCCGCTTCCAGCACGAGCTCGCCGCCTTGCAGGCCGGCTTTCTGGGCCACGGACCCGGGCACGGGGCTGGCGAGAACCGCCTTCGGCTCCTCCACGCCCATCCAGTTCACTGCGGCGTACAGCAGCACGGCGAGCAGCAGATTGGCCGCCGGGCCCGCTGCCACGATCGCAGCGCGGGATCGCAACGGCTTGGCATTGAACGACAGGTGGCGCTCATGGGCATCGACGGGGGCCTCGCGCTCGTCCAGCATGCGCACATACCCGCCCAGGGGAAACGCGCCGATGACGAACTCCGTGGGCGATCCCTTGGGCTGCCAGCGCAGCAGGGGTTTGCCGAAACCCACCGAAAAACGAAGCACCTTCACGCCGCAGGCGACCGCTACGCGGTAGTGGCCGTATTCATGGACGGCGATGAGCACGCCCAGCGCGACGATGAAGGCAATGACGGTCAGCAACATGGTGTCTTTCTGCCCGGAGGCGATCGCTCAGGCGGCCAGCCGCTGCGCACTGCGCAGAGCAACGGACCGTGCTTCGGCATCCAGCGCCAGCAGGGCCCCGAGCGATTCGGGGTTGGAGGGCTTCACCGCCTCCAGAGTTGCAAGGTTCAGCCGATGAATCTGATCGAAACGGATGCGGCGCTCCAGGAACGAGGCCACGGCCACTTCGTTGGCGGCATTGAGCACCGCCGTGGTGCCGCTTTGCGCGCGCAGCGCCTGCCAGGACAGGTGCAGCCCCGGGAAGCGGGTCGCATCGGCTTCCTCGAAGGTGAGCGCGGACAGGGTGGAAAAATCCAGCCGCGGCGTTCCGCTCTCGATGCGCTCCGGCCAAGCCAGCCCGCAGGCGATCGGAACACGCATGTCCGGCGTTCCCAGTTGCGCCAGCACCGACGCATCCACGAACTGGACCATGGAATGGATGATCTGCTGCGGATGGATCACCACCTTGATCTGCTCCGGCGCCAGATCGAAGAGCCAGCGTGCCTCGATGACCTCCAGGGCCTTGTTCATCATGGTGGCCGAATCGACCGAGATCTTTCGCCCCATCGAGAAATTGGGATGGGCGCAGGCCTGCTCCGGCGTGACATCGCGCAGCGTGGCCGGCGCCCGGGTGCGAAACGGCCCGCCGGATGCGGTCAGCAAAATGTGGTCCACGCGGCGGGCCCAGGTCTGCGGGTCTTCCGGCAGGCATTGAAAGATCGCCGAATGCTCGCTGTCGATCGGCAGCAGCGTGGCCCCGCCCTCCCGGACGGCGGACATGAAGACCTCGCCGCCCACCACCAGCGCTTCCTTGTTGGCGAGCAGCAGGCGCTTGCCGGCCCGGGCCGCCGCAAGGCAGGGGCCCAGGCCCGCAGCGCCGACGATGGCCGCCATCACCACGTCCACCTCTTCGTGGGAGGCAATGGTGTCCAGCGCGTCCGGGTCCTGCAACACCCGCGTTGCCAGGCCATGCGCCGCGAGCCGCTCCTCGAGCAGCCGCGCATGCGGCGCGCTGGCCATCACGGCGAAGCGGGGCTGGAAACGGACACACTGCGCCAGCATGGCGTCGACCTGCGTGGCAGCGCTCAGGGCAAACACCTCGTAGCGCTCGGGATGGCGTGCCACCACATCCAGGGTGTTGGTACCGATGGACCCCGTGGATCCCAGGACCGTGATGCGTTGTTTCATGCGGAAGCGAAGTGGGTCAACATCATGGCCAGCGGCAAGGTGGGCAGCAGCGCATCCACGCGATCGAGCACGCCGCCGTGGCCCGGAAGCAAACCGCTGCTGTCCTTGGCGCCGATGCTGCGCTTGACAAGGGACTCGGTCAGGTCGCCCACCACGCTCATGGCCGCCATGAACACGGCACCCAGCAACAGCAGCCACCAGCCGCGCGCGAACAGGTGGGTATAGAAACTCGCGACCGATGCACTGGCGGACGCGTCGGCGACCACCCAGCCCACCGCCAGAACCACCACACCGGCCATGCCGCCCCACACGCCTTCCCAGCTCTTGCCGGGGCTGATCGAGGGGGCCAGTTTGTTCTTGGTGAAGCGCAGGCCGAAGGCCCGGCCTGCAAAGTACGCAAAGATGTCGGCCACCCAGACAAGAACCAGGATCGACATCAGAAAATTGATGCCCGCCATGCGCGCCTGCACCGCGGCCAGCCACGCCAGCCACAGCACGAACACGCCGCCGACCAGCCGCACGGCCTTGGGAACCTGGGGCCAGCCCTGGACACCCGCGCGCAGCATCCATGCACCGACAAGCACCCACGCGGCGCCACCCAGGGTCCACAGCCAGGCCAGCGGTTGCTGCAACCAGCCCAGTGACCAGCTCGCCGCGCAAAGCGCGACGCAGGCGGCCCCCACCCCCACGGCCGCGCCAGAGCCCAGCCCTTGAAGACGGCCCCACTCCCAGGCACCCGCGGCCATCAAGACCAGGATAACCGTGGCAAAGGGCCACGGAGACGGGTAAAAAAGCGCCGGCAGCAAAATGGCCAGCAGGACGATAGCAGTGATGACGCGCTGTCGAAGCATGGGAAAGCCCTTTCAGACCTGCAGCGAGGCAGGTGACGACGCCAGTATTTGCTCGGATGTCTTGCCGAAACGGCGCTCTCGGGCATTGAAGGCGGCAATGGCCTCATCCAGGGCCTTGCCGTCGAAGTCCGGCCAGAGCCGGTCACTGAAGTAGAACTCGGAATAGGCCGACTGCCACAGCAGGAAATTGCTGATGCGCATTTCGCCACCCGTGCGGATCACCAGGTCCGGATCCGGCACGTGCGCCAGGCCCATGGCCGCATGCAGGCTGGCCTCGGTGATGGGCTCGCCCCGCGCCGCGACGGCCGCAGCGGCCTGCGCGATGTCCCAACGGCCGCCGTAGTTGAAGCAGACGTTCAGGACCAGGCGGGTATTGTGCGCGGTGTCCAGCTCGGCCTGGCGCAGGCCCGCACGCACCTTCTCGGACAACCCGGCCTTCTCACCGACGAAATGCAGGCGCACTCCGTCCTTTTGCAACTGGGGGACTTCCCGGGACAGCGCCTTGGCCAGCAAGTCCATGAGGCCCGACACTTCATCGGCAGGCCGGTTCCAGTTTTCCGAAGAGAAAGCGAACACCGTCAGCACGGCCACGCCCCGCTCCACGCAGGCCTGCGCGCAGCGTTTGAGAGATTCCACGCCCTGCTTGTGCCCTGCCAGCCGCGGCAGGAAACGGCGCGTGGCCCAACGGCCATTGCCATCCATGACGATGGCAACGTGGTGCGGAATGGCCGAAGAGGCGGACATGCAGGGCAATGATCGATTCCCGGAACCGGGGATCAGACCGCCATGATTTCCTGTTCCTTGCCGGACACCAGCGCATCGACTTCAGCGATGTGCTTGTCGGTGACTTTCTGGATCTCGGTTTCCGAACGCTTCTGGTCGTCTTCGGAGGCCAGCTTGTCCTTGACCAGCTTCTTGACGGCTTCGTTGGCGTCACGGCGCAGATTGCGCACGGCGATCTTGGCGCTCTCGCCTTCGTTGCGCGCGAGCTTGGTCATTTCCTTGCGGCGCTCTTCGCTCATGGGAGGCATGGGTACGCGGATCAGGTCGCCCATGGAGGCGGGATTCAGGCCCAGATCGCTTTCGCGGATGGCTTTCTCGATCTTGGCGCCCATGCCTTTTTCCCAGGGCTGGACGCTGATGGTGCGCGAGTCGATCAGGGCCACGTTCGCCACTTGCGACAACGGCACGAACGAGCCGTAGTACTCGACCTGCACGGAATCGAGCAGCGCTGGATTGGCGCGGCCGGTGCGGATCTTGGACAGATTGTTCTTGAACGCCACGATGGACTGGTCCATCTTGGTTTCTGCATTCTTCTTGATATCGGCAATGGTCATGTTTTTCTCCTCAGCATGAAGCCGGGCGCGCCGGGGCGCGCCCAACGCTCAAGCGTACACCAGCGTGCCTTCGTCCTCACCCATGACCACGCGCTTGAGCGCGCCGTGCTTGATGATGGAAAACACGCGGATCGGCAACTTCTGGTCACGGCACAGAGCAAACGCCGTCGCATCCAGAATCCCCAGATTGCGCGACATGGCCTCGTCGAACGTGAGCTTGGTGTAGCGGGTCGCCGTCGGGTCCTTCTTGGGATCGGCGGTGTACACACCGTCCACCTTGGTCGCCTTCAAAACCACCTCGGCACCGATTTCGGCACCCCGCAGCGCTGCCGCGGTGTCGGTGGTGAAGAAGGGATTGCCAGTACCGGCGGCGAACACCACCACCTTGCCCTCTTCCAGGTATTGCAGGGCCTTGGGACGCACGTAGGGCTCGACGACCTGCTCGATGGCGATCGCCGACATCACGCGGGCCGTCAGTCCCTGCTTGTCCATGGCGTCGGCCAATGCCAGCGCGTTCATGACCGTGGCCAGCATGCCCATGTAATCGGCGGTGGCGCGGTCCATGCCGACCGAGCCGCCGGCCACGCCGCGAAAGATGTTTCCGCCACCGATCACCACGGCCACCTGCACACCCATGCGGGTGACCTCAGCGATCTCCTCCACCATCCGGACGATGGTGGCACGGTTGATGCCGAAGGCATCGTCCCCCATGAGCGCCTCGCCAGACAACTTGAGCAAAATGCGCTTGTGGGCTGGTGCAGCGATGGACATGGGGACTTCTCCGTGGGGCAATGGAATGGCGGGTGAGGTGGCGATGGGGTCTGCGATCAAGCGGCAGACTTGGCGGCTGCCACCTGGGCGGCCACTTCGGCAGCGAAGTCGTCCACCTTCTTCTCGATGCCTTCGCCGACCACGTACAGCGTGAACGCCTTGACCGTGGTGTTGGCGCCCTTGATCATCTGGCCCACGGACTGCTTGCCGTCGGCGGCCTTTACGAAGACCTGGTCGAACAGGGACACTTCCTTGAGGTACTTCTGCACGCCGCCTTCGATGCGCTTGCTGACGATTTCGTCGGACTGCACGGCCTTGCCCTCGGCTTCCGCCTTGGCCTTGTCTTCCGCGGCCTTGGCAGCGGCGACCGAGCGTTCCTTCTCGATCAGGTCGGCAGGCACGTCGGCGCTGGTCAGCGCGACGGGCTTCATGGCAGCGATGTGCATGGCCACGTCCTTGGCAGCGGTTTCGTCGCCTTCGAACTCGACCACCACGCCGATGCGGGTGCCGTGCAGGTAAGAGGCCAGCTTGTTGCCGGAGAAGTGCTTGAAGCGGCGGAACGACATGTTCTCGCCGATCTTGCCGATCAGGCCCTTGCGCACTTCTTCCAGGGTGGGGCCGAAGCCGTCCTGGCTGTAAGGCAGGGCACCCAGGGCTTCCACGTTGGCGGGATTGTGCTTGGCCACCAGTTCGGCAGCGGCCTTGGCCAGCGCGAGGAAGCTGTCGTTCTTGCTCACGAAGTCGGTTTCGCTGTTCACTTCGATCAGCCCGCCGGTCGTGCCGTCGATGTAGCTGGCGACCACGCCTTCCGCGGTGATGCGGGCAGCGGCCTTGCCGGCCTTGGTTCCCAGCTTCACGCGCAGCAGCTCTTCCGCCTTGGCCAGGTCGCCTTCGGCTTCCGTCAGGGCCTTCTTGCATTCCATCATGGGGGCATCGGTCTTTGCGCGCAGTTCGGCGACCATGCTTGCGGTAATTGCAGCCATCTTTTTCTCCAGTCTCAGTTCAGTTCGTTACAGCATTCGGGCTAAAAAAAAGGGGGCTAACCAGGAGCCCCGCTTTCATTCGCGACAGGTCGCGCGGCCGGGAATCAGGCAGCGGTTTCTTCCACTTCCACGAATTCGTCAGAGCCTTCGGCAGCCACGGCCTTGACCACGTCGTTCACGGCATTGGCACGGCCTTCGATGATCGCGTCGGCGATACCGCGGGCATACAGTGCCACGGCCTTGGCCGAGTCGTCGTTGCCGGGGATCACGTAGTCGATGCCTTCGGGGGAGTGGTTGGAGTCCACCACGCCGATCAGCGGAATGCCCAGCTTCTTGGCTTCAGCCACGGCGATCTTGTGGAAGCCCACGTCGATGATGAAGATGGCATCGGGCAGTGCATTCATTTCCTGGATGCCGCCGATGTCCTTTTCCAGCTTTTCCATTTCGCGGGTGAAGGTGAGCTGTTCCTTCTTGCTCATGGCGTCGAGGCCGCATTCTTGCTGGGCCTTCATGTCCTTCAGGCGCTTGATGGAGGTCTTGACCGTCTTGAAGTTGGTCAGCATGCCGCCCAGCCAGCGCTGGTCGACATAGGGCACACCGGCGCGCTGCGCTTCGGTGGCGAGGATTTCGCGGGCCTGGCGCTTCGTGCCGACCATCAGGATGGTGCCGCGGTTGGCGGTGAGCTGCTTGGCGAACTTTTGGGCATCCTGGAAGAGCGGGAGCGACTTTTCCAGGTTGATGATGTGGATCTTGTTGCGATGGCCGAAGATGTACGGGGCCATCTTGGGGTTCCAGAAACGGGTTTGGTGACCGAAGTGGACACCGGCTTCCAGCATTTCGCGCATGGTGACGGACATGAGAATTTCTCCGAAGGTTGGGTCTAAAATCCAGCCCCAATAACTGCCGGCTTGCAAGAAGAAGGCAGCACCTTGAAAGGGCTGGTTTGCGATTTGTCTTGCCAAGTTGTCGGCCACGCACTGCGCAGCCACCAGCAAAACCCAAAGATTCTAGCATGGCAGATTGACCGAGCCCAAACGGACCCTTGCGCCACCGGCGCGGCCGGCGCCGGCAGGGCCCGCCTGGAAACAGTCCCTTGGAAAACACAAAAACAGTAGCAGCCAGCGCAGTGTCCATTAGCGCCGGTGCCTGAAAGAGCTCAGAAACCAAATGCACATCGCCATCGTGGGCGCCGGGATCGTCGGCGTCACCACTGCTTACGAACTGACGTGCGACGGCCACGAGGTTTCGGTTTTCGAACAACGCAGCGCCGCGGCCGAGGAATCGAGCTTCGCCAATGCCGGCCTGTCCTCGCCCGCCCTTCTCATTCCCCTGGCGGCCCCCGGCATCGGCGGCCCGCAAAGCACCCGGCTCTGGGGACGCCATGCGGCGGTGCGGATCGCGAAGGGGGTGACGGCTTCCGAGCTGCGATGGCTCTGGCGTTGGCGCAAGGCCGGCCGTTCGCCGGCCCTTCCGATGGCCCTTTCCGCACTGGAGCAACTGGGCCGCTACAGCCAGGCGCGCATGCGGTGGGTGTCGGAGCAGTTGCAGGTGGACGCGGAAACCGGCCGCGGCGCGCTGGTCCTGCTGCGCACGGTCGAAGACCTGGCGCACGTGCAGCCGGCCCTGCAACTGCTCCGGGACGCGGGCATGGCCATCCACGACGTGGATGCCGAGACCGCCCGCCAGATCGAGCCGGGCCTGTCGCCCGACGCCCCCATGATCGGCGCCCTGCACATTCCCGACGGCGAGTCCGGCAACTGCCGCCTCTTCGCCCAGATGCTGCGCTATGCCGCGCAGGAGCGCGGGGCGCAATTTCATTTCAATGCCCAGGTCACCGGGCTGGATGCGGCGCCCGCGGGCCTGCGGATCGCCGGCGAGACGCTGCCGCGCCGGTTCGATGCCGTCGTCGTCTGCGCCGGCGTGGCAGCGGCGGCGCTGTTGCGCCCCTTGGGTGCCGAGCTACCGATGGCCGCGCTCCACGGCTACTCGATCAGCGCCCCGGTGCGCGAAGACTCCCATGCCCCGCAAGGATCGGTCGTGGACCCGCTCCACCGGGTGACGATCACGCGCCAGGGCCAACGCGTGCGCATCGCGGGTGGCGCTGAACTCGGCCGGGGCGATGGCGCGCACCATGCGCCCACGCTGCAAACGCTCTACCAGGCCATCTCCGGCTGGTTTCCCGGCGGGGTGCAGGTTTCGTCGGGCCAGGTGCAGGTGTGGCGCGGTGCCCGCCCCACCCTGCCGGACGGCGCCCCGGTCGTGGGTCAGAGCGGCTTGCCGGGAGTGTGGGTCAACGCCGGCCATGGCGGCTGTGGCTATGCGTTCGCCAGTGGCAGCGCGCGGGCCCTGGCCGACCTGATGGCCCAACGCGCGCCCGAGGTGGATCTGCAGCACTTCGCGCTGCGCCGCTTCTGAGCCGGACCCGACGCCATGCGCTCCGAGCCGCCCGCAGCAACAGCGCCGCAGCCCACCCTGCGCCGGATCACGGCCGATCGGCCCCATCCCCTGTTCGACACGCCGGCCACGCGCCGGATCGAACAGGCCCTGGCAGCGCAGTGCCCCCCGCACACCCTGATGCAGCGGGCCGGTTGGGCGGTGGCCCGGCTGGCCCAGGCCATCGCCCCGCACGCACGCAACGCATGGGTGGTCTGCGGCGCGGGCAACAACGGCGGCGACGGCCTGGAAGCGGCGTTCCACCTGCACCGGGCGGGGCGCATCGCCACGGTGACCTGGCTGGGCCGGCCGGACACGGTGCCACCCGATGCGCTCGCGTCCTATCGGCGCGCAGCAGCCGCGGGCGTCGTTTTTTCCGATGGCCCGCCGCCCGACATGGGGCCCGATGACGTGTGCGTGGACGCGCTGCTGGGGATCGGCCTGGCGGGCAGCGGCAAGCCCCGTGCGGCCGACCCGCGCATCCAGCACCTGCTGGCCCAACTGCATGCCACGCCCGCCCCGGTGCTGTGCGTGGATACGCCCTCCGGCCTGTCGGGCGACGCGGGCCAGTTCGCGGCCGGACTGGCACCGCCGCCGGGCGCCGCGGCGTCTGCGCGGCACACCCTGGCCCTGCTCACCTTGAAGCCCGGGCTGTTCACGGGGAACGGGCGCGACGCGGCCGGACAGGTTTGGTTCGACGACCTGGGCTGTGGCGCGACGGACGTGGCGCCCTGCGCCTGGCTGGCGGCAGCGCCACCGCCCGCCCACCGCGCCCATGCCAGCCACAAAGGCAGCTACGGCGATGTGGCGGTGGTGGGCGGAGAAGGGCTGCGGGCCCGGGGCATGGGCATGGCGGGCGCAGCGCTGTTGGCGGCATCGGCGGCACTGCACGCGGGTGCCGGGCGGGTAATGGTGGCCCTGCTGGACGGGGGCGATCTGTCCCTCGACCCCATGCAGCCGGAATGCATGTTCCGGCGTTTCGAAGCGCTGCACCTGGAGCAAGGCACCGTGGTCTGCGGATGCGGCGGGGGCGAGGCCATCCGGGCGGTGCTGCCGAAGGTCCTGGCCGAGGCGCGCCGCCTGGTGCTGGATGCGGATGCGCTCAATGCCGTGGCCGGCGACCCGTGCTTGGCGAAGGCGCTGCGCGATCGCGCGGCGCAGCTGGGCCGGCACACCGTGCTCACGCCCCACCCGCTGGAAGCGGCCCGGCTCCTGGCGGTGGACACGCCAGGCGTGCAGGCCGACCGGCTGGCCGCGGCCTCCCGGCTGGCGGAGCAATTCGGCTGCGCCGTGGTGCTCAAGGGCTCGGGCAGCGTGATCGCGGCCCCGGGGCAAACGCCCCGCATCAATCCGACCGGCAACGCACGCCTGGCAACGGGCGGCACGGGGGATGTGCTGGCGGGACTGGTGGGTGCGCGGCTGGCCGCGGCGTCCGACGTGCCGAACGCCGCCTTCGATGCGGCCATGGCAGCCTGCTGGATGCACGGCGAGGCGGCAGACCAATGGCCTGACGGCACCGCCCTGACGGCGTCGGCACTCGCCCGGCGGCTGACGCCTGGGTGAATTCAGCCCGAAACGGTTGATTTGCGTCAACGGATCGCAACCAACCGTAACTGTCGTCGCAACAGCCTTCCAAAAGGCCTTGTCTGACAGACCGGGCCAGAACGCAAGCGGTTTAATGCGTTCACTCCACCCGCCGTGCAGGCCCCCACCCCTCTTGAAGGACATCTGTCATGAAACGCAAAATCCATTCCGGAACCCGCGCTTTCGCAGCCTTTACGGTGACAGTGCTTCTCGCGGTGGCCGCCACCGCCATGACGCTGGTGCCGGACGAGGCGGTGCAGGCCGCCGACTCGCTGGTGAATCTGCCGGGCAACCTCGAACAGATTCTTCCCGCGGAATCGTTCCTCAACTGAGTCCGGCATCCCGGCACGGCGCGGGCCGGGGCCGTCCCCTGAACCTCCGCGCCATCCCCTCCCCCTTGAGTTTCTGCATCAGCGCTTTTCAGCGCTGAGCCCCAGCTCCAGCACCGACAACCGCCTGCGGGCGGCGGCAGCGGCGGGCCCATCGCCCCTTTGATCGGCACGCTGCGCCGCCAGGGTCAGCCAGGCCAGCAACGGCCGTCGCCAGCCCTGCGCAGAGGCGGCCTCCACGGCGAAGTCGACCACCTGCGGCGTTTCCCGGCCGGTTTTCACCCACACCCCTGCGGCCACCAGGCGCGACAGCGGATCGGCCAGGCCGGCTTGCGCAGCCGTGCCGGCCGCCCAGGCGCTGCGCTGCGGCTCGGGCAGGCGGGCGGCGGCGGCGCTGTCGATGGTGCCGGCCAGGTAATCGGCATAGGCCTGGTCCTGCGGCGCGGCGTCGGCGCGCAGGGCCTCGAAAGCCGTGCACGGCTCGACCACCAGGCTGGCGACCTGGGCGGCGCAGCGCATGAGTTCCACGCGTGCCAGCAGGTCGGGCCGCCCGGTGCGGGCGACTTCCGCCCGGGCCCGGTCCCACTCCAGCTGCGCGATGCGCGGCTCGCCCGACAGGTATGCCTCGGTGGCGTTGCGGGCCGCGCCGTGGGCATTCATCTGCCATTGCGGCGTGGGGGGCTTGGCCGAGCAGGCCCACAGGGCCAGGCAGGGGAGCAGCGCGGCGGCACGCAGCACCGGTGTGCGCAGCGGGGAAGACAGCAGGGGTTTCATGGCAGCTTGAGTTCCGTGTCGCGCGCAAACGGCCATTTGCGCTGGATGTCGTTGACCAGCCCTTCCACCTTGCGCAGGTTGCTCTCCACTTCGGCCCGCAAGGTGCCCAGGTCAGTGGTGGCTTCGCGCGCGTTGGCGCCGATGGCCTGGGCTTCGGCCAGCACGGCATCGACCTTTTTCAGGCTCTGGCGGGTGTCGGCCAGCAGGCCGTTGAGCTGCACCACCGTGGCCCGCACCTCGGGCACCAGCCCCGGATCGCCGGCCGCCCCGAACACCTGCCGGTCGGCCTTGGCGGCCATGCCGTCGATGCGCGCCAGCAGCTGGTTGGTGCGGTCCAGTGTGGCGGTGATCTTTTTGGCATCCGCCTCGCTGCCCATGAGCACGTTGAGCGCGCCGCCCGGCGCGTTCAGCCGCTCGGTCAGCGTGCGCACGTTGGACAGCGTGCCGCCCAGCGCGGCGTCCTGGGCCGTCATGGCCTGCAGGTTGGACAGCAGTTCGCGCGCCGAGGCCATGAGCTGCGGGATCTCGGCCGTGGCATCGCCGCGCAGCACCGGGCGTTCGGCGCCGTCGGCCAGCAGCGGATCGGTGAGGATGCCGCTGTAGGCCTTGATGGTGGTGCCGCCCACGATGCCGCGCACCAGCGTGAAGACGCTGGACTCGCGCAGCCAGTGCGCGTCCTTGCGCGGCACGTCGATCAGGATGCGCACGTTGCCGTCGGGCGACAGCTCGATGCCGCGCACCCGCCCGATCGGGAAGCCCGAAAACGTCATGTCCATGCCGACCACCACGCCCTCGGAGTCGTCGGCCGTGAGCACCAGGCGCTGCGTGGGCTCGAAGACGCCCCGCGCATACAGCAGGTAGAACGCCGAGCCCACGATGAGCGCCAGCGTGAACAAGAGCAGCGCCGCGGCCTTGCGCTCCAGGTTCGCCACCGGGCGCTGCGCTTCGAGCAGCGCCTCGCTGGCGGCATCGTCCGCTTCGTGGGAAGGGGGCCGCTCAGCCATGGCGCGCACCGCCGTGGGCCCGCGGGCCGAAAGCGCCGGCGGGGAAGGTGTCTGGGTCGGGCATGAAAGCGTTTCCTCGGTGAGGCCACGGCGCGCAGCGCGTGCCATGGCCGGTGTCGGTCGTGGTATGGGTCACGGAACCAGTTAGTAGTAATTGCCCAGCAGGGACGCGACTTCGATCAGCAGCAGCACGGCGAACATGCGCGCGAGCCCGCCCAGTTCGGAGCCGTGGCGGCCCCGGCCGTCGCCGTTTTCGTAGAGCCCCGCCGCCATGGGAATGAGGGCCACGGCCAGGCTGAAGAACAGGGTTTTCAGCACGAACACCAGCGTGACGGCCGGCGTGAACACCTGGCCGAACATGCGCGTGTAGCTCGGCAACCCCGCGGTGTTGAGCCCATACACCCCGAAATAGGCCATGGCGAGCGCGACCACGCACGACAGCGCCGCGAGCGTGATGCTGGCGTAGATGCCGGCCACCACCCGGGGCAGCAGCTCCACGCGGATCGGGTCGGCGCCGTGCCGGCGCAGGCTGTCCAGGCGGCCGGCCTGGCGCATGAGGGCGAGCTGGGTGCCGTTGGGGATGGTGGTGCGCATGGCGACGAAGAGCGCGGCGGTGAGCGGGATCAGCTCCAGCACCAGCACGCGGATAACCATCTCCAGCGCGTAACGCGACAGGCCGTAGCTCAGCGCCGTGACGACGACGATGCGGGTGATGACCAGGCTGACCAGCGCCGCCAGCACCGTGAACCCCAGCAGGATGGGCGCCGTGTCCTGGTACATGTGCCGCGCGAGCCGCCAGCGCGTGGCGCGCCCGTAGCTGGACGGCGAGAGCATGAGCACCAGCGCCACCGACCCGAGGTGCACGATGCGCCACCAGGCCACCGCCCAGCCCCTCGCGGCGCGCCAGATGCGGTCGATCAGCGAGGGGGACGGCAGGCCGGCGATCATGCGGGCATCATAGTGGACGGGCCGGCGACGAAGCGTAACAAAATTGGCCTCCAGCGCATATTCCACTAGGGCGTTCCGCTATCAATTTCATTGCAATGCGACTGGTGACCGGGGGTGGCGCGGCCTGGCGTCACACGTGCCGCTTGGCCATCGGCGCGGGCGGCGGCACGGTTTCGGCATCGGCGCGGGCGTGCAGCGCCTCGATCACGCGGCAGCGGCCGGCATCGGTGCCGTCGCAGCGGCCGCGCAGCGACAGCAGCTCTTCCTCCAGCGTGCGCAGCTCCTGCAGCCGGGTGCGCACGTGCTGCAGGTGCTCGTCCAGGGTGTCGCAGGCCGCGTGGTCGGCCGCTGCGCCGCTGTGGTCCAGCGCCAGCAGGGTGCGCACCTCGTCCAGCGACATGTCCATGGCCCGGCACAGCCGGATGAAGCGCAGGCGGTGCACCTCGTCCGCGCTGTACAGGCGGTAGCGGTTGTCGGCACGGGCCTGCTGGGGCAGCAGGCCTTCCTTCTCGTAATAGCGGATGTTGGCGGCCGGCACGCCCGACAGGCGGGCGGCATCTCCGATACGGTGGCAGGGGCTTTGGGCAGACATGGCTTGACCTTCGAGCGGCTTCAAGGTTTTCAATCATGGCACGGCGGCATCGCGCGCGCCCCGACACACCAGGAAAACCATGACAAAACACAGCCACGACCTTTCCCATGCCGGCCACGACGGCCATGACCACGCGGGGCATGACCATGTCCCTGCCCCGGCTTCCGCCCGGCCGGCCACCGCGCCCCGCATCGATGTGTCCTGCTGCGGTGGTGGGTGCTCAAGCACCGCGCCCCAGGCCGGCAAGAAGGCGGCAGCCACCCCGGCGGGCGAAGCGCACGGCGACCACGGCGATGCCTCCGAAGGCGACCACGACGGGCACGACCACGGCGCCCTGCCCGGCTGGGGCCGCCTCGCCGCCGCCCTGGTGGCGGCCACCGGCGCAGAACTGCTGCACCTGCTGGGGCCGGACAGCACGCCGTGGCGCGTGGCGGGCATGGGCGTCGCCGCGGCGGCCATCCTGCTGGCGGGGCTGGGCATCTACCGCAGCGGCCTGCGCTCGCTGATGCGGGGCCAGCTGGGCATCAGCGCGCTGATGGCGGTGGCCGTGACCGGCGCGTTCCTGATCGGCCAGTGGCCCGAAGCCGCCATGGTGATGGCGCTGTACGCCCTGGCCGAGCGCATCGAGGACCGCGCCGTCGGCCGTGCGCGGGACGCCATCGGCGCCCTGCTGGCGCTCAGCCCCGACCAGGCCGACGTGCGCGGCCCGGACGGCCAGTGGCGCACCGTGCCCGCCGCCGACGTGGCCGTGGACAGCACCGTGCGCATCCGCCCCGGGGGCCGCGTGCCGCTGGACGGCGTGGTCACCACCGGCCGCAGCGCGGTGGACGAATCCAGCGTGACGGGCGAGAGCCTGGCCGTGGACAAGGCCCCGGGCGATCCGGTGTACGCCGGCACGCTCAACGCGCAGTCGGAACTGGAGTTCCGCGTGACGGCCGCGGCCGGCCAGACCACGCTGGACCGCATCATCCGCGCTGTTGAGCAGGCCCAGGGCGCCCGGGCGCCCACCCAGCGCTTCGTGGACCGCTTCGCCGCCGTGTACACGCCCGCCGTGTTCGCCATGGCCGTCGCCGTGGCCATCGGCGCCCCGCTGCTGTTCGGCTGGACCTGGCTGGATGCGATCTACCGCGCGCTGGTGCTGCTGGTGATCGCCTGCCCCTGCGCGCTGGTGCTGGCCACGCCCGTCACCGTGGTGAGCGGCCTGGCCGCCGGCGCCCGGCGCGGCATTCTCATCAAGGGCGGCAACTGGCTGGAGCTGGCCCGCGGCGTGCGCGCCGTGGCCTTCGACAAGACCGGCACCGTGACCGCCGGGCGCCCGGTGCTGGTGGGCCGCGAGTCCTTCGGCAGCGATGGCGCCCAGGATGTGGCGGCGGCACTCGCCGGGCGCTCGGACCACCCCGTATCGAAGGCCATCGCGGCCGGGCTCGGCACCCCCGCCGGCCTTCCCGAGGTGGAGGACTTCACCGCCCTGCCCGGGCGCGGCGTGCAGGCGCGCATCGCCGGCGCCACCTGGCTGCTGGGCAACCGCCGGCTGGCCCAGGAAAAAGGCCTGTGGACCGACGCCGTGGAGGCCGCCGCCGCCGCGCACGAGGCCCAGGGGCGCAGCGTCACGCTGCTGGCCGACGGCCAGGCCGTGCGGGCGCTGTTCGCCGTGGCCGACACGCTGCGCCCACAGTCGGCACAGGCCGTGGCGGACCTGCGCGCGCTGGGCATCGTGCCCGTGATGCTCACCGGCGACCACGCCGCAGCGGCCCAGGCGGCCGCGCGCGAGGCCGGCATCGACGAGGTGCAGGCGGGCCTGCTGCCCGAGCAGAAGCTGTCGGCCATCGCCGCGCTGCAGCAAAAGCACGGCATGACCGCCATGGCGGGCGACGGCATCAACGACGCGCCCGCCCTGGCCAAGGCCGACATCGGCTTCGCCATGGGCGGCGCCGGCACCGACGTGGCGATGGAGACGGCCGACGTGGTCATCATGAACGACGACCTGCGCCGCGTGGCCGAGACCGTGCGCCTGTCGCGCCGCACGCATGCCGTGCTGATGCAGAACATCGTGCTGGCACTGGGCATCAAGGCGGTGTTCTTCGGCCTGGCGCTGGCCGGGCACGCCACCATGTGGATGGCGGTGTTCGCGGACATGGGCGCCAGCCTGCTGGTGGTGGTGAACGGCCTGCGCATGCTGCACAGCGAATTGCTATCAAAAAAATAGCATTCGGCACATTCGAAACCCCGGCCCAAGCCCGTTTTCGCTGGATTTCCGGCGCGCAGCGGGCGGGCCCCGGAGAGACAGCTTGCGCCCCAGCGAACGAAGTGCTGGCGGGGCGGCGGAGCCGCCTTCGCGATCTGCAGGTGGCGCTTCGCACAATCGCGCGCGGCCACCGGTAGCCCGTGGGGTAATTCCGCATTCCACCCTATAGAATTCGCCCATCTTTTTTTACCGGTGCCGGATTGCCAGGACCCCGAGCGGCCCGGTTCCGGCCGTGCCGCCCCTTTTCCATGAGCACCTCTGCCCCGAACTCCCTGCCGTCCATGGTTCCCCATTCCGCTACCGAAGACACTGCGGCCCTGTTCACGGGTGTGCTGCTCATCTCGGTGGGCGTCGGCTTCTTCGGCAGTGCCGGCCTGCTCACGGGGGGAGCCGCCGGTCTGGCCTTCCTGCTGCACTACGCCACGGACATGGGCTTCGGCAAGCTTTTCTTCCTGCTCAACCTGCCGTTTTACTGGCTGGCGTGGCGAAAGATGGGGCTCAACTTCACGCTGAAGACTTTCGTGGCCGTGGTGTTGCTGTCGGCGTTGACCGAAGCACAGGCGGGCCTGATGCAGTTCGTCGCAATGCAGCCACTGTATGCGGCGATGGCGGGCGGGCTCATCACGGGCACGGGCTTTCTGGTGCTGTTCCGCCACCGGTGCAGCCTGGGCGGCATGGGCATCCTGGCGCTGTACCTGCAGGACCGCTACGGCTGGCGCGCGGGCAAGGTCCAGATGGCGGTGGACTGCTGCATCGTGCTGCTGGCGCTGTTCACGGTGGACCCCATGCGCGTGCTCTGGTCCATCGCGGGCGCCGTGGCGCTCAACCTGGTCGTGGCGATGAACCACCGCCCGGGCCGCTACATGGCCATGTAGCCGGCGCAGGCTCCGCCAGGAACTCCCGCAGCGCGGGGCTATCATTCCCGGCTATGCGCCGCGGCATGTTCCTCTTTCTCATCGTGCTCATGGCCCTTCGGGGCCTGGCGGGCAATGCCATGGCGGCCGGCATGCTGCCGGCGGTGGGCACGGCGGTGCATTCGGCCCATGCAGCGGCCGAACCGCGATCCGACACGCCCCCGGCGCACACCCTGCACACCGCGGCGCCCTCCGATGCCGCGGCGCTGCCGCCCTGCCATGGCGAGGCCACCGCCCCGTCGGCCGAGACCGCGGAGGCACCCCACGGTGGCACAGGCGATGCATCCCCCCACACCAGCCACCACGCCCATGACGGCGGTTGCTCGGCCTGCGGCATCTGCCACTCGGCCATGCTGACGCCCCCGCTGGCGGACCCCGCGCGCACCGCGCTACCCCGTGCGCCCCTGCCCCTGGCAGAGCGCCGCTTTGCCAGCGCCCTGGCCGCACAGGCCATCAAGCCACCCATTTCCTGAGCCCCGACGCCCGAAGTGCGTCCGCGATCCGCACCCGCCACCGGCGGCGCGCGGATCGGCGGCCGCTGGTTTCGCCCTTGCTCAGGAGATCGCCGTGCGCGCCCCCTCATCCCTTTCCGTTCGTTCTTCGCTCCTGCGCGGTGCCCTGGCCGCCGCCGCGCTCTTGCCGCCATGGCCGGCCCTGGCCCAGGCCCCCGGGCCGGTAGCCGACCCGCTGGCACCTGCCGGTGCGCTGGTCCACCACCGCAGCGTATTCACCGCCGCCGCGCCGCCCGTCGAAACCGGCACGGTGGCCTGGCGCGATGCCCAGGCCGCCGTGGCGGCCACGCCGCGCGGCCATGCCGACATCGTGGCGTGGGAAGCCCGCCAGGCCGCGCCCTCGGCGGCATCGGTAGCGCCGGCAGCAGGCCACGGTGCGCACCACCACCCGCCGTCCGACCCCACGCCCGCGCGGGGGACGCCATGACCGCGCCCCGCACCGCCGCCTGGGGCGCGCTGGCCGCCGCCCTGCTGCTGGCCGGCTGCGCCAGCGTGTCGCCCGACGGCCTGCGCAGCCAGGTGCAGGCGCTGGCCGATGGCCGCAGCGCCGGCGTGGCCGCGCCCGCGCTGCCCTCCTCCGACCCCGCTGCGCGCGCGCAGGCCGACGCGGCCATCGCGCGGTGGCTGGCCGGGCCGCTCGCAGCCGACGACGCCGTGCGCATCGCCCTGCTGCGCAACCCGGGCCTTCAGGCGCGGCTGGCCGCCCTGGGCGTGGCCGATGCGCAGCGCGTGCAGGCCTTGACCCTGCCCAACCCCACGCTCACGCTGGGGCGCTTTCGCAGCGGGCACGAGCGCGAGATCGAGCGCACGCTGGGCCTGGGCCTGATCGATCTCGTCACCCTGCCCTGGCGCACGCGCTGGCAGGGCCAGCAGATGGAGCAGGCCACGCTGGACGCCGCGCAGGACGTGGTGCGCCTGGCCTTCGACACGCGGCGCGCCTGGCTGCGCGCCGTGGCGGCCGAGCAGGTGGCGGCCACGCAGGAGCGCATGCACGAGGCGGCCGACGCCGGTGCCGAACTGGCGCGCCGCATGGCCCGCGTCGGCAACTGGAGCCGGCTGCAGCAGGCCCGCGAACAGGCGCTGTGGGCC
This sequence comes from Acidovorax sp. SUPP1855, assembly GCF_030158955.1. Taxonomy (NCBI): domain Bacteria; kingdom Pseudomonadati; phylum Pseudomonadota; class Betaproteobacteria; order Burkholderiales; family Comamonadaceae; genus Acidovorax; species Acidovorax sp. SUPP1855. The sequence continues at coordinate 47,204 of NZ_BQXI01000021.1, read as the reverse complement.
GACAGCGCCGCCCAGCTGGCCCGCGCGCGGCTGGACGCCGCCACCGAGCGCGAGCAGCTGTCGCGGCTGATGGGCTTGTGGGGACCGGATGCGCACTACACGCTGCCCGACCGGCTGCCCGACCTGCCGGCAGAGCCCGAGGCCAGCGAAGGCATCGAGGCCCGGGCCCTGCGCGAACGGCTGGACGTGCGCGCCGCGCGGCTGGAGCTGGACCGCGTGGCCGACACCGAAGGCTTTGCCGGCGTGGCCCCCTGGGCCGGCGGGATCGGCCTGGCCTACACCCGCAACACCACGACCGAGCAGGACACCGGCCATGCCGACGTCAAGCGCGGCTGGGAGGTGGAACTGGCCGTGCCCCTGTTCGACTGGGGCGGCGCCGCACGCTCCCAGGCCCGGGGCCGCACGCTGCAGAGCGCGGCGCAGCTGCAGGATGTGGCCCTGCGCGCCCGCAGCGAGGCGCGCACCGCCTGGCTGGGCTACCGCACCGCCTACGACCTGGCGCGCCAGCAGCGTGACGCGGTCGTGCCGCTGCGCCGTTTCATCAGCGAGGAAACCACCCTGCGCTACAACGGCATGCTCGCCAGCGTCTGGCAGATGCTCGCCGAAGCCCGCGCCAGCAGCCAGGCCGTGGCCGATGCGCTGCAGGCCCAGCGCGACTTCTGGCTCGCCGAGGCCGACCTGCAACGGGCCCTGGCCGGCACCTCGGGCGGTGCGTCCAGCGCCGTCGCATCCGCCGCCCTGCCCGGTGCCGCCGCCGGCCGCGCCGCCAACCCCGAATCCCAAGGCCACTGACATGAAACGCCGCCACTTCTTCTCCGGCGCCGCCACTGCCGTGGCCGCCGCCTCCGTGGGCCGCGCCGCCCTGGCCGCGCTGCCCGAAATCCCCCAGCACGGATCGGCCGACACCGCCGTGCCGCCCGCGCCGCCCACCGGGCGCCCGTTCCGCCCCGTGGTCACCCTGAACGGCTGGAGCCTGCCCTGGCGCATGAACGCCGGCGTGAAGGAATTCCACCTGGTCGCCGAGCCCGTGGTGCGCGAGTTCGCACCCGGCTTCGTGGCCCACCTGTGGGGCTACAACGGGCAGAGCCCAGGGCCCACGATCGAGGTGGTCGAGGGCGACCGCGTGCGCATCTTCGTCACCAACCGCCTGCCCGAGCACACCAGCGTGCACTGGCACGGCCAGCGCCTGCCCAACGGCATGGACGGCGTCTCGGGCCTGAACCAGCCGGCGATTCCCGCGGGCAAGACCTTCGTGTACGAGTTCACCGCGCGGCGCCCGGGCACCTTCATGTACCACCCGCACGCCGACGAGATGACGCAGATGGCCATGGGCCTGATGGGCCTGTGGATCACCCACCCGCGACTGGATGCGCGCGGGCGCCACCCGCTCATCGCCACGGCCGACCGCGACTACGCCTTCCTGCTCAACGCCTTCGCCGTGGAGGCCGGCACGCGCACGCCGCGCGTGAACGAGATGACCGACTTCAACATCTGGGCCTGGAACAGCCGCGTGTTCCCGGGCATCGACCCGCTGGTGGCGCGGCGCGGCGAGCGGGTGCGGGTGCGCGTGGGCAACCTCACCATGACCAACCACCCCATCCACATCCACGGCCACGAATTCGAGGTGACCGGCACCGACGGCGGCGCGGTGCCCCCCGGCGCCCGCTGGCCCGAGGTGACCACCGACATCGCCGTGGGCCAGATGCGGCAGATCGAGTTCGTCGCCGACGAGCCCGGCGACTGGGCCGTGCACTGCCACAAGAGCCACCACACCATGGGCGCCATGGGCCACGACGTGCCCACCATGATCGGCGTGGACCACCGGGGGCTGGTGGCCAAGATCCAGAAGATCGTGCCCGACTACATGGTGATGGGCGAGCGCGGCATGGCCGACATGGGCGCCATGGAGATGCCGCTGCCCGAGAACACCCTGCCCATGATGACCGGCACCGGCCCCTACGGGCCGCTGGAGATGGGCGGCATGTTCAGCGTGCTCAAGGTGCGCGAGCACCTGGCCGCCGGCGACTGGCGCGACCCGGGCGACTACGTGCAGCCGCCCGGCCCCCAGGCCTGGGAATGGCAGGGCGCCGCGGCGGACCTGCCCCCCGCGCCGGCGGCACCCACCGCTTCCACCGCGCCGCGGGCCGGGGCTGCCACCGTGCGAAAACCGGGCCCCGGCGGCACCGGCCACGCCCATTGACCGGCCATGCCAGCACCCCTTTTTTGCTATTAATTAAATAGCAATATGCCCTAGAAAAATATGCACTGGAGCCGTTTTTTACTTGAAACCCGGGTGGACACCCCCACCCACCGAAAGGACCCTGCCATGCCCCTGACCCCTCCCGCCGCTGGCGCCGCCCAGCCCCCACTGGCCGCGCGCCGCCGCGCCCTGCACGGGATCGCCGCCTGGAGCGCTGCCGCCGCCCTGCCCTGGCCGGCCTTCGCGGCCGGCCCGCAACCCACCGCCATCGAGGTCTGGAAGGACCCCAGCTGCGGCTGCTGCCAGGACTGGGTGGACCACATGCAGGCCAACGGCTTTCGCGCCACGGTGCATGAGACCGGCAACGCCGCCGTGCGCAGCCGCCTGGGCCTGCCGCAAAAGCTGGGCTCGTGCCACACGGCACTCGTCGGCGGCTACCTGATCGAGGGCCATGTGCCGGCCGCGGACGTGCAGCGCCTGCTGCGCGAAAAGCCCAAGGCCCTGGGCCTGGCCGTGCCCGGCATGCCGGTGGGCTCGCCGGGCATGGACGGCGCGATCTACGGCGGGCGCAAGGACGCCTACGACGTGCTGCTGGTGGCGCACGGCGGTGCCAGCACCCGCGTTTTCAGCCACTACCCGCCATCCAAGGAGCCCGCATGACCCGCCGCCCCTCCACCCCGGGCCGTGCCGCCCTGTCCCCCTTCATCGCCGCCATCGCCTCCATCGCCGTCTTTGCCCTGGCGGGCACGGTCCCCGCGCAGGCGTCATCGCACGGCCAGGCCGGGCACGGCGGACACGATGGACATGCCGGCCACACCGCCGCGGCAGCCGCCCCGTCCGATGCGGCGTCCGATGCGGCGTCCGCTGCGGCCACCGCCACCGCGGTGGACGCCGAACTGTCCCAGGGCGAGGTCGTGCGCTGGGATCCGTCGGCCGCCCGGCTCACGCTGCGCCACGGCGAACTGAAGAACCTCGCCATGCCGCCCATGACCATGGTGTTCCGCCTGCAGGACCCGGCGCCGGACCTGCCGCTCGCGCCCGGCACGCCGGTGCGCTTCCATGCCGAGAGCCAGCGCGGCGCGCTCGTCATCACCCGCATCGAGGCGGCCCGCTGAAGGCCACCGGCGCGGCGCCATAATCGCCGCCCATATGACCGCAGCAACCCGTTCGGCCAGCGACGCTGGCAGCATCACCCGCGTGGCGGGCATCGAGGTCGGCCACTACACCGACGCCCGCCGCCCCACGGGCTGCACCGCCATCCTCGCGCGCGAGGGCGCCGTGGGCGGCGTCGACGTGCGAGGCGCCGCGCCGGGCACGCGCGAGACCGACCTGCTCGCGCCCTCCAACCTGGTCGAGAAGGTGCATGCCATCGTGCTCGCCGGCGGCAGCGCCTGGGGCCTGGAGGCCGCCACCGGCGCCGTGCGCTGGCTGGAGGAGCGCGGCGTGGGCCTGGACGTGGCCGTGGGCCGCCTGCCCATCGTGCCGGCGGCCGTGCTGTTCGACCTGCTGGTGGGCGACATGCGCATCCGCCCCGACGCCGCGGCCGGCTATGCCGCCTGCGCCGCCGCGTCGCGCGACGATCCGGCCGAGGGCAACGTGGGCGCGGGCACCGGGGCCGCGGTGGGCAAGCTCTTCGGCATCGGGCGCGCGATGAAGGGCGGCATCGGCACGGCCTCGGTGTCGCTGGACGGCATCACCGTGGGCGCCCTGATCGCCTGCAACGCCGTGGGCGACGTGGTCGACCCGCACACCGCCCGGCCCGTGGCCGGCGCGCGCTCGGAAGACGGCCAGCGGCTGATGGACACGCGGCGCGCGCTGCTGGGCGGCGTGCCGCCCGAGCCCGTGCTGCCCGGCACCAACACCACCATCGGCGTGATCGCCACCGACGCGGTGCTGACCAAGGCCCAGGCCCATCGCCTGGCCGTGTCGGGCCACGACGGGTTGGCGCGCAGCATCAACCCCGTACACACCCAATTGGACGGCGACACGCTGTTCACCCTGGCCACCGGCGCCACGGGCCGCCACGCGGGCATGCTGGTGCTGGCCACCATGGCGGCCGAGGCCGTGGCCCGCGCCACGCTGCGCGCCGTGCAGGCCGCGCAGTCCCTCACCACGCACGAAGGCCTGTACCTGCCGAGCGCGGCGGACCTCGGCCGATGAACGCCCTCGCCGCCCGCTCCCGCACCGTCACGCGACGGGTGCACACGGCCCTGCTGAACCTGCGCGACCTGATCCTGTCGGCCGGGCCGCTCGCCTTCCTGGCGGTGGGGCTGCTGGTGCTGGCCTACTGGTGGCTGCAGCCCGCGCCCCCGAAGCGCGTCACCCTGGCCACCGGGCCCGCGCAGAGCGCCTATGCGGACTTCGGCCAGCGCTACCAGAAGGCGCTGGCGGCCGACGGCATCGAGGTCGTCCTGCGCGAGACGGAAGGCTCGTCCGCCAACCTGCAGTTGCTGCGCAGCGGCGAAGCCGACCTGGCCTTCGTGCAGGGCGGCACCGGCGAACTGCGGCCCGAAGACGCCGACGCCCTGGAATCGCTGGGCAGCCTGTTCGTGGAACCGGTGTGGATCTTCTACCGCACCGAGGCCGCGCGCCGCGTGGTCAAAAGCGGCCGGCTCGACAGCCTGGCGCAGCTGCGCGGCCTGCGCGTGAACGTGGGCACCGCCGGCAGCGGCGTGCCCACGCTGATGGAAAAGCTGCTGGAGGCCAACCGCATGGAGCCCCGGGCGCTGCGGCTGTCCGAGCTGGGACAGACGCCGGCGACGGTGGAGTTCCTCGCGGGCCGGCTCGATGCGCTGGTGTTCGCCTCGGCGCCACAGTCGCTCATGGTGCAGATGCTGCTGCAGACGCCGGGCGTGCGGCTCATGGACTTTCCGCAGCACGAGGCCTATGGGCGGCGCTTTCCGTTCCTCACGCCCGTCACGCTGCCGCGCGGCGTGGTGGACCTGGCCGGCAACGTGCCGCCCGCCGATGTGCGGCTGGTGGCCTCCACCACGTCGCTGCTGGCGCGCGAGGGCACGCACCCGGCGCTGCTGCAGCTGTTCGCGCAGAACGCGCAGTCCCTGCACGGCAGCGCCGGCTGGTTCAACCGGGCGCGGGAATTTCCGAGCACCCGCCACAGCGAGCTGCCCATCGCCGCCGAGGGCGAGCGCGCCATCAACGAGCCCGCGCCGCTGCTGCAGCGCTACCTGCCCTTCTGGATGGCCAACCTGATCGAGCGCATGTGGCTGGTGCTGGGCATCCTGCTGGCCGCCATGCTGCCGCTGTCGCGCGTGGTGCCGCCGCTCTACCAGTTCCGCGTGCGCTCGCGCGTGTTCCGCTGGTATGGCCGCCTGCGCGAGATCGAGGACGAAATGGACGCCGGACAATCCGCGCCCCAGGCGCTGCACGAGGCCCTGGACCGGCTGGAGGCGCAGGTGGAAAAGGTGAGCGTGCCGCTGTCGTATGCCGACGAGCTGTACGCGCTGCGCAACCACATCCAACTGGTGCGCAAGAAGCTGCGCGCGGCGCCGGGCGGCGCGCCGGCTAGCGCGGCCTGACGGGCTTGCCGGCGCCCTTGCCGCGCTGCGCGCGGCCGTGGGCGGCCGCCACCGCGGGCGGCGGGCCGGGCAGCACCCGCAACGCCCCTTCGGCCATCAGCTTGTCGCGCATGCGGCGCGTCATCGACTGCGTGCTGCCGTCGGCCGCGGTGAACAGGAACAGCGTGTGGTGCGGGCTCGACCAGGTCAGCTGCGTGTGCACGGCGCGCTGGTTGGAGATCAGCTCGACCCAGCTGCCCAGCGGAAAGTCGTTGGTGGCCTCGGCGCCGCTGGCGGCGGCATCGCCCCCCTCGTCGGCCACGCCGGGTTCGTGCAGCGAGCCGTAGAGCGATTCCGGCGGCACGATGGTTTCCATGCCGTCCGGCTCTTCGGTGGACGCATCGGCCGGCTGCAAGGCCAGGCTGGCGGCGCGCTCCATCGCGGCCTGGTGCAGGCCGGCGATGCGCTCGAGCACGGCGCCCGCCATGGCCTCGGCATGGCCCACGCTGTCCAGGCCCTGGCGCACGGTGCCGAGCATGCGCGTGACGGTGCCGCCCAGCCGCTCGGGCTCGGCCGCGGCCACCTCGGGCTGGGCGATCCAGAACAGCTCGGGCACCAGGGCGAGGTAGCCGCCGGGGTCGCCATCGGCACTGCCGGGGTCGTCCATCTGCGCGAGCGCCACCACGTCGGCCCAGGGGCCGGCGGCGAAATCGAGAATGTCCCGAGGCACCTGGTCCGCCCCCGCCAGCGCGCGGATGTCGGCCGCGATGCGCTTGGACAGGGCCTCGCGCTGCTGCACGCGCAGGGCGGCCTGCCGCTCGGCCTCCTGGGCCTCGCGCAACTGGCGCTCCTGCGACGCCCAGGCCGATTCGAGCGCGGTCAGCACGGTGGCGAAGGTGTCGGCGTCCTGGCTTTCGCTGGTGGCCAGGTGGCTCACCGCCTCGTCCACGAGCCGCATGAAGCGGTCGAAACGGGGGTCGGCATCGGATTCGAAGTCCAGCGCGCGCTGCGTCAGCTCGTCCAGCAGGCGGCGCGCGGGGTGTTTGTCGTCGGTGAAGAACCGCCGGTCGTGCCGCACCAGCTGCTTGATGGCGGGCCGCAGGTTCTGCACGGCCCGCTGGATGGGCGGGGGCAGCCGCTGGTCCTGCGCGATGTTGTCCATCATGCGGCTCACCACCTCGGTGGCCGTGCGCGACGGAGAGGGCGGCGCGGGGGCCGCGACCGGCGCCGGGACCGCGACGGCCGCAGCGCCGCTCCAGGCCCCCAGCGCTGCAGGCTGGCTGCCGGCCAGCCGGCCGACGAGGCGCTCCAGCTGGGCGATGTCTTCCATCGCCTCGGCGGCCGCCGCGGAACTGGGCGCGAAGTAGTCCGAGCCACCGGCACCCATCTGCGAGCTGGCCGGACCACCGCTGCGGGCCTCGGCCCAGGCGGCCGGCTGCGAGGGCACGCCGCCGAACGCGGCGACGGGCGCCATGCCGTAGGCGAAGGCATCGCCGGAACTGGCGAGCATCTGACGCAGCATGCCCACGGTCAGCAGGGCTTCCTCGGCCTCGGCGGCGAGCGGCATGCCCAGCGAGGCCGGGCCGCCACCGCCGCCCATGCCGCCGGGCATGCCGTACTGGCTGGGGTACGCGCCGGGATGGGGCGCGCCGTAGCTGCTCGCCGGGCCGCCGTAGCCGCCGCCGTGGCTGCTGGGGTAGGCGCCACCGTAGCCGGTGGCACGCCCCGTTGACTGGCCGGCCTGACCCGCCACCGCATAGCCCACCGGGGCGATGCCGTTGTCGCGAAGGCTCTGGGCGGCGGTTTTGTAGACGGAGACGAGTTCGTCGCCCAGCACCTTGCGCATGTGGGCCATCCACACCTGGCGGACCTCGGCGGACACGCCCGTGTCGCCCACCACCTGCTGCAGGGCGCGGATGTAGTTCTCGGGGCGCAGGGGATTGCGCTCGGGCTGCACGCGCTGCAGGCCCTGGGCGGAGCTGACCAGGGTGTTGAGTTCGGCCAGCGTAGCCTCGGTGGCGTGCACCGCGATCTGCTGGGCCCGCGACAGCTCGACCTGGGCCAGCACCTCGGACTCGTCCATGAGCGACAGCTCGCCGAAGTCCATGCCCGTTTCGTCGCCCGGACGCGCGCGCGGGTTGGAGGGCCCCTCGGCGAACACCTCCAGCAAGGCCATGGGGTAGGCCTTGGCCAGGGCGTCCTCGTGCTGCTTGATCAGCCGCAGCGCATCGGCCAGCAGCGTGCGCTGCTGGATGTTGCGCTCGGTGGATTCATCGCTGGCCAGCGCCCCCTGGGTCACGCTGGTCAGCCGTCCCATCAACGCCTCGCCCTGCCGCACCGCGTTGACGACGCAGGCACGAAAGACCGTTCTGGACCGGGACGCGGGCAGGGACATGGTGGCGGGCGAGGAAAAGAGGCAGCAGCGACGATCCTAACGGGTTGTTGCTTATTTGAGTGCCTTGTAACGCATGCGCTTGGGCTTTGCGCCCTCTTCGCCCAGGCGTTTTTTCTTGTCGGCTTCGTATTCCTGATAGTTTCCGTCAAAGAACACCCACTGGCTGTCGCCTTCCGCGGCCAGGATGTGCGTGGCGATCCGGTCCAGGAACCAGCGGTCATGGCTGATCACCAGCACGGTGCCGGCGTATTCAAGCAGCGCGTCTTCCAGGGCGCGGAGGGTTTCCACGTCCAGGTCGTTGGAGGGCTCGTCCAGCAGCAGGACGTTGCCGCCCGCGATCAGCGTCTTGGCCAGGTGCAGGCGCCCACGTTCGCCGCCCGAGAGGCTGCCGACCTTCTTTTGCTGGTCCGAGCCGTTGAAGTTGAAGCGGCCCGCATAGGCGCGGCTGGCCATCTGGAACTTGCCGACGTTCAGGATGTCCAGGCCGCCGGAGATGTCTTCCCACACGGTCTTGTCGTTGCCCAGCTCGTCGCGGTGCTGGTCCACGAACGCCATCTTGACGGTGGAGCCCACCACCACCTGGCCGCTGTCCGGCTGCTCGCGGCCGGCCAGCAGCTTGAAGAGCGTGGACTTGCCGGCACCGTTGGGGCCGATGATGCCCACGATGGCGCCCGGGGGAACGCTGAAGCTCAGGTCGTCGATCAGCACGCGGTCGCCGAAGGACTTGCTGACGTTATGGAACTCGAACACCTGCTGGCCCAGGCGTTCGGCCACGGGGATGAAGATTTCCTGCGTTTCATTGCGGCGCTGGTATTCGAAATCGCTCAGTTCCTCGAAGCGGGCCAGGCGCGACTTGCTCTTGGCCTGGCGGGCCTTGGGGTTCTGGCGCGACCATTCCAGCTCCTTCTTCAGGGCCTTGGCGTGGGCCTCCTCGCTCTTTTGCTCCTGCGCCAGGCGGTCGCCCTTTTGCTCCAGCCAGGTGCTGTAGTTGCCCTTCCATGGAATGCCGCGGCCGCGGTCCAGCTCCAGAATCCATTCAGCGGCGTTGTCGAGGAAGTAGCGATCGTGGGTGATGGCCACGACGGTGCCGGAAAAGCGCTTGAGGAACACTTCCAGCCACTCGACCGACTCGGCATCCAAGTGGTTGGTGGGCTCGTCGAGCAGCAGCATGTCGGGCTTGGACAGCAGCAGGCGGCACAGGGCCACGCGGCGCTTTTCGCCACCAGACAGCAGGCCGATCTTGGCGTCCCAGGCGGGCAGGCGCAGGGCGTCGGCGGCGATTTCCAACTGGTGCTCGGAGTCGGTGCCGGCCGTGGCGATGATCGCCTCCAGCTGGGCCTGCTCGGCCGCCAGGGCGTCGAAGTCGGCGTCTTCGGCGCCGTAGGCCACATAGACCTCTTCCAGGCGCGCCTTGGCCGCGAACACCGCGCCCATCGACTCTTCCACGCTCTCGCGCACGGTGTGCTCGGGGTTGAGCTTGGGCTCCTGCTCCAGGTAGCCGATGGTCAGGCCCGGCATCGGAATGGCTTCGCCTTCGATTTCCTTGTCCACGCCGGCCATGATCTTGAGCAGCGTGGATTTGCCCGAGCCGTTCAGGCCGAGCACGCCGATCTTGGCGCCGGGGAAGAACGACAGGGAGATGTCTTTCAAGATCTGCCGCTTCGGCGGCACGGTCTTGCTGACGCGGTTCATCGAATACACGTATTGGGCCATTGGCTTTCTTTCCTTAGATGGGGGCTGCGCTGCCGGGGATGCACGAGCGGCCGGGGAGGCCTGCCGGAAAAGCGCGTTCAGGCGGATTATCGGATGCTTTGGCGCCGGCGCTTTCGGCAACCCCGCAACGCGGTGCCCGCGCGCGACAGTTTGCCCCAGGGGCGGCCTGCCCGCGCTGCCTGCGTAAAGCCCCGACCGCCAGCGGGCATCTCGTGCCACAATAGCGCCCAGCCACCGGCTCCAGTGATCGGTGGCCTCAGCAACCTGCTGGGGACGACGAAGCCGCCATGCGGCGTTCTGGCTCCCATTCGTGAATCCCATCTGCCTTGACTGGCCGCAGCCCCGACATGGGTCCTGCGACAGGCCGATGCCCCCAGCGCCCGGATAGGGCGTTTCCTTGAATGAACTTTGACGAACTGAATCTGGCCCCAGCCATTCTGAAGGCCGTGCACGAACAGGGTTACGAAACCCCGACCCCCATCCAGGCACAGGCCATCCCCGCCGTGCTCGAGGGCCACGATCTGCTCGCCGGCGCACAGACCGGCACCGGCAAGACCGCCGCCTTCACCCTGCCCATGCTGCACCGCCTCTCGCAGGGCACGGCCCCCAAGAGCAAGTTCGGCGGCAAGGGCGTGCGCGCCCTGGTGCTCACGCCCACGCGCGAACTGGCCGCCCAGGTCGAGGAATCCGTGCGCGACTACGGCAAGTACGTCGACATCTCGTCCACCGTCGTCTTCGGCGGCGTGGGCATGAACCCGCAGATCGACCGCATCAAGCGCGGCGTGGACGTGCTGGTCGCCACCCCCGGCCGCCTGCTGGACCTGCAGCAGCAGGGCTTCCTGGACCTGTCCACGGTCGAGATCCTGGTGCTGGACGAAGCCGATCGCATGCTGGACATGGGCTTCATCCACGACGTGAAGAAGATCCTCGCCCTGGTGCCCAAGGACAAGCAGAGCCTGCTGTTCTCCGCCACGTTCAGCGACGAGATCCGCGAGCTGGCCAACACGCTGCTCAAGAACCCGCAGAGCATCCAGGTCACGCCGCGCAACACCACGGTGCAGCGCATCACGCAGGTGATCCACCCCGTGGGCCGCGGCAAGAAGAAGCAGGTGCTGCTGCACATCATCCAGGAGCACGACTGGAGCCAGGTGCTGGTGTTCACCCGCACCAAGTTCGGCGCCAACAACGTGGCCGAGTTCCTCACCAAGAACGGCGTCAACGCCATGGCGCTGCACGGCAACAAGAGCCAGAGCGCCCGCACGCAGGCCCTGGCCGGCTTCAAGAGCGGCGACATCCGTGCGCTGGTGGCCACCGACATCGCGGCCCGCGGCATCGACATCGATGAGCTGCCGCACGTCGTCAACTACGAAATCCCCAACGTGTCGGAAGACTACGTGCACCGCATCGGCCGCACCGGCCGCGCGGGCGCCAGCGGCCAGGCCGTGAGCCTGGTCTGCATGGACGAAGAGGGTTTCATGATGGAGATCGAGCGCTTCACCAAGCAGGAGATCCCGGTCCAGATCCTCGACGGCTTCGGCCCCGAGCCCGGCGAGAAGGCCGAGCCCATCGCCATGGGCCGCCAGACCATCTGGGGCGGCGCGGGCAAGCCCCCGAGCCGCGAAGTCATGCAGGCCGCCGCAAAGGCCGCCCGCAGTGAAATGATGGATCGCATCCGCACCAACAAGGCCACGCAGGGCAGTGGCGGCGGCGACCGGGGCGGCAAGCCCGCAGGCGGCGGCGCACGCTCCGGCGGCGGCCCCCGCGCCGCCGCCGGCGAAGGCGGCGGCAATGGCGCTCCCCGCGGACGCGGCGGCAACGGCCCGCGTGCCGGCGGTCCTGGCGGCAATCCCCGCGGTCCCGGCGCGCAGGCAGCCGGACGTGGCGGCCGCGGCCCCGGCGGCGGCAATGCCGGTGCTGGCGGCTACGGCGGTGGCAACGGCGGCGGCGGTGGCGGTGGCAACCGCTTCGACGACGGCCAGCCGCGCCGTGAGAACGCGCACCTGGGCACCCAGACGGGTGGCCACCTCGGCGCCCCCCGCCATGCCGGTGCCGGCGGCGGCCAGCCCGATCCCATGCGCACGAGCGTGGACAGCATGGCCGGCTCCGGCCGCCGCGGCGGCGGTGGCTACCGCAGCGGTGGCGGTGGTGGTGGCGGCTACGGCGGTGGCGGCAACCGCGGCAATTCCGGCGGCGGCTCGCGTGGCGGCCCCCGGGGTGGTGGCGGTGGCGGCTACGGCCGCTGAAGCACCGGCCCCGCCCGTGCACGGCCGCAGCCGGCCCGCGCCCCGATCCTGAGGAACGCATGCGCCCTGCCGATCCCGCGCGGCCCATGGACACCTTGCTGGTGTCCACCTGCAACACCCTGAACCTCGCCCTGCCCGGGCGGGTGTTCTATCCCAACCAGGACGCCTATACCCAGGCCGAATTCGAACGCAAGGTCGATTGGCTCGGCGGGCGCCTGCGCGCGCTGAATGCCGATGTGCTGGCCGTGCAGGAGGTGTGGGACGAACAGGCGCTGCAGACGGCCATCGGCCGCAGCGGCCTGCGCTACGACTTCGTGAGCGTGCCCGGCGCCGAGAACACCGGCGCCTCGCACGGCGCACAGGGCACGCCGCGCGTGGGCATCGCCACGCGGCTGCGCGTCGAATCGCTGCGCTCGATAGCGGAGTTTCCGCCCGCGCTGGCGGTCGATGTGCCGGGCCTGGGAACGCACCACCGGTTCGAACGCCCGCCCCTGCTGGCCACCCTGCGCATGAAGCACGGCCAGACGGTGAACGTGGTCACGGCGCACCTCAAATCCAAACGCCCCAAATTCCTGCTCGACGCCCTCGGGCAGCCGCTGGAGGACCGCGACGACCGCAAGGTCGCGGCCCTGGCTTCGCTGCGCTCGCTCATCATGCGCGGCGTGGAAGCGGCGGCGCTGCGCTGCCTGGTCGTGGACCTGCTGCAGCGCACCGACGTGCCGCTGGTGCTGCTGGGCGACTTCAACGACACGCCCGACAGCGTGACCACGCAGCTCATCTGCGCGACCACCGAGGTCGCCTACGACCGCAGCGCGCGCGACGTGGCCCTGTACAACGCCTACGACGTGCAGGGCGACGCCGGCCTGAAAAAGGATGTGGCCTACTCGCACATCCACCAGGGCATGCCCGCGGTGCTGGACCAGATCCTGGTCAGCGAGGAGTTCGTGCCCAGCGCCCGGTCGGGCCCGAACACCGGCGACGTGCGGCGGGTCGATTACTTCAACGACCACCTGCACGAGGGGCGCGACCGCACGCGCTCCGACCACGGCTTCGTCCGCGCCTTGCTGCGCCTGCCGATGCCCGCCCTCACGCCCACGAGGCCCACGAGGCCCACGAGGCCCACGACGTCCGCCGTGCCGCCTGCGGCCTGACCGGCGACCGCCGTGCGCAGCCCGGCCGCGCCGCCGCGGCCCTGCGCGAAAACCCGGCAGAGCCGCGTGTTTGGCCGACAGGCCCCGTCTGCAACGCCGGGTAACATCGGCGCAGCCCCATAGCAGCCCCCTTGGCCGGACCCACAGACCATGAAACAGCCCATTCCCCACCAACGCGCCCTTTCATCGCCTCCCCTGGCCGGCCCTGCCGGCTCGGAGCCTTGGAAAGCGCGCACCTTGTGGACTTGCAGCACGGTCCTCGCCTCGGCCGTGCTGGCGGCATGCAGCAGCACCCCGCTGCCGCCCTGGCCCTCCTCCGCGCCGCCCCAGGCCACGGTGCCCGCGGCGCCCCGCCCTCAGACCGCGCGCGTGGTGCCGCCGCCGCTGGGCACACAGCGCGCCGAGGTCGTCACCTCGCCGGTGCTGTCCACCCCCATCATTCCCAGCGCGGAGCCCGCGCCCGGCACCACGCCGCCCGCCGCGGCCGCGCCCCCGGCCGACCTGCCCTACAGCGCGGCGGTCGCCGCCCGCTTCCCCGCGCCAGCCGTGCACTACGACACCCCCGGCCTGGCCGACGGGCGCCGTGCCTTCACCACCAATGCCGAGGCCGCCCAGTGGCTGCGGCAGCTCGCCGCCACCCCGCAGGGCGCCACCAAGGCCACGGTGCTGGACCTGGGCATGTCCCAGCGCGGCACGCCCCTGCAGGCCCTGGTGCTCACGCACGCGCCCAACACCGACGTGGCCAGCCTGGATGCGAGCGGCAAGCCAACGGTGCTGCTGATCGGGCAGCAGCACGGCGACGAGCCCGCCGGCGGCGAAGCCCTGCTGGTGATGGCGCGCGAACTGTCGCAGGGCCTGCTGGAGCCTCTGCTGGACCGCATCAACGTGGTCGTGGTGCCGCGCGCCAACCCGGACGGCGCCGAGGCCGGCACCCGCGCCACGGCCAACGGCACGGACATGAACCGCGACCACCTGCTGCTGAACACGCCCGAGGCCCAGGCCCTGGCGCGGCTCACGCGGGACTACCGCCCCATCGCCGTGCTCGATGCGCACGAATACACCGTCGCCGGCCGCTTCCTGGAGAAGTTCGGCGCCATCCAGAAGTACGACGCGCTGCTGCAGTACGCCACCACGGCCAACGTGCCCGAGTTCCTCACCAAGGCGGCGCGCGAGTGGTACCACCAGCCCATGGCGGCCGCGCTGCAGGGCCAGGGCCTGACCAGCGAGTGGTACTACACCACCTCCACCGACCCGCAGGACCGCCGCGTGTCGATGGGCGGCACGCAGCCCGACACGGGCCGCAACGTGAACGGCCTCAAGAACGCCGTCAGCCTGCTGGTGGAGACGCGCGGCGTGGGCATCGGGCGGCTGGACATCCAGCGCCGCGTGCATGCCCAGGTGACGGCGCTGTCCAGCGCGCTGCGCAGCACGGCCGAGCGGGCCGGCAACCTGGAGCAGGTGCGCTCGTTCGTGGTGCGCGACACCGCGGCGCAGGCCTGCCGCGGCCAGGTCGCCATCGAGGCGGGGCCGACCGCCACGCAGCGCGACCTCGTCATGCTCGACCCCGCGACGGGTGCGGACCGCACCGTGCGCGTGGACTGGAACTCGTCGCTCGAATTGCGCACCGTCGCATCGCTCCCCCGGCCCTGCGGCTACTGGCTCTCGCCCACGGCGGGCCAGGCGGCCGAGCGGCTCAAGCTGCTCGGGCTTCAGGTCATGCGGGTGGCCGAGCCGGGTTCGCTCCTGAGCGACAGCTACCAGGAAACCGGCCGCGAGGAAGGCGTGCGCCAGGACGTGCGCGGCACCATCGCCGGCCAGCAGGACATCACCCGCGTGCGCGTGACCACCGTGCGCACCGCCATCGACGTGCCCGAAGGCAGCTACTACGTGCCGCTGAACCAGCCCCTGGCCAACCTGGCCGTCGCCGCGCTGGAGCCCGACACGCAGAACAGCTACTTCGCCAACCACCTGATTCCGGCGCTGGGCGACACGGCGCGGGTCATGGCCACGCCGTCGCTGGTGTTCGAAGAGGCCGACTGAGGCCGGGGAAAGAAAGGCGTGGGGCCCAGCGCCACGGCGCCGGCCAGCCTGCAGACCACCTGACGGACAGACGGAATGGGGCGCGCCAAGGCCCCTGCACATTGCTACAAAAATAGTAGCAATATGCCCTAGTCAATCATGCCGTGGAGCCCGATTCGGCTCAAACCGAACTCAAACCGAAGCGTGCCGCTCCTCCAGCGCACCCGGCGCCGTCGCCTCGGCCTGGCGCTCGCCGGCGCGGCCCAGGACATGCGAGGTCATCGCCGCGGCCAGCGCCTCCTCGCCGAGGAACACCTTGGCCACGCCCTCTTCCTGCTCCAGCAGCCGGGCCTCGGCCTCGTTGTGGCTGCGGACCAAGGTTTCGATCTCCGGGTTGAGCGTGCGCGCCGTCGCGATGATCTGGCGCACGTCCAGCGTGTTCGGCGTGGCGATCACCAGCATGTGCGCCCGGGCGATGTGCGCCTGGATCAGCACGGCCGGCTCCACCGCGTCGCCGTAGACCGCCGCCATGCCGCCGTTGCGCAGCGTCTCCACCAGATCGCGGTTCTGCTCGGCCACGACGAAGGGAATGTCGCTCTCCGACAGCGCCGCCGCGATGCGCCGCCCCACGCGGCCGTAGCCGACCAACACCACCTGGCGCGCGAGGTACCGGCGGTGCGTGCTCAGGGGCAGCTCCGCCAGCGGGTCGTCGCGCTGCTCCAGCCGGCGCGCCAGGGCCGAGCGGGCGCGCAGCCACTCCTGCAGCGGGGCGATGGCATGGAATAGCAGAGGGTTGACCGCGATCGAGATGAGCGCACCGGCCAGCACCAGGCTGGCCCCTTCCGGCGGCAGCAGCCCCAGCGACGCGCCCAGGCCCACCAGGATGAACGAGAACTCGCCGATCTGCGCCAGGCTGGCCGACACCGTGAGCGCCGTGTTCAGCGGGTAGCGGAAGGCCAGCACCAGGGCGGCCGCCGCGAGCGTCTTGCCCAAAATGATGATGGCCACCACGGCCAGCACCTGGAAGGGTCGCTCCACCAGCACCCAGGGGTTGAACAGCATGCCCACGGAGACGAAGAACAGCACCGCGAACGCATCGCGCAGCGGCAGCGACTCCTGGGCGGCGCGGTGGCTGAACTCCGACTCGCGCATCACCATGCCGGCGAAGAACGCCCCCAGCGCGAACGACACGCCGAAGAGCGCGGCGGAGCCGAAGGCGATGCCCACCGCCGCCGCCACCACGCACAGCGTGAACAGCTCGCGCGAGCCGGTGCGCGCCACCTGCCAGAGAATCCACGGAAACACCCGCCGCCCCACGACCAGCATCAGCGCGACGAAGCCGCCCACCTGTGCGATGGTCCAGCCCAGCGTCTTCCACAGCTCGCCCGTGCTGCCCGCCCCGGCGGTGCCGTTCAGCCACTGCGCCAGCGGCGGCAGCAGCACCAGGACCAGCACCATGGCCAGGTCCTCCACCACCAGCCAGCCGACGGCGATGCGGCCGGTGTACGAATCCAGGATGCCCAGCGTCTCTAGCGCCCGCAAGAGCACCACGGTGCTGGCCACCGACAGGGCCAGGCCGAACACCAGCGCCCCACCCAGGCCCCAGCCCCACCACAGCGCCAGGCCCATGCCCAGCAGCGTGGCCACCGCCATCTGCACCAGCGCCCCGGGCACGGCGATCTTGCGCACCGCCAGCAGGTCGCCCAGCGAAAAATGCAGCCCCACGCCGAACATCAGCAGCATCACCCCGATCTCCGCCAGCTGGCTGGCCATTTCGCCATCGGCCACGAACCCCGGGGTGAAGGGGCCGATCACCACGCCCGCGAGCAGATAGCCCACCAGGGCCGGCAGGCGGATCCGGGTCGCGATGAAGCCCAGCACGAGCGCCAGGCCCAGCGCCGCGGCAATGGTGTTGATGAGTGAGAGGCTGTGCGGCATGGGGGTGATGGGGGAGCGGGCGCACCCGATGGGCACCTGCCCTTGCGTTATACCCGCAAGCCCCCGGTTACCGCAAAACGCCAGGGGCCAAAAAGACCGGGAAGGCCCCGGCAGGCAGGTATCATTCACGCCTCGCACGGACCCGCCCGCCATCGTCCCGATGTGCCACACGGCGTCTGGCCCGTGCTGCAGGGCCTGAAGCCCCGCGTCTTTTTTCTTTTTCCGTCTGCCCGTAGCTCAACCGGATAGAGCAATTGCCTTCTAAGCAATAGGTCGGGGGTTCGAGTCCCTCCGGGCAGGCCAATCCATTTTTTACAACCACCGGGGGCGCACTCCCCGGCATCGATTCAGTGCCTGCCCACGCCTTGCATCCAGCAGCGGCGCGGAAAGCGCGCTGTCTAAAACCCGGGCTTCAGCCTTGGGCCTGGGTCTCGAAACGACAGCTGTCGCCGTATTGGTATTCGGATGCGGCAGAGCGGAAGGCCTGCTGGCCGTCTCCGTCGATGGCGCCATCGCCCTGTTGCCACTGGAGGCCGAAGCCGCCGAATTCCCCCATCTGGGCGGAGGGGACGCTTTCGCCGAAACGCAGCGGCGAGGGAACAGCCGGGTTGGAAAACATGGGGAAACCCTCCAAAAACAGAACCGTCGTCTGGGGCTGCCATTGGGCGCCCGCACCGCAGAGCAGCGCGTCGGAAGGCCGGGCCGGCGGGCGTAGGCACAATCCGACACCAACCGCGCCCCTCTCCGCCGGCTGGCGGGTCAAAGGGGGCGGATCGCAGTCCGGTGGCCGGGCGAAATGCGGTGGACGGGCTACTGCGGCGGGGACGGCCGCGCCGGGGCATCCGGCAGCGCGGCGCGGCGCGACTCCAGCCGCTCGACCAGCTGGGCGGCCAGGAACTGCAGCATCTCCACCTGCCGGGCCTCCAGCTCCCGCGGCACCCGGTCGATCACGCACAGCGTTCCGAGCGCCTGCCCGGTCGAGGTGATGAGCGGCGCGCCGGCATAGAACTTGATGTTGGGCTCGCCCGTCACCAGTGGGTTGTCGGCAAAGCGTTCGTCCCGCGAGGTATCGCTCACGATCATCACGCTTTCCGGCACCTGGATCGCGTGGGCGCAGAAGGAATGCGCGCGGGGCGTCTGCCGCGCTGCCAGCCCCACCTTGGCCTTGAACCACTGCCGGTCGGCATCCACCAGCGAAACGAGCGCGATGGGCGTCTGGCACAGGGCCGCCGCCAGCCGGGCGAACTCGTCGAAGGCCGCTTCTTCGTCGGTGTCCAGGATGCGCATGGATTCCAGTTCGGCCTGGCGCAGCAGTTCCGACTGCGCCGCATCCGCCGCGGCCGATGGGGGCAGTGCCGCACGCACCTTGCGGCGGCGCGGCCGCGCGGCGTCCGCGCCGCGGTGGATGCTGTCGTGCAGAACCTGCGCCAACTCGTCCAGCGAATAGGGCTTGGGCAGCAGCGTGAAGCCGTGGTCGGGGCTTTGCGCCAGCACGTAGCTGTAGCCGCTGGACAGCACGATGGGCAGGGTCGCGCCGTAGCGCTGGCGGATCTCACGGCCCAGTTCGATGCCGCTCATGCCGGTCATGACCACGTCGGAGAACACTGCCACGAAGCGGCCCGGGCCGGCCTTCAAGGCCTCCAGCGCCTTCTCGCCGCTGGCCGTGACCACGGTGGTGTAGCCCAGTTCGTGCAGGGTCTGCTCGACGGACGCGGACACTTCCGCGTTGTCCTCCACCACCAGCACGCAGCCGCCGTTGCCCAGGGCCAGCCGGTCGTCGCCCTCGGCGGCCTGCGCGTCGTAGCCGGGGCGCGCGGCACGCGGCAGGTACAGGGTGAAACGGCTGCCCTCACCCAGCGTGCTTTCCACACGGATGTCGCCGCCGGACTGCTTGGCGAAGCCGAACACCTGCGACAGGCCCAGTCCCGTGCCGTGGCCCACGCCCTTGGTGGTGAAAAAGGGCTCGAAGATCTGCGTGAGGTGCTCCGGCGCGATGCCCGTGCCGCTGTCGATGATGGACACGGCCACGAATTTGCCCGGCACCGCGGGCTGCGACTGCAGCGCGGGAATCTCGGAGACGGCCCGCACCTCGATGGTGAGCTTGCCGCTGCCCTGCATGGCGTCGCGGGCATTGACGGCGAGGTTCACCAGGGCGGTGTCGAACTGGCTCGGGTCGGCGTGCACGAAGCAAGCCGTCTCCGCCAGGTTCAGCTCGATCTCGATGCGCGCGCCCGCCAGGCTGGCGATCATGTCGCTGACCGCCCGGGTGTTGTGCCCGGCATCGAACACCGTGGGCTGCAGGGCCTGGCGCCGCGCGAAGGCCAGCAGCTGGCCCGTGAGCTTGGTCGCCCGCGTCACCGCGTTGGAGATGGACTCCATGAAACGGTGGCGCCGCTCGTCGGTGAGCTGCACGCGCCGCAGCAGGTCGATCGACGTGCGGATGACCGCCAGCACGTTGTTGAAATCGTGCGCGACCCCGCCGGTGAGCTGGCCGATGGCTTCGAGCTTTTGCGACTGGCGCAGCGCCTCTTCGGCCGTGCGCTCGCGCGTCACGTCGCGTGCCACCGCATGGACCAGCCCCTCCTCGGGCACGGCGGTCCAGCTCAGCAGCCGGTAGCTGCCGTCTTCCTTGCGCCAGCGGTTCTCGAACACCAGCGTGGGCGCGCCGGCCTCCAGCTTGGCCAGTTCGGCGGCCATGCCCTCGGCATCTTCGGGGTGGATGAATTCGGCCACGGCGTGGCCGGCCATCTGGGGCTTCTCCCATCCCAGAAGGCGCGTGGCGGCGGGATTGACCGCGGCGATAACGCCCTGGAAGTCGCACACCAGCATGAGTTCGCGAGAGAGCGCCCACAGGCGGTTGCGGTCGCGCACGCTTTCGGCCTGCAGGAGTTTTTGCTCGTGGATGTCGGTGCTGGTGCCGATCCACCGGCTGATGGCCCCGCCCCCCGTGCGCAGGGGCAGCGCCCGCGCCAGGTGCCAGCGCATCTCGCCGTCCGCGCGGCGGATGCGGAACTCGGTTTCATATTGCTCGCCGGAGGCGACGCTCGCCTGCCAGAGTTGGGACACCGCCGGAAGATCTTCGGGGTGCACGAGGCCCGTCCATCCGTCTCCATCCAGCGTGCCCGGTTCGGCCTGGCTGTATTCGTACACCCGGTCGTTGAACCAGTCCAGTTGGCCATCGCTCCGGGAGGTCCACACGTGGCTGGGCAGCGACTGGGCGAAGGTGCGGAACTCCGCCGCGCTGTCGGCCACCGCCTGCAGCGCCGCCTTGCGGTCGGTGATGTCCTGCACTACGCCCACCATGCGAACGATCGCGCCGTCCTGGCTGCGCACGAATTCGGCCTTGCGGGCGATCCAGCGCAGGGCGCCATCGGTGGCGCGGCGGATGCGGTACTCCACATCCAGCGGGGCCGATTCGGCGTTGCGGGTTTCGCGGGCGGAACGCACCTGGGCGTCCTCGGGGATCACCAGCGCTTCCAGCGCCTTGGCGGGAATGGTCTCGGCCTCGGGCACACCGAAGATGCGATAGAACTCGCGCGTGCCGTACAGCAGGTCGGTGGCCAGTTCGAGGGAGAACGTGCCCACGCCGCCCGCCTTCTGCGCGCGGTGCAGGCGTTCTTCGGACTGGCGCAGCGCCTCGGCGGCGCGGTGCTGCTCGGTGCGGTCGCGCAGCACTTTCACGAAGCCGATAGGCGTGCCGTCACCATCGCGGATCGGTGTCATCTCGCCGTTGGCCCAGAAGCGCTCGCCGGATTTGCGCACATGCCAGCGCTCGTCGGTGCCCACGCCCCGCGTGAGCGCGGCCTGCATCTCGATCTCCATGCGGTGCGCGGCGCGGTCTTCGGGGGTGAAGATCCGGGCGGCGTTGTGGCCCAGCATTTCGGATTCCGTCCAGCCTAGCACGCGGCGGGCACCTTCGTTCCACCGCGTGACCTGGCCCTGCAGGTCGAAAGCGATGATCGCGTAGTCGATGGCGCTGTCCAGGATCTGGCGGTTGCGGATGTCGGTATCCGGCAAGGGTGCCGATGGCGCGGCGGCCTCGCTCCACTGCGCGATCGCGGCCTGCACGGACTGCGGCCAGTGCGCTACGGGCCCCAGGGGGGTCAGGGACCAATCGAACTCGGCGATCGCTCGCGCGTCGGGACGGCTACCAAGGGGATCGGCAGGGCCGGCGGCCGCTGGGCCGGGGACGGTGTGCATTGAGAAAAAACCTTTGAATCGCTCGCTCGTTGGGTGTCGATGTGCAGTCGGGCCCGGCCGTTGCCGGCGGTCTCCCGAGGCTGCTCAGCCTGGCATCATGCCTTTTTTCCAAAAGGCCCGAGTGCCAGCCGGGCCGCAGCGCCGGGGCTCAGCCCGGCCCGCCGAACCGCTCGCGGTAGGCCTGCGGGGTGATCCCCAGGCGGCGCAGGAACAGCCGGCGCAGCGGCTCGTCCGACCGAAAGCCCACCCGCGCCGCCACGGTTTTGAGCGGCAGGCCGTTCTCTTCCTCCAGCAGCCGGCGGGCGCCTTCGAGCCGGGCCGTCTCGATGAAGTCCGACGGGCTTTGCCCGCATTCCTGCAGGAACACGCGGCGGAAGTTGCGCTCGCTCATGGCCGCCCGCGAGGCGAGCTGCTGCAGCGCCAGAGGCTCGGCCAGGTGCGACAGCACCCACGCCTGCACCTCGCGGATGCCCGGGTGGCGCGTGCCCTGGCTGGCCAGGTGCATGCTGAACTGCGATTGCCCGCCGGGGCGCTTCAGGTACATCACCAGGTCGCGCGCCACCTCCAGCGCCAGGGTGCGGCCGAAGTCCTCCTCCACCAGGGCCAGCGCCAAGTCGATGCCGGCGGTGACCCCGGCCGAGGTCCACAGGTTGCCGCTGCGCACGTAGATCGCGTCGGCATCCACGCGCACGGAGGGGAAACGGCGCTGCAGCAGATCGGCCACGCTCCAGTGCGTAGCGGCCTGCGCGCCGTCCAGCAGGCCGGCCGCCCCGAGGAAGAAGCTGCCCGAGCACAGCGCCACCATGTGCCGCACCCGCGGCGCAGTGGCCGCCGCCCAGGCCACCACGCCGGGGGAGGCAGCCAGCGCCGTCTCGATATCGCGGGACCCCACCACCAGCGCGATGTGCGGGTCCGGCCCCTGCCCCAGCTGGCGCGTGGCCCGCAGCGACATGGCCGTGTCGGAAGGCACGTCGCGCAGCCCTTCAGCAGCCACCGACACCGCATAACCCGGCGGCTGGCCGCGCCGCGCCAGGTGCACGTTGGCATAGTCGAACACCGACATGGGGCCGATCGCCTCCAGGGCCTTGAAGCCGGGGTAGACGACGATATCGACGGTATAGGGAGCGGACATGGACGGGGTGGAAACCAAGGGATGGACAGACCGCGGACGGCACGACCCGCTTCAGCGGCCAAGATGCCCGGCACGGCGGCCAAACACGGCCGGGCGCAGCGCGCCGGGTGGCCGAGCCGGCCAAACGCTTTTACGCTCGCGGCACCGGCATGCAGGACCGTCCGGGCGCCGCCCGGGCCGGGCCGGCGCAGCGATTGTCGCCGGACGATCCGGCCATGAAGCGCGGCGGCCCCGCCGCATCTGCTAGAAAGACTGCTGCAGCCACCCGACGTGCCGCCGCGCCCGCCGACCCACGGCGGCGCCGCGCCGCCCCCTTGCGAGCCACCGAACCACCACTGACAGGAGCCCCATCCCATGAAAACCCAAGCCGCCGTCGCCTGGAAGGCCGGAGAACCCCTCACCATCGAAACCGTGGACCTGCAGGGCCCGAAATTCGGCGAGGTGCTGGTCGAAATCAAGGCCACCGGCATTTGCCATACCGACTACTACACCCTCTCGGGCGCCGACCCGGAAGGGATCTTCCCCGCCATCCTGGGCCACGAAGGCGCGGGCATCGTGGTGGACGTGGGGCCGGGCGTGACCACCCTCAAGAAGGGCGACCACGTGATCCCGCTGTACACGCCCGAATGCCGCCAGTGCAAGTTCTGCCTGTCGCGCAAGACCAACCTGTGCCAGTTGATCCGCGGCACGCAGGGCAAGGGGCTGATGCCGGACGCCACCAGCCGCTTCAGCATCGACGGCCAGCCCATCTTCCACTACATGGGCACGAGCACGTTCAGCAACTACACCGTGGCCCCCGAGATCTCGCTGGCCAAGATCCGCGAGGACGCCCCGTTCGACAAGGTCTGCTACATCGGCTGCGGCGTGACCACCGGCATCGGTGCGGTGCTGTTCACCGCCAAGGTGGAGGCCGGCGCGAACGTGGTGGTGTTCGGCCTGGGCGGCATCGGCCTGAACGTGATCCAGGGCGCCAAGATGGTGGGCGCGGACAAGATCATCGGCGTGGACATCAACCCCGCCCGCCAGGAGATGGCGCGCCAGTTCGGCATGACGCACTTCATCAACCCCAACGAGGTCGAGAACGTGGTGGACGCCATCGTGCAGCTGACCGACGGCGGTGCGGACTATTCCTTCGAATGCATCGGCAACACCAAGGTGATGCGCCAGGCGCTGGAGTGCACGCACAAGGGCTGGGGCCGCAGCATCATCATCGGCGTGGCCGAGGCCGGCGCCGAGATCAGCACGCGCCCCTTCCAGCTCGTGACGGGCCGCAAGTGGGAAGGCTCGGCCTTCGGCGGCGCCCGGGGCCGCACCGACGTGCCCAAGATCGTGGACTGGTACATGGAAGGCAAGATCGACATCGACAGCCTGATCACCCACACCATGCCCCTGGCCGACATCAACCACGGGTTCGACCTGATGAAGCGCGGCGAGTCGATCCGCGGCGTGGTCATCTACTGACCGCCCCGCGGCAGACCCCGATGGTGCCCGCCATGGACCGCATGGAACCCCTGCGCCGGATCGAGGCCGGCGTGCTCGAAGTCGCGTATTTCGAGGCGGGCCCCGCCGGGGGGCCGCCCGTCGTGCTGCTGCACGGCTTTCCCTACGACATCCATGCCTATGCCGAGGTCGCGCCGCGTCTGGCTGCGCAGGGATGCCGGGTGGTGGTGCCGTTCCTGAGGGGCTACGGCCCCACGCGGTTCCTGAGCGCGGCCACGCCGCGCTCGGGCGAGCAGGCGGCGCTGGGCGCGGACCTGCTGGCGCTGCTCGATGCGCTGGCGATCGAGCGCGCGGTGCTCGCCGGCTATGACTGGGGCGGGCGCGCGGCCTGCGTGGTCGCGGCGCTGTGGCCCGAGCGGTGCGCCGGGTTGGTCTCGCTCAACAGCTACAACATCCAGGACATCGGCCGGGCCATGGCGCCCGACACGCCGGCCAACGAACAGCGCCTTTGGTACCAGTACTACTTTCACAGCGCACGGGGCGCGGCCGGCCTGGCAAACGACCGGCGGGCCCTCACCCGCCTGCTGTGGCAGTCGTGGTCGCCGACCTGGGCGTTCGACGAGGCCACCTTCGAGCGCAGCGCCGCCGCGTTCGACAACCCCGACTTCGTGGACGTGGTGATCCACTCGTACCGCCACCGCTTCGGCCTGGTCACGGGCGATCCGGCGTACGCCGGGATCGAATCGCGCCTGGCGGCGCAGCCGGCCATCCGCGTGCCGGCCATCACCTTCGACGGCGTGGACGACGGGGTTCGCCCGCCGGCCGACGCCTCGGCCCATGCCGCGAAGTTCAGCGGCCTGCGCACGCACCGCTGGGTGCCCGGCGCCGGCCACAACCTGCCGCAGGAGGCCCCCGAAGCCTTTGCCGATGCGGTGCTCGAACTGGTCCGTGCCACCCCTTCTTCTTCACTTCCCACGCCATGACCCATCCCCTCCAGACCCTGCCGGAACACCGCAGCTTCGGCGGCACGCAGCGCTTTTACCAACACGACTCCACCGAGATCGGCCTGCCGATGAAGTTCTCGGTGTACCTGCCGCCGCAGGCCGCCCACGGCCCGGTGCCCGCGGTGCTGTACCTGGCGGGGCTGACGTGCAACGAAGAGACCTTCATGGTCAAGGCCGGCGCGCAACGCCGGGCCTCGGAACTGGGCCTGGCACTGATCGCGCCCGACACCAGCCCCCGTGGTGCCGCGGTGGAGGCCCTGCCGGACGCCACCGCCCGCTGGGATTTCGGCATCGGCGCGGGCTTTTACCTCGATGCGACCCAAGCCCCCTGGCGCACGCACTGGCGCATGGAAAGCTACCTGGTGCAGGAACTGCTCCCCCTGCTGGGCCGGCACCTGCCGATCGACCTGGATCGCCTGGGCGTCTTCGGCCACTCGATGGGCGGCCATGGCGCGCTGACGCTGGCGCTGCGCCATCCCGGCCGCTTCCGGTCGCTCTCGGCCCTGGCGCCGATCTGCGCGCCCACGCAGTGCCCCTGGGGAGAGCGGGCGTTCACCGGCTATCTGGGCGCGGACCGCACGGCGTGGGGCGAGCATGACGCCACGGTGCTCATGGAAAACCAGCCGCTGGCCCCCTACCCGGCCGGCATCCTGATCGATCAGGGGCTGGGCGACAAATTCCTCGCCGAGCAGCTTTACCCCGAGCGCTTCGAAGCCGCATGCCAGGCCATCGGCCAGCCGCTCACCCTGCGCCGCCACGAGGGGTACGACCACGGCTACTACTTCATCCAGACCTTCATCGAAGACCATCTGGCGCACCACGCCGGCGTTCTGAGCGCCGGAAACACCGCCGCCTGATCCGCTGGCGACGGGGGCCCGCAACGACAGGAGGCTCTTAATCTTGACTTAAGGCACGCGGAAAAGAATCCGCGCCATGCCTGACATCTTGCAGCCACCGTTGCGGGTTATTACCGCCGCCCGCACCGAACCCGAACCCGCCTTCGCCCCCGCCCGGCGGCCATGGCATCCCGCTGCGGTGATCGGATTGGTCAGCCTCTGGCTGGCCACCGTCTGCAACGTGCACCTGTGGAAGATCGTACTGGGCTTGCACGAATCGGGCGGGTTGCGCGCCTGGGGCTTCCTGCTCATGTTCATGGTGGCCGTGGCGGCCGCCAATGCTGCCGTGCTCGGTCTGCTGGCCTGGGGGCGACTGCTCAAGCCGGTGCTTGGCATGGCCGTGCTGGCAGCCACGTTCGGCACGTATTTCATGATGGCCTACGGCATCGTGATCGACACCGGCATGATCACCAACGTGCTGCAGACCGATCCGCGCGAAGCCGCCGACCTGCTCGACTGGCGCCTGCCGCTCACCGTGGCAGCCCTGGCGGTGCCACCCCTGTGGTGGCTGGCACGCACCCGGGTGAAGCTGCTGGGCTTTGCCCGGCAGATCGTGTTCCACTGCCTGCTGTTGCTGGGCTCGCTGGCCCTGGCCGCCGGCTCGGTCTTCCTGGTGTTCCAGGATTTTTCCTCCGCCATGCGCAACCACACGCAGTTGCGCTACCTGATCAACCCCCTGAACAGCATCTATGCCGTGGGCAATGCCGCTGCGCGCCCCCTGCGCCGGGATGCCGGCCCGCTGATGCCGCTGGGGCGCGATGCCAGGCTGGGGGCGTCCTATGCCGGCCAAGGCAAACCACCGCTGCTGGTGCTGGTGCTGGGCGAGACCGGGCGCAGCGGCAATTTCGGCCTCAACGGCTACGGCCGCCCGACGACGCCCGAGCTGTCCGCCCGCAACGACCTCGTCAGCGCCCGCAACGCCTGGTCCTGCGGCACCAGCACGGCTGCATCCGTGCCCTGCATGTTCTCCAACCTGGGGCGCACCGCCTACGAGGCTAGCCACATCCGCTCCGAGGGGCTGCTGGACGTGCTGCAGCATGCCGGCCTGGCCGTGCTGTGGGTGGACAACCAGTCGGGCTGCAAGGGCGTGTGCGACCGCGTGGCCGAGGCCAGCACCTCGGCCAAGCCCGACGACCCCCAGTGGTGCGCGGACGGCAAGGAATGCCTGGACGATGTGATGATCAAGGGCCTGGACGCCCGCATCGCGGCGCTGCCGGCCGAGCAGCGAGCCCGCGGGACCGTGGTGGTGCTGCACCAGATGGGTAGCCACGGTCCGGCCTATTTCAAGCGCTCCCTGCCTTCGCAAAAGCCCTTCCAGCCCGAATGCCGGACCTCGGCGCTGCAGGAATGCCAGCGCCAGGAAGTGGTCAACGCGTACGACAACAGCATCGTGTCCACCGACCATTTCCTCAACGCCACCATCCAGTGGCTGGCCGCGCAGTCGGGCACCGCACAGACCGCGATGATGTACGTGGCCGACCACGGTGAGTCGCTGGGCGAGAACAACATCTACCTGCACGGCATGCCCTACGCCATCGCGCCCGATGTGCAAAAGCACGTGCCCTGGATCACCTGGCTGTCACCCGCCATGCAATCGCGCACCCGCACGGCCACCGCCTGCCTGCAAAAGGACCTGGGCGAGCGGCGCCTGTCGCACGACCACTACTTTCACTCCATCCTCGGGCTGATGGACGTGCAGACCAGCGTTTACGAGGCGTCGAAGGACATGTTCGCCACCTGCCGGGGCGCTGCCGCCGCGGGCTGAACGCCGCCGCGCGGCGACAATCGCGCCCATGAACCTGCGGTTTGTCGAAGCCTTCCACTGGGCCGCCTCGCTCAAGAGCATCACGCGGGCGGCCGAAAAGCTGCACATCACGCAGTCCGCCCTGTCCAGCCGCATCGCCGCGCTGGAAGAGGAACTGGGCGTGATCCTGCTGGACCGGCGCGAGCGCCTGTTCCGCCTCACCGCCGCCGGGCAGCGCTTTCAGTTGCTGGCCGTGCGCCTGCTGGAACTGCAGCGGCAGGTGAAGGAAGAACTGGGCACCAGCCCGAACGCGCCGGTGGCGCTGCGCATCGGGGCCATCGAATCGGTCGTGCACAGCTGGCTCACCGGCTGGCTGCAGGAGATGCGCAAGACCCGCCCCGACTTCGAGCTGGAGCTGACCGTGGAAACCTCGCCCGTGCTGGTGGACCAGGTGCGGCGCGGGGCGCAGGACCTGGTGTTCACCTCCCTGCCCGCCACCGACACCGGGGTCCACACGCGGACCATGCCGCCGCTGGAACTGGTGTTCGTCGGGCACCGCACCCTGCACTCCGCGGGGCGGTACGACCTGCAACGGCTGGCGCAGCACGACCTCATCACCTTCCAAAAGGGCTCGCACCCGCACCAGAGCCTGCTGCAGCTGTTCCAGGAATCGGGCGTGGCCGTGCCGCGCATGCATGCCATCTCGTCGATTTCAGCCATGCTGCAGCTCGTGGAAGCGGGATTCGGCATCGCGGTGCTGCCGCGCGCCGTGACGCAGCGGCTGTCGCACCGCATGCCGCTGCACATCTTGCGGGCCTCGTGCGCGCTCACCGCCCTGCCCATCCACGCCAGCTACCGCGAAGACCCCGGCTCGGGAATCACCGAATCGGTGCTGGAATCGGCCCAGGCGTACGTGGCCCAGACCCAGACTGCCCGAAAAAAGCGCACGCCGCGCTGACCGCACCGTCGCAGTGCACGCGCCCCCGGGAAAGCCCGGATGGCATTGGCATGCTTTTCGCAATATTGAAAATTCAGTGGTCGCCATCGATTTTTTCGATGACGTGAACGCAAAATTTTGCGTTGGATTCGCCGCCGTGCGGCTTTCAGAATCCGCGGCATTGCCACCACCGCAAGCCCCGCATTCCAGGGCTTTCACGACGATGCCATCCCCTGTTCTTTCCCCCGGCCCAGGCGCTGCCGCCGGGCTGACCGCCCGGTCCACCGCCCGCGACGTGCGCGCGGCCGCCCGCGCCGGGCACCTGTCCGACCACACGAGCGGCCTGGCCAGCGACTACGTGCAGGTCAACCTGGCCATCCTGCCCCAGGCGCTGGCCACCGAGTTCCAACGCTATTGCGAGCGCAACCCGCGCGCCTGCCCGGTGCTGGCGGTCAGCGAGCCCGGCTCGCCCGCCCTGCCCGCGCTGGGCGCGGACATCGACATCCGCACCGACCTGCCCCGCTATGCAGTGTGGCGCGACGGCGAGCAGGTGGACGCGCCCACCGACCTCTTCGCCCACTGGCGCGACGACCTCGTGACCTTCGCCATCGGCTGCTCGTTCTCGTTCGAGCACGCGCTGCTGGCGGACGGCATTCGCCTGCGGCACGTGGACCAGGGCCGCAACGTGTCCATGTACCGCACCGACCGCGCCACCGAGCCCAGCGGCGCGTTCCGCGGGCCGCTGGTCGTTTCCATGCGCCCCATGGCGGCCGCGGACGCGATCCGTGCCATCCAGATCACCTCGCGCATGCCGCAGGTGCACGGCGCCCCCGTGCATCTGGGAGACCCGGCGCTCATCGGCATCCACGACCTGTCCCGGCCCGACTACGGCGACGCCGTGAGCGTGCAGCCGCACGAGCTGCCGGTGTTCTGGGCCTGCGGCGTGACGCCCCAGGCCGCCATCGCGGCAGCCCGCCCCGCCTTCTGCATCACCCACGCGCCGGGGCACATGCTGGTCACCGATCTGCTCAACCGCGATCTGGTGACCGCCTGACGCCGCCCTTCCTGTCCCCCCCTTCCAAGAAAGACTTCGCACCATGTGGCTCCGGCACACCTCCCCCACCGAGCGGCGCACCCTGACCGCCACCTTCGCAGGCTATGGCGTCGACGGCTTCGACTACATGATCTACACCTTCCTCATCCCCACGCTGCTGGCCGCGTGGAACATGTCCAAGGCGGAAGCCGGCTACATCGCCACCGGTGCGCTGCTCACCTCCGCCATCGGCGGATGGGCGGCCGGGGTGCTGGCCGACCGCTACGGCCGCGTGCGGGTGCTGCAGTGGACGGTGCTGTGGTTCACGCTGTTCACCTTCCTGAGCGGCTTCACCGAATCGTTCGGTCAGCTGTTCTTCACCCGGGCCATGCAGGGCTTCGGCTTCGGCGGGGAGTGGGCCGTGGGCTCGGTGCTGATCGCGGAGACCATGTCGGCCAGGCACCGCGGCAAGGCGGCCGGGCTGGTGCAAAGCAGCTGGGCCGTGGGCTGGGCCGCTTCGGCGCTGGCGTTCTGGGGCGTGTATTCGGTGCTGCCGCCGGAGATCGCCTGGAAGGTGCTGTTCTGGATCGGCATCGTGCCCGCCGTGCTCATCATCTACATCCGCCGCAACATACAGGAGCCGCCGGTCTACCTAGCGGCCCAGGCCCGTGCCCGCGCCGCCGGCACGCAGGGCAGCTTCCTGCGCATCTTCCACCCCTCGCTGCTGCGCACCACGGTGCTGGCCAGCCTGCTGGCCACCGGCATGCAGGGCGCCTACTACTCGGTCACCACCTGGCTGCCGACCTTCCTCAAGACCGAGCGGCACCTGTCCGTGCTGGGCACCAGCACCTACCTGCTGGTGCTCATCGCCGGCTCGTTCTTGGGCTACCTCGCCAGCGCTTGGCTGTCGGACGTGATCGGCCGGCGCCGCTGCTTCATCCTGTTCGCGGCAATGGGCATGGCGCTGGTGCTGGCCTACACGCAGATCCCGATCACGGACGCCTGGATGCTGGTGCTGGGCTTTCCGCTGGGGTTCTTTTTGTCAGGCATCTTCTCGGGGATGGGCGCATTTTTGTCAGAACTGTTCCCCAGCGACGTGCGGGGCTCGGGCCAGGGGTTCTGCTACAATTTCGGCCGCGCCATCGGCGCCATCTGCCCGGCGCTGGTGGGCACGCTGAGCAACACGCTGCCGCTGGGCCAGACCATCGGCTGGATCACCGCGATCTGCTACGGGCTCGTGATCTTGGCGGCGCTCGCCCTGCCCGAAACGCTGGGCCGGGAGCTGGGCGCCGAGGCCGCGCCCATCCACTGAGCCGGCATTGCGCGGTGCGGAAAAGGGCAAAAAGGAAGCTCCGTTTTCGCCGGGTGGCAGGCCGCGGGGTGCGGATCGAGCACGTAACTTGCATATGTATCAAAGCGTTGCGAACACCCGACAGAAAGGGGTAGCCCGACTGCCAGACGAGGGGTGTTCACGGCCATACTGCGACCCATCCCAATGCCTTCCGTACGCCCTCCTGAAAGGACCCCTTCCATGAAAAAACTGACCTTGCGGCAAAAGCTCTGGCTCCCGCTGGTCCTCGCGTTGCTGGGGCTGCTGGCACTGACCTTCGTGAACGCGTGGCAGACCCGGCAGATCCAGTACCAGGCCCGGCAATCGGCCCTCTCCGACATCACCGACATGGCGCTGACCGTGGCCAGCGATTACGAAAAGCAGGCCCAGGCCGGCAAGATAAGCCAGGAGGAAGCCCGCAGTGCCGCCCTGGCGCGCATCGCCTCGCAGCGCTACGGCAAGGACGGCTACGTCACCGTCATTGGCTCCGACTCCATCATGGCGATGCACCCGATCAAGCCCGAGCTGAACGGCAAGAACATGATCGCCTTCAAGGATGCCAAGGGCAACCTGCTCTACGTGAACATCGCCGCCGCCGGCGCGCAGGGCCGCGGGTTCCTCGAATACTGGTGGCCGCGCCCGGGCAGCGACGCCCCCAGCCCCAAGATCGGCTACGTGGTGCGCTTCAAGCCCTGGAACTGGGACCTGGTGGCCGGCGACTACGTCGACGACATCGAGCAGGCCTACCGCGCCTCGCTGTACCGCGCGATCGGCTTGCTGGCCCTGCTGGGGCTGGTGATCTCGGCCCTCACCGGGCTGGTGGTGCGCGACATCGAACGCTCCGTGGGCGGCGAGCCGCGCGCCGCCGCCAGCGCAGCGATGCGCATGGCCGACGGCGACCTGCAGGCGGAGATCCCGCTGCGCGCCCGCGACGAGCAAAGCCTGATGTACGCCATCGGATTCATGCGCGACCGGCTCGCCAGCATCCTGCACCGCATCCAGCAGGCCACCAGCACCATCGACCATGCGGCCAGCGAGATCGCCCAGGGCAATGGCGACCTGTCGCGCCGCACCGAGCAGCAGGCCTCTTCGCTGCAGCAGACCGCCTCCAGCATGGAAGAGCTGACCGCCACCGTGCGCCAGAACGCCGACAACGCCCGCCAAGCCGCGCAGTACGTCTCCAGCACCGCCCAGACCGCCGTGCAGGGCGGCCAGGTGGTCAACCAGGTGGTCGAGACCATGCGCTCCATCAGCGCCAGCTCGCGCAAGATCAACGAGATCATCGGCGTGATCGACGGCATCGCCTTCCAGACCAACATCCTGGCGCTGAACGCGGCGGTGGAAGCCGCGCGCGCCGGCGAGCAGGGCCGCGGCTTCGCCGTGGTGGCCTCCGAAGTGCGCGGGCTGGCCCAGCGCAGCGCGGCCGCCGCCAAGGAAATCAAGACCCTCATCAGCGAATCGGTCAACGAGGTCCACACCGGCTCCGAACTGGTCGAAAAAGCCGGCAAGACCATGGGCGAAGTGGTCGAGTCCGTGCACCGCATCTCGGGCCTGATGGAAGGCATCGCCTCGGCCAACGTGGAGCAGACGGCCGGCATCGAAGAGGTGAACCGCGCCGTCTCGCAGATGGACGAGATGACGCAGCAGAACGCCGCCATGGTGGAAGAAGCCAGCGCTGCCACCTCGGCCATGGCCTCGCAGGTGGCCGTGCTGCGCGAGGCGCTG
The DNA here is from genome assembly GCF_030158955.1 of Acidovorax sp. SUPP1855. Classification (NCBI taxonomy): domain Bacteria; kingdom Pseudomonadati; phylum Pseudomonadota; class Betaproteobacteria; order Burkholderiales; family Comamonadaceae; genus Acidovorax; species Acidovorax sp. SUPP1855. The sequence continues at coordinate 14,589 of NZ_BQXI01000021.1, read as the reverse complement.
GCCGTGTTCCAGCTGGGCGAGGCCGCAGCCCTAGCGGCCGAGCACCACCCCACGCCGGCCCCGGCGCCCAAGGTCTCGCCAAGGCCTTCCACCCGCCTGCTGCGCGCCTGACCAGGCCTGCAGCGCGGGCTGGCCGGCACGGTGCCAGCGGCCCGCGGGGGGCAGATTGTCCTGGGGGTGTGCGCCCCGGCACCCTATTGCGAGTCCGCCGTCAAGGCGCCCTGACGTGACACGGACAACGCAGGCGCTCTAACTCGAAACCGGCATCGCAGGCGCACTAATTCCGAGCCGGCACCGCAGGCGCCGGACGGCGAAGCAGCAGCCAGCCGAACAGCGGCGCCGTGATGTACATCAGCACCGAGTAGATGGCCGCGGGCAGCGCCAGCGTGTAGCTGCCCAGCACGCTCAGGGCGATGAAGATGGCCAGCGTCGAGTTATGGATGCCGATCTCGTAGCTCACCGCGGTGGCCAGCGGCTTGTCCAGCCCGGCCGCGCGGCTCAGGTAGTAGCCGGACAGCAGGCTCGCCAGGTTGAACACCAGCACCGCCGGCCCGATCTCGGCGAAGGTGCTGGCGATCGAACTCCACTCCTTGGCGATGGACAGGATGGACACCACAGCCAGCACCAGCGCGCTGAAGACCTTCACCGGCTTTTCCATGCGCGCCGCGAAGGCCGGCCAGCGCGCCGCCGCGGCCATGCCCAGCCCCACCGGCACCAGCACGATGGCGATCACCTCCAGGAGCTTGCCGGTCTGGATCGGCACCACCTGCCCGCTCTGGGCAAAGTGGGCGATGGCCGCGTTGGCGATGATCGGCAGCGTGACGATGGACAGCAGCGTGTTCACCGCCGTCAGCGAGATGTTCATCGCCACATTGCCGCCGAACAGATGAGAAAACAGGTTGGCCGAGATGCCGCCCGGCGACGCGGCCAGCAGCATCAGGCCGATGGCGAACATCGGCGACAAGCCGAAGGCGCGGATGATCGCGTAGCACAGGATCGGCAGGCCGATCACCTGCAGGCCGAGCGCGATTCCCACGGCCTTGGGGCTGTGCAGCAGCCGCCGGAAGTCGGCCACCCGCAGGGTGAGGCCGAGCCCGAACATGACGAGGGCCAGCGCGCCGAACAGAAAGCGCGTGACGATGAGGGTGCTGTCCATCGGGGCCGCCGCGCTCAGTCGCGGTAGCCCGGGTCGGTGCGGTCGAGCTTGCGGATCAGCGCGGGCCAGACGAACTGCCCGCCCAGGCCGCCCGTCTGCACCTTCATCGCATGGCCCACCCCCTGCACGATCTGCGGGTGCACCCGCGTCAACTCCCCGCCGCCCGACTGCGCGGCGATCTGGATCTGGCAGGTGGATTCGAACGTGTACATGGCCAGGAACGCATCCGCCACCGTCTTGCCGCAGGTGAGCAGGCCGTGGTTGCGCAGCATGAGGAAGTTGGCGTGGCCCAGGTCGGCCTGCAGGCGGGTCTTCTCGTCGTCGCGGATCGCCACGCCTTCGTAGTCGTGGTAAGCGAGCGAGGCCAGCACGAAGGTCGACTGCTGGCTGATGGGCAGCACGCCGTCCTTTTGCGCGCTCACGGCGATGCCGGCCCGCGTGTGGGTGTGCAGCACGCACTGGATGTCGTCGCGTGCCGCATGCACCGCGCTGTGGATCACGAAGCCCGCCGGGTTCACCGGGTGGGGCGAGTCGATCACCTTGTTGCATTGCGAATCCACCTTGACCAGGCTGGACGCCGTGATCTCGTCGAACATCAGGCCGTAGGGGTTGATGAGAAAGTGGTGCTCCGGCCCCGGCACCCGCGCGCTGATGTGGGTGAACACCAGGTCGCTCCAGCCGTGCAGGGCCACCAGGCGGTAGCAGGCGGCCAGATCGACGCGCAACTGCCACTCTTCGGCAGACACGAGTTGCCGGACTTCGGACGGGGTGATCGCATTCATGAGCATTCCTTGGGTTGGGTGCATGGCACAGAGGGCGCCGGCAGCCGTCAGGCGGCGGCCGGCTGCGGCGGCTGCAGCGCCGCCTTGTAGAGGCTCTGGCGCGGCTGGGCCAGCACGCGCCGCAGCATCGGCATGAACGTGTCGAGCGGCAGCGTCTCGGCGTGCGGGTCGAACGCCGGGTTGTCGTAGCGCTCGCAAAAATCGGCCGTCTGCTGGTAGTGCGGGTGCCCCGCGAACTGGTCGCGCAGGTGGCGGTCCAGCCCGATGTGGTGAAAGAAATAATGGCCCTGGAAGATGCCGTGGTGCTTGACCATCCAGTGGTTGGCCTCGCTCACGAACGGCTGCAGGATGGCGGCCGCGATGTCGGGGTGGTTGAACGATCCCAGCGTGTCGCCGATGTCGTGCAGCAGCGCGCACACCACGTACTCCTCGTCCCGGCCATCGCGCAGCGCGCGGGTGGCGGTCTGCAGCGAATGCGTGTAGCGGTCCACCGGAAAGCCGCCGTAGTCGCCTTCCAAGATGCGCAGGTGCGCCGCCAGCCGGTCTGCCAGGCCGCGCGAGAACTGCATGAATTCGCTGCCGATGGTCTGCCAGTCCTCGCGCGTGCTGTCCTGCATGCGCACGAAAGTCGCCTTTTGATGGGTCTGCATCGTTTTGTCTCCGTGGGGGAACCGGGCCACTGTAGGCGCGCCCCGCCCTGCCAACTGTCCAATAATTGACAGTTCGACCCCTTGGTTTACCCGCCCGCGCCGCACCGTACACCGCACTGCATGCCCCACGCGCCCCCGCTGTCGCCCGCCCACCGCCGCACCCTGGAAGGCAATCCCTGGTTCGCCGCCCTGCCCGCCGCGCAGCGCGGCGCACTGCTGGGCGCGGCGGAGCGGGTGCACCTGCAGCGCGGCGCCATGCCGTTTCGCCAGGGCGACCCGGTGGGCGCGGCCGGTAGCGGGTTCTACGGCCTGCTGGCCGGCACCCTCAAGATCTCCACGCTGCGCGACGATGGCCGCGAAGCCATCCTGGTGCTGCTGGAGCCGGGCAACTGGTTCGGCGAGATCACGCTCATCGACGGCTCGCCGCGCACGCACGACGCCACGGCGCTCACCGGGGTGGACCTGCTGGTGGTGCCGCCCTTCGCCTTCGCCGCGCAGATGGCCGACCCCGTGTTCGCCAACGCCATGGCCACCCTGCGCGGGCTGCGCGTGCGCGTGGTGCACCGCCTGCTGGCCCTGGCGCGCGGCGACGCCACCCAGTCGGCCACCCTGCGGCCCAGCGTGGCCGTGCCGCAGGAAGCGCTGGCCATGATGCTCGGCGTGACACGGCAGACCCTGTCGAAAGAGCTCAACACCCTGGCCCAGCTAGGGCTCATCGGCCTGCGCTACCGGCGCATCGAACTGCTGCAACTGGAAGCGCTGCAGCGCGTGGGCGGCGCGAACTGAACGGGCCCGGGCCCACCGTGCTCGCCCGGCGGCGCGATGCCGTCAGCCGCTGAACACCGCCATGCGCCGCTGCTGCCCCGCAGGGCGCAGTGCCATGCGCTCGGCCAGCGCCTGAATGCCTGCCTCCCCCTTCGCCAGGGCCGCCCGGCTGGTATGCACCGAATACATGCCCGTTACCAGATCGTGCGGATGCGGACTGGCGGACCCGATCACGAACACCGCGCTGCGCTCCTGCGAGGCCTGCAGTCCGATCGTGCCGGATGCGCCAAACACCGCCATCTCGCCAGTGGCCACCGCGTTGGGGCCGACCAGCTGGCCGTGGCTGACCGCCAGCCAGGCCGCATCGTGACCCTGGGGCGGCGCATACGTCCATGCCTGGCCGGGCTGCAGCGTGACAAGCAGGTAGTGAACGCCCTCCGGCGCCCGCACCGGGCTGCGAAGGCCGGCGTATTCGCCGAGGATCACCGTGACCGGGCCGCTGGCGGGCATGGCCCTGGCCTCGATGTACTGGCTGTCCACCGGGCCGTTTTCCAGTTCGGGCGGCAGGGCCAGCCACAGCTGGAAACCCGCGATGCGCGGCGACTGCCCTGGTGAAAGCTCCTTGCCATGCCACACGCCGCCCCCGGCACGCATCCACTCCACACCGCCGTAGGCCAGTTCGCCCTCGCCCGAGACCGCATCGTCGAAGCGAAAGTCGCCTTCGGTCACCACCGTGACGGTGGCCAGGCCCGAGTGCGGGTGAATGGGCATGCCACCGGCAAACGACGATTCGCCCTGGAACAGATCCAGAAACACGAAAGGCTTGAGCACCTGGCCCAGGTCGCCGGGGCTCATCAGCCGGGTGATGGGGCCGTGTCCACGGCCACGGGTGCGCCGCACGATGGTTCGTTGGGCGGTGGGGGAAAGCAAGGCGGACATGGTGGGGTGCTCCTGAAAAGACGGGCCGGACAAATCTGCGTCGGCGCCACATCCGGTTTGCCGTGGCGCCGCTACCCATCCAATGTAGAGACGCGCCCTCCATCTGCAAAGCCTATTTGATTGAATATGATCCATCTGCTTTAACGATGGATTGAGGACATCACCATGCTCGATGGCGTCTCCCTGGATCACCTGCGCATCTTCGTCGCCGCGGTGGAAACCGGCAGCTTCTCGGCCGCCGGCCGCCGCGTCGGCCGGGCGCAATCGGTCGTCAGCCAGGCCATCGCCGGGCTGGAGGCGCAACTCGGCGTCACGCTGTTCACCAGGGCGGCGCGCCTGCCCGCCCTCACGCCGGAAGGCCAGGCCCTGGCCGGCCGCGCCCGCGACATCGTTCGCGCGGCCGACACACTCAAGGCCGAGGCACGCTCGATGGCCGCCGGCCTGGAGCCCGAACTGTCGGTCGTGGTCGATGTCATGTTCCCCATGGCGGCCCTGACCGACGCCATCGGCGCCTTTGCCGTCGCCTTTCCCGGCACCACGCTGCAACTGCAGGTGGAGGCACTCGGCGCCGCGGCCCAATGGGTGCTGGACGGGCGCTGCCGCGTGGGCGTGATGGGTTCGCTGCCCGTCATTCCGCCGGAGTTCGAACAGGTGCCGCTCATGGGCGTGCCCATGGTCACCGTGGCGGCCACGGGATCGCCGCTGGCAAAGCAGCCGGGCCGGCTGACGCGCCAGCAGCTGAAAGGCCATGTCCAGCTCGTCCTCACCGACCGCTCGCCCCTCACCGCCGGCCGCGACTTCGGCGTGCTGGGCGACACCGTGTGGCGCCTGGCGGACATCGGCGCCAAGCACGCCTTCCTGCGCGCCGGCCTCGGCTGGGGGCACATGCCCCGGCCCATGGTGGAAGACGACCTGCGCGACGGGCGGCTGGTGCGCATCCAGGTGGAGACTGGCGTGCAGGGCGATCCCATGCTGGAGATGAAAGCGGTCTATCGGCGCGACGCGCTGCCCGGGCCTGCGGGCCGATGGCTGATCGAGCGGCTGCGGCAATACCCGGATTGCGGCGAAGCGCGCGCGGCCCCGGCGGCTTGAGGACGGCGCGGTGCGGTGCGGCGCGCCCTCTCACCAGCACCGAACGGTCCGCCGCCTAACCGTCGACCGGATCGAGCGGCGTCTCCAGCGTGAGCTGGTAGAACGCCGCATCCAGCCACCGGCCGAACTTGAACCCCACCTGCGGCATCGTGCCCGTGTGGACGAACCCCATTTGCCGGTGCAGCCGGATGCTCCCCTCGTTGGCCGCGTCGATGCAGCCCACCATCGCGTGCAGGCCCGCGGCCCGGGCCCGCTCCACCAGGGTTCGCATCAGCAGCGCGCCCAGCCCGCGCCCTCGGAAGTCCTTGTGCACGTAGACGCTGTGCTCCACCGTGTACTTGTAGGCCGGAAACGCCCGGAACGCGCCCCAGGAGGCAAAACCCATCAACGCGCCTTGCGCGTCGACCGCTCCCACCACGGGAAAGCCGTTCGCGCGCTTCGTGGCGAACCAGGCAGACATCGCCGATGGCGGGCGTGCCGCATAGTCGTAGAGGGCCGTCGAATGAGCGATGGCCTCGTTCAGAATGTCGAGAATTGCCCCCGCATGGGCGGCCTCGTCGCAGTCGATCAGTCGAACCTCGGGGATGGGGGTGTGATTCATGGGGAACATGCCGAACGGCGGGCGGACTTCAGCGCTTTGGAACAATCCGGCGGCATCGGCAGAACGCCGTGCGAAAGCGGCCCGCCGGCCCTGTTGCCTTTCATGCCACCATCGCCTCGTCCAGTAAAGTGGAATATGTTTCCATCTTAATGGAATCTGCGCACCATCCTGCACCAGAACCGAAACCGCGAACCCGGCTTCTTCGCCGGTGCAGCCGCCTGAAGGAGCCCGCACATGCCCATCGCCCCTGCTTCCGACCCCACTCCCGCACCCACTTGCGCCACACCCGGCACATCCGTTTTGTTCTGGCGCGGAACGGCCAATGCCAGCCTGGAGCGGCTGGCGCTGCACGTCGCGCACGACGGCATCACCGCATCGTCCACGGTGATCGGCCTGGAGGGCGGCGGCTTCCAGCTCACCCATCGCTGGCGGATCACACCCGACTGGCGCACGCAGTCGGTCGAGGTCGAGCGCTGGAACGCCAACGGCCACCGGCGGTTGGCGCTCGAACGCAACGGCAGCGGCTGGACCGTCGACGGCAAGCCGCGCACCGATCTGGACGGCGCCGAAGAACCCGACCTGTCCGCGACCCCTTTCTGCAACACCTTCCCGATCCTGCGCACGCCGCTGTCCACCGGCAAAAGCCTCCGCCTGGAAACCGCCTTCATCGACGCACTGGAGTGGACCGTCACGCGGTCGCGGCAGCGGTACGACCGGCTCGGACCGAGGCAGCTGCGCTATGTGGACCTGGGCCTTTTCAGGGGATTCGAAGCCCTCCTGACGGTGGACGCCAACGGTTTCGTCGAGCGCTATGAAGGCCTCTTCGAACGCATCCGACCGGCCTCCTGACCCTGGTGCAGCGCGGGCTGCCGCGCCGGGCGGCGGCGCCTTCAGGCACCCGTGCGGGCCAGGGGAAGCACCACCGTGAACTCACTTCCCAGGCCCAGTCCCTGGCTCTCGGCCACCACCTCGCCCCCGTGGGCCAGCACGATCTTGCGCACGATCGCCAGTCCCAGGCCCAGCCCGCCTTCCGCATTCGAGGCGGCGCCCGGCGCCTGGACGAACGGCTCGAACAAGTCGGCCACGGAGCCTGGAGGCAGGCCCACGCCGTTGTCCCGGATCGCCACCGCCACCTGGCGCTCGCCGCGCCATTGCACCTGCAGGGCGATCTCGCCACCGGGATCGGTGTACTTGGCGGCGTTGGTCAACAGATTGGCGAACACCTGGACCAGCCGCAGCGCATCGCCAGTGACCACCACGGGCGCATCGCCCAGATCGACGTTGAGCCGGTGGCCTTTCTTGGCCACCAGCGGCGCGCTCTGCTCGAGCGCCTGTCGCAGTACCTGCTGCAGATCCACCGGCACCTTCGGCGGCGGGCTTGCGCGCATCAGCCCGGACAGGTCGAGCAGGTCGTCCGCCATGCGCGTGAGTTGCGCCACCTGGCGGCCAATCATCTCGCTGGCCCGCAGCACCCGTTTTTCATCGCCGGGCGAGCGCTGCAGCACCGCCTGCGCGGAATGGATGGCGGACAGCGGGTTGCGGATCTCATGGCCGAGGATGGCCATGGCGTTGTCCTTGGCACGGTTGCTGGCTTTGAGCTGCTGCATCTTTTCCGCCAGCGCCACGCGCGAGCGCCGCAGTTGCCCGCCCATCAGACCGATGCCCAGTCCGATCGCCAGGAAAAGCAGAAGCCGGGCCACGTTCTCTGGCTGCAGCACCTCGCGCAAACCAGCGCCGCGCTCGATGAACAGGTACGTGCCCACCGACGTGCCCAGCACCGTGGCCAGCAGTGCCGGGCCGAACCCTCCATAGATCGCGGCCACCACGATCGGCACCGTCAAAATGAGGTACGGCCCCTGCTGCCCCAGCACCGGATTGAGCAGGTAGCGCAACAGCAGCGCTGCCGCCACGGCGGCGACGGCGGTCAGATAGTGGCGATTCATGCGCGCGATGATGCCAGGGCCTTGGCCCCTCTTTGCCGTGCCGCGGGCGCTCTGCGGGTTCTGCCGCAAAATCGGTCTCCCAACCCCTGCCCGCACCATGTCCGTCCACGAAACCCTGAAGGCCTGGGCCTGGCGCATCAAGCGAGACGGCGTCACGCTCTGGTTCGCCTGCAAGAGCCCCGCCACGCCGTGGCACGCGAAAGCCCTGGGCATGTTCGTCGTGGCCTATGCGCTCAGCCCGATCGACCTGATTCCGGACTTCATCCCCGTCCTGGGCTATGTGGACGACGTCCTCTTGCTGCCGGCGCTGATCTGGCTCACGGTGAAGCTGCTGCCCGCGCCCGTGCTGGCTTCCTGCCGAAGCCAGGCGGAAGAATGGATGCGCACGGAAGGCAAGAAGCCTCGCAGCCGAGCAGGGGTGTTTCTGGTTCTGGGGGTCTGGCTGGGGGCCGGCGTTGCGGGGTACCTGCTGGTTCAGCGCTGGTGGTAGCTCTATCGCTTTGCCTGCCGGTGCAGGCGAGCGGGCGGCGCTTTTTGCCTTTTCGGGCTCCAGCGCAATCAGCACTAGGGCATACCGCTACATATTTAATAGCAAACGCATGCAAGGCCGATGGGCTAGCTAGCCCTTGGCGATACCCGCAGTGCGGACCATGCCCATCCGGCCGGATGCCTGCCGCTTGTCCCTGGTGGGAGGCTGACCATGCATGCGGGCGTATTCGCGGCTGAACTGCGAGGCACTCTCGTACCCCACTTCGAAAGCGACCTGGCTCATGCTCTTGCCCTGCGACAGGATCAGGCGGCGCGCCTCCATCAACCGCAGTGCTTTTTGGAACTGCAGCGGCGACAGCGAGGTGATGGCCCGAAAGTGAAGATGGAATGCCGAGCGGCCCATGCCGGCCGCCGCTGCCAGTTGCTCGATACGCACCGGCCGCGCGGGCTCGGCACGCAGGATCGCCACCGCGCGCGCGATGCGGCGCGCGTGGCTGTCTGGCAAGCCCAGGTGGCGGATCACAGCGCCCTGGCGGCCCCGCAGCAACCAATGGTGGATCTCCCGGACCAAGCCGTCCTTGAGCACCGCGAGCGATTCGGGCCGGTCCAGCAGCCGCACCAGCCGGCGCACGGCATCGCGCAGATCCTCCTCATCGCCCGTGTCGGCCGCGTCGGGCGCGGCGGGAGGCGCATCGCACGCAGGCGATCCCAGGACCAGATCGGTGATCACCGACGGGTCCAGCTCCAGGGCAACGGCCAGATAGGGCTGGGCGATGCTGGCCTGGCTGATGCGGCTGGCCGTGGGCACGTTGGCCGTGACGATCGTCGTGTCGCCCGCCGCATAGGACGCCGTGCGGCTGCCCATGGCGACCCGCTTGCGCCCCTGCAGCACCAGGCACACCAGGGGCTGCTCCACCGCATGCTCCAACGCGCTCGGCGCCGTGCGCCGAACCAGGTACAGGCCATGCACCGGCGTGGCGGTGATGCCGCCCGTCCGTTGGTGCGTGGTGCCTGTGTAGCGCAAGACCGCTTGCGTCAATTCGTCGTCCGCCATGGCGCATTCTGGCCAGGAAGGCTGACCCGGCACAACCGGCCTGGACGATCAGGCAAGGAATGCCGATCTTCGGGCAGGCAACGGAGTGAGCGCGACCCTACAGTCGTTGCGTTGTACCGAACCCCGAAAGGCAACCATGACTCCGCTGTCGCCCCCGCACGAGAACCCGCCCGCCGCCGAACAGGCCCACGCACCGCACCGGGGTGTGCAGGTGCTGGGAGAACAAGGCGCTGAGGGCGCAAGGCCTTCTTCATCGAGATCGAGGCCCGCCCCGGGCAGGAGGAGGCGGTGGTGCAGATGCTGCGGGACATCCGGGCCTGCGTCGAAACCGAACCCGCCACGGGGCCGTGGTTCGCCGTGCGGTTTTCGGAAACACGCTTTGCGATTTTGAAGCGTTTCCCGATCTGGCGGGGCGGCAGGCGCATGTCGATGGTGGAGGGGGCGATATCTTTCGCGACGTGACGCGGATGAATGCGATCCTTGCTGAGGTGGCGCGGGTGCATCGCGTGGATGTGCTGATGAGCAAGGATTACTTTGCTTATTGCAAGGCGGGATGATTCAGCAGTCGTAGAGTTGACCGCCCAGAATACCGCAGCAATAGGCCGCCCTGCTGTCAATCGAATTCGGCTTCTGACTGTATGAAATAGCCCTGACAAGACGCTTATTGCCAATCAAACATGATTGATTTAGCGTTTATCCCGAGTCTTTTCAAGCCTGTACGGTCAACGCACTCAGCAGGTACACGGCAAGATCGTGTGCTTGGCAAATGAACGTGCACGATCATCATTGATGATGATTGAGGCAAGAGCTGTACTTCCACGGATGACGATCAATGACATTGCTTCAGAACGACCCCATCACCCAACTTGCGTTTTCTGTATACGAAAACAAAGGTGTGTTCGCTGTTTTACTAGGGTCTGGCCTGTCTCGCTCCGCTGAGATTCCAACTGGCTGGGAAATTACTCTGGACCTCGTACGCCGTGTAGCCATGGCTCAGGACGTTGCGGAGCAACCTGACTGGGCAAAGTGGTATCGGGAGAAAACAGGTATGGAGCCGAACTATTCCGTGCTACTGGAGGAGATCGCCAGTTCACCGGATGAACGCAGGGCGATACTGCATCGCTACATAGAGCCAGATGAGCAGGACCGCGAGGAAGGCCGGAAGATTGCGACCAAGGCACACCACGCTATCGCAAACCTAGTCCGGGCCGGCTATGTGCGGGTGATCGTCACCACCAATTTCGACCGACTAATGGAAAACGCTCTGCGGGAACAGGGGGTTGAGCCAACGGTTGTCGCGTCCGCAGACGCGCTCGCAGGCGCCGAACCTCTTACCCACAGTCGCTGCTATCTGCTAAAGCTGCACGGAGATTACAAAGACGCACGCATCCTGAACACCGATCAGGAACTGAGCGCCTATCCTGAAGGCTACAACAGGTTGCTGGACCGCATCTTCGATGAACATGGTCTGATCATCTGCGGTTGGTCGGGGGAATGGGATCATGCCTTGCGTGCAGCCTTCCTTAGAGCGCCGAACCGGCGCTATCCGGTCTACTGGGGCGCACGTGGAACACTGGGCTCGGGCGCGCAGGAGTTAGCGATGCACAGAGCCGCAAGGGCCATCCCAATCACGGGTGCCGATGAATTTTTCCAGACTCTTCAAAGGCGAGTCGAAACTCTTGAGCAAAGCCAGCGTCAAAATCCGGCAAGCGTCGAACTCCTTGTCAACAGTGCAAAACGATACCTTTCAAAACCAGAGCACCGCATTCAACTAGAAGAATTGCTTTCGCACGAAACAGAACGGTTGATGGTGCAGCTTGATGCCCAGCAATTCGAGCCCCATGGACCGTGGAGTCAGGAAGAATTCCGATCTCGCGTCCAGCTATACAAAGCAATGACCGAGCCCTTGACACGCATGGCTGGCGTGTTGGGCAGATGGGGAGATGGCAATGAACTAGGCACGATGTTAGACATAGTCAAAGGTTTGTATCTCCATGCCGAAAAGGTTGGCAATGGCTTGAATGTATGGCTTGGTCTACGCTCCTATCCTGCTGTCTTGGTATTCACGGCCTACGGTGTTGGTCTGACACGTTCGAATCGCTGGCAAACGCTGCACAAGTTCCTTATTGCTCCTTGGCCAAGAGAGTATCAAGACGCCAAGAGAACTGTGTCAATGCTGCTGCTCGGGGCTTGGAAGGGCGAACGAAACGATCTTTGGGTTCAGTTAGACGGCTTGAACAATCGCAAGACGGCCTTAAGCGATCACTTGTTTGACGTGATGAATGAATGGCGCTCCAGCTTTGCTGGCGTGTCGGCTGATTTCGAGTTGGTGTACGAAAGATTCGAGACTCTGGCCGCATTGACATATCTGGAAGAAGACAGCGAAGCCAGCTTAGAACAGGCATTCACCAATACGCCGCATGGGCTGTTTGCCCAAATGCCAGTCGGGCGTGTGGGCTGGCATGGAACATCGGCAACTACGCTGGTGCAGGAGCTTCAGTCGGAGGCGATGATCACTGACTTGCTGAACGCGGGATTCGCGCACAAGAGTCGCCGCTACCTCGAACTGTTCGTCGAAAGCCTGAAGCGTTACATCAGCAAGATTTCTTGGTAGATATTTTTCAATGCAGTAATCGGTCACCCGATTAGCGGAGGTGGAGTTGATCACACCGTATCAGGCTTGCTGCGCGACAAGATCAGTTTGCGTGCCGATGCTCATCATCGGCCACGCGCCTTTAATTGTTAATTCTTTTGCCGAAGTTCAAATCGGATTTTTTCAGTAAGTCCGGACACCTCGCAAGAACGAAGCTGATACTCGGCAGTCACCTGCTCTTGGCTCTTGTTGGCAAGGAAAAATAGCTTTCCTGCAACCTCCATGAGCAAACTGACCAATGTCGAGCTTTGATCGAGGCTGTTAGCCTGGACCCAGCGATCAAGTGCTCCACTGGACATTCCGTAGAGTTCTTCGCGCCAAGGCGCGCTGTTCACAGCGAGAAGAATCTCTCGCTGAGCGGCGATACGATTGTTGAACTCAGTCATTTATTACCTCGGCGAGCAGCTGAGCCATCCAAGCTCGGATGACAGGAACCACCTTGATTGCAAGCATAACCTCTTCGCTTGACAACGCATCGCCAATTCCACGCGTCGACAGCACTCGCGCGCGCGCGAGCACATCAAAGGCCTCTTCATCCACGCTCAGCGGAGCATCAATCAACAAGGGTGACCTCCGGGAGAACACGGGATGACCACGCCATAGCGAATAGCAGGTGGCAAAGTTCCTGATACCCAGGAACATGCAAGACAGATTGAAAGTAGCGTTCACGCGGGTCTTCGATAGCTGATCAAACGAATCGAAAAAGAGGCGAGCAAATTTCTTACAGTCCTCTGCCCCAGCTTTGTAGGCGGCAGGAACGCCAAGCGATGCGATGAAGTCAACACCGTCGGATGAAAACAGTAGCCTAGATTCCAAATGTAGATGCCAGGCAAACGGATTTCCCTCTGCCCACAAGTAGCCCAATCGATCGTGCCCATAAACCGAGAACTTTTTAGTGTCGATATCAGGGCGATTAGGCTCCGTGATGCAGGCGAGCAGATCGATGTCTGACGACCTATCGACCTCACCACGGCAAATCGAGCCAAACGCGTAGAAATGCACAGTCATCGCCGGCCGAAGCGCTTTACCAAGAGCGCAGTGAGCAGTGACAACGCGATTAGTCTGGCAGCGACAATCATCGACGCGGCAGCGGTGGTATGAAAAGACCGGGAGATTGTGCCCAGGAAGATTGCCGGGGCGTCCTTCAGGCTCCCCAAGTAGTCCAAGATAGTTGCCGAGCCGTTGGATGCATTCGCATCGTAGACTGCAATGGCAACCATTGCGATGATGATGGTCCGCAGTAGTTTGGTAATGCTCTCACCGTTTCCCCAAACAAAATGAAGCACCCAAAATTCCACCCAAGCAAGGAACTGACGGATACGCTGCAGACCGCGATATTTCTTACGATGAAATTCGTCCTCAGATAGCCAGGACTCAAGCAAATGACGTGAAGTAGCATCGAGTTCTTGTGTGATTGCCTCATTGACCGCCTTGGCGTCTCCAACCTGCTGGAAGTTCATCCGCAGCGAACGCGCGAAACGCATCTTTAAGTTCTCCTCCCTAGGACTCCACGCAGTCAAAATGTCGGAGTCGATTTGGCAACGCTCGAAGGTCGCGTAGTCAAACCTGGAACCCGGAAAGCTCGACTGATGGAGGTTAGAACCGATGAATCGGCACCCCGTGAAATTGCATGAATCAAATACACAGCTGCGAAAATAGCATCCGTCAAACACGCTGTGCTCGAATGACACGTTCTTGAACTTGATCTTGCTCGCGTTAAGGCGGATGAAGACCTTAAACTTGAATGCAACAGTCTCGTCTAAAACGTTTTTTGGTACATAGTGGTCGGTTATGGCCTCCCTGTTGCCAGGAGAAAAATGAGGCGGAATCGCAGGCAAAAGATCGTCTGTCATTTTTGGCTCGCATTTGGGTCTGACTCACACCCCGCTAAAGCCAACTCTTCTTTCGAGCAGCTAGGGGCCGAGCGGGGCTTAGAAACCCATTATCTATCCACAACTTTCATGTCGCGCGATACTTCCTACCGAAACTTCACAACGCACTAAGTCACTATCGCTCTAGTAACTTTTTGAGCGGTAAACAAAGCAGCTCTCAGCCACGAGTGCGTCCAAAACAGCCAATAGTCAATTTCAGCGCCTGAGCGAACATGGCCCCACCTTATGTGGCCATGCATCTCTCCACTGAATGCCCTCCCCGTCAGCCCAGCCCCCCCTGGCACACGTACTTAGTGTGCAGGTAATCCTCCAGCCCGTGCGTCGATCCCTCGCGCCCGTAGCCTGACTCCTTCACCCCCCCGAACGGCGCGGCTTCCGCCGCCAGCGCCCCTTCGTTGATCCCCACGATCCCCGTCTCCAGGGCCTCCGCCACCCGCCAGATGCGCCGCACGTCCTGGCTGTAGAAGTACGCGGCCAGCCCGAACGGCGTGTCGTTGGCGGCGGCGATCACCTCTTCTTCGTTGTCGAAGCGCGTGAGCGGCGCCACCGGCCCGAACGTCTCCTCGCACGCGC
>NZ_BQXI01000020.1:0-100221 GCF_030158955.1 Acidovorax sp. SUPP1855 | reverse complement strand
GGTTGCTTCACCAGCTTCACCGCTTCCCGTTTGAACTCGTCCGTAAATGCTCTTCTCGTCCTTGGCATGTTTGCCTCCTAAACACATCATGTCATTCGATGTGTCCGGGAAACCGGGGGAAGCCCAAAGACACGCATCAGTAACCTGTTTAGTGGTTCAGGCGCATTTGTGAATCTGGCACCCGATACTTACGACACACTCGTCGTCGACGAGGCGCATCGGCTCAACGAAAAAAGCGGCCTCTATCGCAATCTCGGCAGCAACCAAATAAGGGAGCTAATTGAGTCTGCTCGCTGTACCGTGTTCTTCGTTGATAACGACCAGCGCGTCACCTTGCTCGACATCGGAAACTCCGAGGAGCTACGTCGGCACGCGTTTGATCTCGACGCCGAGGTCACTGAGTTGAAGCTTTCGTCACAGTTCCGGTGCAACGGATCCGACGGCTACCTTGCTTGGCTCGACGACACCTTCGACATTCGTGAGACTGCGAATCCGATTCTTGACACGGGCGAGTACGACTTCCGAGTCTTCGATAGCCCTTCCGATCTACACGCACTCATTGCACTGAAAAACAGATCGAACAATCGTTCACGTGTCGTCGCCGGTTACTGCTGGGAGTGGCCGAGCAAGAAAAATCCAGAGGCATGGGATATCGAGCTCCCCGAATTCGACTATCAACGTCGCTGGAATCTCGGCACCGATGGAAGTTTGTGGATCGTGAAATCTGGATCTGTCGAACAGGTTGGATGCATTCACACCTGTCAAGGCCTGGAATTGGACTACGTCGGCGTCATCATCGGGCCCGATCTGATTTATCGCGATGGGCGAATTGTGACCGATGCGACGAAGCGAGCCTCCTCTGACCAATCGGTCAGGGGTCTTAAGAAAATGATGGCCGAGTATCCGGACCGGGCAAGGGTGCTGGCCGACGCCATCGTCAAGAACACGTACAGAACCCTGATGACTCGCGGCATGAAGGGATGCTACGTGTATTGCGCTGATGCATCGCTGGCTGCGTATCTGCGCTCGCGCCTGATATCGGCTCCGAGTGTCGCGAATGTGCAGAAGAAGGCCCGGATTGCCCAGGTGGAGGCGGCCACAGCGTCTAATGTGATTCCTCTGAAGCGTGTTTCACCGGAAGAGAGACTCGCTGGAATCGCTTCCGCGCCCGTCATCGACTTGCGCTTCGCCGCAGGATCATTTTCAGACATTCAGGCCTTCGAAGGACAAGCAACCGATTGGGTGGCGCTACCCGACTGGGTTCGTCCTCAGCCTGGCCTATTCGTCGCGCAGGTAATTGGCGAGTCGATGAACCGACGCATTCCGAGCGGTGCATGGTGTCTTTTTCGTAGCAATCCGAGTGGTACCCGCCAGGGAAAGGTCGTAGTCGTCCAGCATCGCGATCTCGCCGATCCGGAGACGGGCGGCAGGTATACAGTCAAGCTCTACTCGAGCAAGAAGGCTCCAAACGATAGTGGTGAGTTGACACATGAGCGCATCACGTTAAGCCCCGACTCCGATCAACCGGGCTTCGAACCGATCGTCCTCCACGTGGGGCGCGACGAAGAGGGATTTGCGGTGGTCGCCGAAATGCTAATGGTGTTGGAGGTCCCCAATGCCTAAAGTTAGAACACGTACGTCTATGGACACTAACCGACCCTCAGTGCAGTTCGCTCGACCGGCATGCCTGTGACCCGAGGCATGGCAGGTGCATGCCTAGGAACTTACACCGCTGGCGCTTCCATCATGGCCGGTATTTGCTTCCCCAACGCCTCTTCGTCGTACCTTTCCCGAGCGCTGCGGATGCTCCCGTGATGCTCGTCCGCCCACTGCAGCAACTGCGATAGCGGCGCCAGCACCGACTGCCCCAAAGCCGACAGCCGGTACTACACACTGGGCGGCTTGGTCGGAAAGACGTGCCGGGTCAGCAGGCCGTCGCGCTCCAGGGACCGCAGGGTCTGGGCCAGCATGCGCTTGGAGATGTCGGGCACGGCCCTTTGCAGTGCGCCGAAGCGCAAGGGGGCCGGGGCGAGCGTCAGCAGGATCAGCGTGGTCCATTTGTCGCCGATGTGGTCCAGCACGTCGCGCACCGGGCACTGGCCGAGGTCCAGCCCGTCGGGGCGCTCGCGCATCCAGGCCTGGGTGGCGGCCAGGGCTTCCAGGGCCTCGGGGGCGGCCGGGGCAGGGGGGTGAGCGTCAGGTAACCAGGGCATGAAAAGCTGCCTTCTTGTGGAAGTTGGGGCGGTTCCTAATATAGACCTCCTCTCCAATCCATACCCAGAGGATCTTTGCATGTCCACTTCTTCCCCTCGCCTGCTCGTCACCGGTGCCAATGGCCAGCTTGGCCGCCTCGTCATCCAGCAGCTTCTCACGCGGGTGCCGGCCTCGCAGATCGTGGCCTCGGTGCGCAACGTGGAGAAAAGCTCGGCCGTGCTGCCCGCAGGCATCGAGCTGCGCCAGGCGGACTACGGCGATGCGGCCTCTTGGGACGCCGCGCTGCAGGGCATCGACCGCGTGCTGTTGATTTCGTCCAGCGAGGTCGGCAGCCGGGTCGCGCAGCATGGCAATGTCATCAGCGCGGCAGCCCGGGCAAAGGTGCAACTGATCGCCTACACGAGCGTGCTGCATGCCGACGTGTCTCCGCTGGGCTTGGCGAAAGAGCATCTGGCGACCGAGGTGCTGCTCCAGGAGTCGGGTGTTCCCTTCGTGCTGCTGCGCAACAGCTGGTACACCGAGAACAATCTGATGGGCATTGCCGATGCGCTCGGCCGCGGCGTGCTGGTGGGCAGCTCGGGCGAAGGCCGGTTCGCTTCGGCGTCGCGGGACGACTACGCCGCCGCGGCCGCCGCCGTGCTGGCCGCGAAGGACAGCCATGCCGGCAAGGTCTATGAACTCGCGGGCGACGATGCCTACACCCGGGCCGAGCTGGCGCAGGAAGTGTCACGCCAAGCCGGCAAGCCGCTGGCTTATCAGGACATGCCCGAAGCCGCCTACCGCGACCTGCTGGTGCAGGTGGGGCTGCCTGCGCCTGTGGCCGAGATGCTCGCGCAAAGCGACGCCAGCGCTGCCAAAGGTGCGTTGTTCGACAGCGGTCGCCAGCTCAGTGCGCTGATCGGCCGGCCCACGACGCCTCTGGCGGCGTCGGTGAGCGAAGCCCTGAAATCCTGAGTTAGCAGGCCCAGGCTACCCCCACCCCCGCGTAGATCCCGGCCGGTCGCACACGGCCGGGCGTTGCCGAAGGCGAGCGTCAAGCCCCCGCTTGCGCCCCTTCGGCATTTGCATATGTGGTCAAAGTATTTGTAATTCGCATGCAAGGGCCTCATGATTTCACAAAACGCATGAAATCAAGCCCATGGAATTGCGCCAGCTCGAAGCCTTCGCCGCGGTGATGTCCACCGGCAGCGTGACCGCGGCCGCGCGCCTGCTGGACCGCTCGCAGCCCTCCGTCAGCCGCTCGCTGCAGGAACTGGAGGCCGAGATCGGCTATGCGCTCTTCGCCCGCGGCGGCCCGCGCGTCACGCCCACCGAGCAGGGCTTTCTGTTGTACGAGGATGTGGAGCGCGCGCTCGGCGGCCTGCGGCAGATCCGCGATCGCGCCGCCGAGATCGCGCGCGGCGAGGCCCGCCCCCTGCGCCTGGCCGCCACCTCGGCGCTGGCCGTGGGCCTGCTGCCCCAGGCGCTGCGGCTGGCCGAGCCGCACACCGGCAGCGCCGCCATCTAGTTGCGCAGCACCTCGCCCGAAGAGGTGGTGCATGCCGTGCTCACGGGCGCGGTGCAATTGGGGGCCACCAGCCTGCCGCTGGAGCACCGTGGGCTGCAGGTGCACTGGATCGCCCAGACCGCCTGCATGGCCGTGCTCCCGCAGGATGACCCGCTCACCGCCCAGGCCGTGGTGCCGCTGGCCGCGCTGGCCGAGCGCCGACTCATCACCTTGAGCAATCCGTTTCGCCTGCGCGGGCGCATCGACCGGGCGCTGGCCCAGGTCGGCCAGCCGGGGCTGGCGCGCCGCGATGCGATCGAGACCAATTCGTCCGTCAACGCCCAGGCCGCCGTGCGCGCCGGGCTGGGCGTGGCCGTGCTGGAGCCGCTGACCGCGCTGGGCCTGCCCTGCGACGGCGTGGCCGTGCGGCCGCTGGACACCGACATTCCTTTTTTCTTCGGGGTCATCACGCCCCAGGCGCAGCCCGTCACGCCGCAGGTCCAGGCCGTGGCGGATGCACTGCTGCAGGCGGCCCGGCCGCTGCCGGGCTTCGTGCAACACGCCCCGCAAGCGCATGCCGCGCTGCTGCAGGCGCTCTACGGCGGCGATGCCGGCCCCACTGCTTCCGAGGTTTCCGAATGACGATTGCCACCCCCACCGATTCCACCCTTGCGCCCGCGCCCGCCGGGCTCGCCGCCCTGGAGGCGCGCCTGCGCCAGGACCTGCAATGGCTGGGCCTGCCCGCGCGGCGCTGGGTGCCGCCGCGGCTGACCGAGGCAGGCGAGCCGGTGCTGGACGTGGCCATCGTCGGCGGCGGCATGGCCGGGCTGGCGCTGGGCGCCTCGCTGGCGCACATGGGTGTGCAGGCACCGCTGTTCGATCGTGCGCCCGAGGGCTTCGAGGGCCCCTGGGCGACCACCGCGCGCATGGAGACCCTGCGCTCGCCCAAGGAGCTGACCGGGCCCGCACTGGGCCTGCCGGCGCTCACCTTCCGCGCCTGGTTCGAATCGCAGTTCGGCCTGCCGGCCTGGGCGGCGCTCGACAAGATCCCGCGCCTGCAGTGGATGGATTACCTGCGCTGGTACCGCCGCGTGCTGGGCCTGGACGTGCGCAACCGCCAGCGCGTGCTGGCCGTGCATCCGCGCGCCGACGGCCTGGTGCGGATTGACCTGGCCGACGATGCCAACGGCGGCGCGCCCCACCACGTGCTGGCCCGCCATGCGGTGCTGGCCACGGGCCGCGACGGCCTGGGCGGCCCCTGGGTGCCCGACTGGGCGCGGGCGCTGCCGGCGGGCCGCTGGGCGCACTCGGCCGATGTGTGGGACGGCGCCGCGCTGCGCGGCCTGCGCGTGGCGGTGGTGGGCGGCGGGGCCTCGGCCATGGATTCGGCCGCCACGGCGCTGGAGGCCGGCGCCGCGCGTGTGGACCTGCTGGTGCGCCGCGCCGAGCTGCCCCGCGTGAACAAGGGCAAGGGCGCGGGCAACCCTGGCATGGCACACGGCTTTTGGTCGCTGCCGGACGAATGGAAGTGGCGCTTTCGCCATTACCTGAACGTGCAGCAGGTGCCGCCGCCGCACGGCAGCACCCTGCGCGTGTCGCGCCACGCCAATGCGCACTTCCACCTGGGGGCCGGCGTGCACGGCGCGTCCGTGCGGCCCGATGGCGCGCTGCGCCTGGAGACCGCCAAGGGCCCGCTGGCCGCCGACTTCGTGGTTTTCTGCACCGGCTTTCGCACCGACTGGGCGCTGCGCCCGGAGTTCGCCGCGTTCGCGCCGGCCGTGCGCCTGTGGCAGGACCGCTTCGTGCCGCCGGCCGGCGAGGACGATGCCGAGCTGGCCGCCTCGCCCGACCTGGGGCCGCTGTTCGAGTTCCAGGAGAAGGCGCCCGGCGCCTGCCCAGGCCTGGACCGCGTGCACTGCTTCAACTACGGCGGCGCGCTGTCGCAGGGCGCGGGCGCGGGCGACATCCCGCAGATCAGCGATGGCGCCCAGCGCCTGGCGCGGGGCCTGGCCGCCCGCCTGCTGGCCGACGACGCCGCGCTGCACTACGCGGCCATGCAGCGCTACGAAGAACCCGAGCTGGACGGCGACGAATGGACGCCGGCGGCCTTCTCGGCCTATGGTCCCGAGGGCGCCTCGCCGGCCGCCAGCGCCCCGGCCCTCCCCGAAAGCGTCCCGGAGGTCACGCGATGATTGCTATTAAAATAATAGCTATATGCCCTAGTGGATATTGCACTGGAGGCCTTTTTGCCTTGAAGCGCTCGCGGCCGCCCGCGGCCCCGCGGCCATGACCGGCTGGCTGCTGCGCCGCCTGGGCCAGGCGCTGCTGGTGGTGCTGGCCATGACGGTGATCGTGTTCGTGGGCCTGCACGCCATCGGCAACCCGGTGGACATCCTGATCGGCGACGACATGAACCAGCAGGAGCGCCTGGCCGCCATCGCGCGGCTGGGGCTCGACCAGCCGCTGTGGCGCCAGTACCTGGCCTTCATCGACGGCGCGCTGCACGGCAGCCTGGGCAAGAGCTTCGTGTACCAGGAAGACGCCGTGCGCCTGATCCTGCAGCGCCTGCCCGCCACGCTGGAGCTGGCCCTGGCCGCGCTGGTGCTGGCGGTGGTGCTGGGCGTGCCGCTGGGGCTTTATGCCGGCATGCGGCCGGACAGCGCGGTGTCCAAGGCGCTCATGGCGGTCAGCATCGCGGGCTTTTCGCTGCCGGCGTTCTGGGTGGCGCTGATGCTCATCATGGTGTTCAGCGTGCAGCTGGGGTGGATGCCCGCCAGCGGCCGCGGCGCCACGCGCGAGCTGTTCGGCGTGCCGTGGTCGTTCCTCACGCTCGATGGCCTGCAGCACCTGGCGCTGCCGGCGTTCAACCTGGCGCTGTTCAAGATCTCGCTGGTGCTGCGGCTCACGCGGGCCGGCGTGCGCGAGGTGCTGCCGCAGGACTTCGTGAAGTTCGCGCGCGCCAAGGGCCTGTCGCCCGCGCGGGTGATGTGCATGCATGTGCTGCGCAACACGCTGATTCCGCTCGTCACGGTGCTGGGCCTGGAGCTGGGCTCGACCATCGCCTATGCGGTGGTGACGGAGAGCATCTTCGCGTGGCCCGGCGCGGGCAAGCTGATCCTGGACAGCATCAACAGCCTGGACCGCCCCGTGGTGGTGGCCTACCTGATGGTGGTGGTCGTGATCTTCGTGACGCTCAACCTGGTGGTGGATGTGCTCTACCGCCTGCTGGACCCGCGCGCCCGGGTGGAGGGCGCGGCATGACGCAGCCTGTGGTTTCGCCCGACGCCCCCGTGGCGCGGGGCTTCGACGACCGGTCGATCTGGTACCGCGTGGCGGTGGATTTCCTGCGCTCGCGCACCGCGGCCGTCGCGCTGGCCGTGCTGGCGTTGGTGGTGATCGCGGCGCTGGCCGCGCCCTGGATCACGCCGCAGAACCCCTACGACCTGATGCAGCTCGATGTGCTGGATGCGCGCCTGAAGCCCGGCGCGGCCAACGCCGAGGGCACCTTCACCTACTGGCTGGGCACGGACGGGCAGGGGCGCGACCTGTACTCGGCCATCGTGTACGGCCTGCGCATCAGCCTGCTGGTGGGCGTGGGCTCGGCCGTGGTGGCGGCGGTGATCGGCACGCTGGTGGGGCTGCTCGCGGCCTACGCGGGCGGCAAGGTCGATGCGCTGCTGATGCGCGTGGTCGATCTATTGCTGTCGTTCCCGACCATCCTCATGGCGCTGATGATCCTGGCCTACGTGGGCAAGGGCGTGGGCAACGTGGTGCTCACGCTGGTGCTGCTGGAGTGGGCCTACTACGCCCGCACGGCGCGCGGCCAGGCGCTGGTGGAGGCGCGCCGCGAATACGTGGAGGCCGCGCGCGGCCAGGGCATTCCCGGCTGGCGCATCGTCACCGGGCACATCCTGCCCAACTGCCTGCCGCCGCTCTTGGTGATCGGCGCGCTGCAGGTGGCGCGCGCCATCACGCTGGAGGCCACGCTGTCGTTCCTGGGCCTGGGCGTGCCGATCACGGAGCCCTCGCTGGGCCTCCTGATCTCCAACGGCTACCAGTACCTGCTGTCCAACGAATACTGGATCAGCTTCTTTCCCGGCCTGGCGCTGCTGTTCACCATCGTCGCGATCAACCTCGTGGGCGACCAGCTGCGCGACGTGCTCAACCCGAGGCTGCAGAAATGATGGGCACCGCATCGTCTTCCCCGATCCCGGCGTCCGCTGCCGCGGTGCCCGCCGGCGTTCCCACGCTGGAGGTGCGCGATCTGCGCACGCGCTTTCACACCCGCGCCGGCGTGCTGCCGGTGGTGGACGGCGTGTCGTTCACGCTCGGGCGCGGCAAGGTGCTGGGCCTGGTGGGCGAGTCGGGCTCGGGCAAATCCGTCACCGGCTTCTCGATCATGGGGCTGGTCGATCCGCCCGGCCGCGTGGAGGGCGGGCAGATGCTGTTCCAGGGCCGCGACCTCACCACGCTGCCGGCCGCCGAGCGGCGCGCGCTGCAGGGCAACCGCATCGCCATGATCTTCCAGGACCCGATGGCCACGCTCAACCCGGTGCTGCGCGTGGACACGCAGATGATCGAGGCCGTCAAGGTCCACCGCCGCGCCACCACCGCCGAGGCCCGCGCCCTGTCGCGCGACACGCTGGCGCTGATGGGCATTCCCAGCCCCGACGACCGGCTGCGGGCCTACCCGCACCAGCTGTCGGGCGGCATGCGCCAGCGCGTGGCGATCGCCATCGCGCTGCTGCACGGGCCCGACCTCGTCATCGCCGACGAGCCGACCACGGCGCTGGATGTGACCATCCAGGCGCAGATCCTGTCCGAGGTGCAAAAGCTGGTGCGCGAGCGCGGCACCTCGCTGATCTGGATCAGCCACGACCTGTCGGTGGTGGCGGGCCTGGCCGACGAGATCGCCGTGATGTATGCCGGGCGCATCGTGGAGCACGGCACGGTGGACGACGTGCTCGACCACCCGCAGCACCCCTACACCCAGGGCCTGATCGGCAGCCTGCCCAGCGCCAACCGGCGCGGCGAGCGGCTGCGGCAGATTCCCGGCATGGCGCCGTCGCTGCTGCACATGCCGCCGGGCTGCGCCTTCGCGCCGCGCTGCCCACGCGCCAGCGCCGCCTGCGGCGTATCGCCGGCCATCACGCACCCGCGCGCCCAGGCCCCGGCGCACGCGGTGCGGTGCTTCCATCCCGGTGCTTCGGAGGGCGCGGCATGAGCGAGGTTCGCGACGTTCTTTCGCCGCCAGGCCCTGGCGGCGCCAACCCGGCCACGGCCGCCGCCCCGCCGCTGGTGGAGCTGCGCGGCGTGGCCAAGCGCTTCGGCCAGCAGCCGCCGCCGGGCCCCGTGGGCCGGGCGCTGCGGCGCCTGGGCCTTTCCAAAGCGCCGGTCGTCACCCACGCGGTCGACGGCGTGGACCTGGCGGTGCACGCGGGCGAGGTCGTGGGCCTGGTGGGCGAGTCGGGCTGCGGCAAGTCCACGCTGGGCCGCATCGCCGCCGGGCTGCTGCCGGCCACCGAGGGCGAGGTGCGGGTGGACGGGCGCCCGCTCGAAGCATTGAACGGCCGCGACCGGCTGGCCGCGCGGCTGCGCACGCAGATGGTGTTCCAGGACCCGTTCGCCAGCCTGAACCCGCGCCTGCGTGTCTCGCGCATCGTGGGCGAGGCGGCGCTGCTGCACGGCCTGACCGATGCCGCCGGGCTCGATGACTACGTGAGCGCCCAGTTGCGCCGCGCGGGGCTGGACCCGGCGCTGCGCCACCGCTACCCGCACCAATTCAGCGGCGGCCAGCGCCAGCGCATCGGCATCGCCCGCGCGCTGGCGGTGCAGCCGGGCCTGCTGGTGTGCGACGAGGCCGTGGCGGCGCTGGACGTGTCGATCCAGGCGCAGATCCTCAACCTGTTCATGGACCTGCGCGACCAGCTGGGCCTGACCTACCTGTTCATCAGCCACGACCTGGGCGTGGTGGAGCACGTGTGCGACCGCGTGGTGGTGATGTACCTGGGCCGCGTGGTCGAGAGCGCGCCGGTCGAGGAGCTCTTCGCCCGGCCCAACCACCCTTACACGCAGGCGCTGCTGGCCGAGATCCCGAGCGTGGCCGCGCGGCGCACGCGCTTTTCGTCCATCCGCGGCGAGATCCCCAGCCCCATTTCGCCGCCCTCGGGCTGCCATTTCCACCCCCGGTGCCCGCACGCCATGCCGCGCTGCGCCATCGAGGTGCCGCGGCTGCGCGGCATCGCCGTGCGGCACGAGAGCGCCTGCCATCTCAACGACGGCTGAGCGCTCACCGTCCAACGCCCGTTGCCCCCGCCGTATCCCGTTCGTTTTTTCCTGAAAGGCCCGCCATGACTTCCTTCCGCCTCGCCACCCTGGCCGCTGCCGCGCTGCTCGCCGGCACCGGCGCGCTCGCGCAGAACGGCAACACGCTGTCCATCGGCTTCGCCGACCCGGTGTCGTCGGTCGATCCGCAGCTCAACAACCACGCGGGCGACCGCTCGCTGGCGCTGCATTTCTGGGACTCGCTGGTCAACTCGCGCGACGGCGGCAAGCTGGAGCCGGGCCTGGCCGCCAGCTGGAAGACGCTGGACGACAAGACCTGGGAGTTCAAGCTGCGCACCGACGTGAAGTGGCAGGACGGCACGCCCTTCACGGCCGACGACATCGTGTTCTCGTTCCAGCGCGCGCGCAACGTGCCCGGCAGCGTGGCGTCCTATGCGGGCGCGCTGCGCACGGTCGAATCGACCACGGCCAAGGACGCGCACACCGTCATCGTCAAGACCAACACGCCCAACCCCATGCTGCCGCTGGAGATCGCCTCGATCTACATCGTGAGCAAGCACGTGGGCGAAAAATCCAAGACCGAGGACTACAACGCCGGCCGCGCCGTCGTGGGCACGGGGCCGTACAAATTCGTCTCCTACGTGCCGGGCGACCGCACGGTGTTCGAGCGCAGCGCGAGCTACTACGGCACCAAGCCGCTGTGGGAGAAGGTGAACTACCGCTACATCAACAACGGCGCGGCACGCACCGCCGCGCTGCTGGCGGGCGACGTGGACGTGATCGACAAGGTCGCCGTGACCGACGTGGAGAAGCTGCGCAAGACGCCCAGCGTGAGCGTGTACACCTACCCCGGCCTGCGCGCGCTGCTGCTGCAGCCCAGCTTCAAGGCCGGCGCCAACGAGTTCGTCACCGACAACGCGGGCAAGCCGCTCGCGCAGAATCCGTTGCGGGACGTGCGCGTGCGCCAGGCGCTGTCGCTGGCCATCAACCGCAAGGCCATCGTGGACCGCGTGCTGCAGGGCACGGTGACCGAGGCCAACCAGTGGATGCCCAAGGGCAGCTTCGGCTACAACCCCGAGGTCAAGGACATTCCCTACAACGTGGAGCAGGCCAAAAAGCTGCTGGCCGAGGCCGGCTTTCCGCAGGGCTTTCAGATCACCATCCACGTACCCGGCGACCGCTACCCGCAGGCCCCCGAGACCGTGCAGGCCGTGGCCCAGTTCTGGAGCCGCGCGGGCGTGAAGACCAAGGTGGAGGTGCTGCCCTGGGCCTCGTATGCCAGCCGCGCCAACAAGAACGACTTCGCCGTCAGCGTGATCGCCTGGGGCAACGGCACGGGAGAGGCCGGCTACGGCCTGCTGCAGACGCTGGCCACCACCGACGCCCAGCGCGGCCGGGGCGCCAACAACTGGGGCCGCTACAGCAATGAAGCGGTGGACAAGGCACTCGATGCCGCCACGGTGGAGTTCGATGCGCGCCGCCGCGAGGCCGTGTTCCGCCATGCCGCCAAGCTGGTCACCGACGACGTGGGCCAGATCCCGCTGTTCCACTACCAGAACATCTGGGCGGCCAAGAAGGGGCTGAAGGTCGAGCCGATCCTGAGCGACCGCACCACCGCCCTGCAAGTCACCCGCGTGGGCAAGTAAGGCGTGGCCGCGCTCACCATCACCCCCGCCGACGCGCTGATCGACGTGCCGCGCCACATCGTGGCCAGCGGACTCGTGCCGGGCGAGACCGTCACGCTGCGCAGCCACACCCTGCGCGGCCCGGGCGTCGCCTGGCGCGCCGAGGCCGTCTTCGAGGCCGATGCCCAGGGCACGGTGGACCTGTCGCGCGATGCGCCGCGGTCGGGCAGCTACGCCGGCGTGTCGCCCATGGGCCTGGTGTGGTCGCAGGTGCCCGACGGCGGGCAGGCGCCGCGCGCGCTGTTCGCCAGCACCCCGGCCGCGCCGCTGGCCACCGAGGTCACCCTGGAGCGCGGCGCGCCGGGCGGCGCGCAGCTCCCGGGCCGCTTCGTGCAGCACCTGGTCGGCCCCGGCGTGGTGCGGCGCGACGTGCGCGACGAGGGCCTGTCGGGCACGCTGTTCCTGCCGCCGGGCCCGGGACCGCACCCGGCCGTGCTGGTGCTCAACGGCTCGGGCGGGGGCATCAACGAGCCGCGTGCGGCGCTGTACGCCTCGCACGGCTACGCGGCGCTGGCGCTGGGCTACTTCCAGTCGCCGGGGCGGCCCGACCACATCTCGGACACGCACCTCGAATACTTCGAGACCGCGCTCGCCTGGCTGCACCGCACGGTGCGCCCGCGCGGCGGCTTCGTCGCGCTGAGTGGGCAGTCGCGCGGCGGCGAGCTGGTGCTGCTGCTGGGCACGCTGTTCCCGGAGCAGGTCTCGGCCGTCATCGGCTACGTGCCGGGCGCGGTGGTGCACAGCGCGCAGAACGCGTGCAACCCCGCCAACGGCCCCGACAGCCGCAACGGCCCGGCGTGGATCTTCCGCGGCCAGCCGCTGCCGCACCTGTGGGAGAACAACCGCACGGCCACCTGGGCGCCGTGGGACGAGGGACCCGAGCCGCGCCGCCATGCCAACGCGCTGCTCACCGCGCTGCAGGACGAGGAGGCCGTGGAGCGCGCCCGCATCCGCGTGGAGCGCATCCGCGGGCCGGTGCTGCTGCTGACCGCCGAGGACGACGGCTCCTGGCCCTCGTCGCGCTACGGCCGCATGGTCGTGGAGCGGCTGAAGGCCCATGCGCACCCGCACCCGGTGGCGCAGTACGACTACGCGGGCGCGGGGCATTCGATTTTGTTTCCCTACCTGCCCACCACGCAGACCGTGTACGCCCACCCGGTCTCGGGCCGGCTCAGCACCGGCGGCGGCGCCCCCGCGCCCAACGCCTGGGCCGACGAACACTCGTGGCGGCAGGTGCTATCGTTTTTGAAGCAAGCTGCCATAGAAGAATCTGTGCTGCAGCCCTAAAACACTGATATTCCTGGCGGCCGACGGGCCGCCCCACCGGAGCCGACCATGACCGATGCATCCCTTTCCCCCGACCTGGTGGACACCCTGGTGCCACTGACCGCAGGCGACCCCGTGCACGCCGTGCGCCACCAGCGCGACAAGGTGGTCGCCGCCACCCAGGGCAGCTACGACAGCCTGTTCGATCCCGCGCTGGAGGGCCTCTCCCTGGCCGAACGCCTGCTGGCGGCGCGGGCCATCGCCGCCCAGGCCGGCAGCGCGCCGGTGGCGGCGCACTACACGGCGCGGCTGCTGGGCCTGGCCGACCTCACGCCCGCGCAGCGCGCGGCCCTGGACCCGGGCGATTCGACAGTGCAGGACCCGCGCCTGCAGGCCATCCTGCGCTTTGCCGACCTGCTGGCCGCGCGGCCGGTGGAGGGCGACCGCGAGGCGCTGCTGCAGCTGCCCGCCGCCGGCCTGTCCACGCCCGCCGTGGTGGCGCTGGCGCAGCTCATCGCCTTCGTGGCCTACCAGGTGCGCGTGGTGGCGGGGCTGCAGGCCCTGGCGGCGCTCGGCACGCCGGCGGCTTCGCCCGCCGCCGCCGCTGGCGAACCGGCCCCGGCCGCCGCGCCGTTCGTGCACCCGGCCAATCTCCCGAAGCCCGGCGAGCCCGTGCGCGTGAACGGCTACACCAGCGAGACGCTGGAGTGGAAAGCCTGGCTGCCCGTGCTGGACCTGGCGCAGGCCTTGCCCGCGCAACTGGCGGTGCTCGAGGCCAGCCACCCCAAGGCCAAGACCAGCGACTACTACCGCGTGCTGGTGCACCAGCCGCGCATCCTGGAGGAGCGGTCGATCGTGTTCAACGCGATCATGTACGCGCCCGGCGGCCTGTCGCGCGCCGAGCGCGAACTGGCCAGTGCCGTGGTCTCGCGCGTGAACGGCTGCGTGTACTGCGCCTCGGTGCATGCGCAGCGGTTCGAGCAGCTGGCCAAGCGCAACGACGTGATCGTGCAGGTGTTCACCGAGCCACAGGGCGCGGGCACCACCGCGCGCGAGCAGGCCATCGTGCAGGCCAGCATCGACCTCACGCGCGCGCCCGGCGCGTTCGGTGCGGACCAGGTGCGGCCGCTGCGCGCGGCCGGCCTGTCGGACCTGGAAATCCTCGACGCCGTGCACGCCGTGGCCATCTTCGCCTGGGCCAACCGGCTGATGCTCAACCTGGGCGAGCCGGTGTTCCCCGGCTGAAAACCGCAGGGCAGGGGATGCCCGCCCGCCATCAGATCGCGCAGCCGTCCGGGCCACAGGCCAGGGCACTGCCGGCCGGCGCGATGGCGGTCCGCCCGGCCTTCAGGTGCTGGCGCAGCACGGTCTTCCAGGCCTCGGGCTGGCCCAGCCAGGGGCCGATGTCCAGCGTCTGCAGCGGCGCGCCGGGCTGCTCCAGCGCCAGGGTGGGAAAGCCCTGGCCGCCCGCGCGGGCCAGCCATTGGCGGCTTTCCGCGAAGTGCGCCTGCGTGGGTGCGCCTTGCCATTGCGCGAAGGCGGCGCGGAACGCCTCGGCGTCCAGGCCCAGTTCGGCCGCCAGATCCTGCAGCGCGGCGGCGTCCGCCACGCGGCGGCCTTGCACATAGTGCGCCTGCTGGATGCGGTGCGCCATGTCCAGCCCGCGCTGGCCCAGGCCCTGGGCGGCCAGGATGGCGGTGGTCGGTGGTTCCGAATCCATCACCGCCGTCGGGTCGCGCAGCAGGCCTTCGAAGTACGCCTCGCCGAAGGGCTGGCCGGTGAGCTGGGCGATGCGCCGGTCGTGCGGCACCACGTGGTCGCGCCACCGGGGTGTGATGGCGATGCGGTTGGGGCCGGCCAGCATGCCGCCGCCGTGCAGCGCGATCGCCAGGCCCGGCACCTGCCGCGCGGCTTGCACCAGCGGCGCGGCGGCGTAGCACCAGCCGCACAGCGGGTCGAAGACGTAGTGCAGCACCGCAGACGGTGCGGCGGCGTTCACTGCGGCCATTTCATTTCGCCCTTGATGACCTTGGCGCCCAGCTCCAGCGAAGACGATTCGCCCAGTTGCGGGTAGCGCTTCTTCATGGCGGCGACCAGCGCGGCCGAGTCCTTGGCGCGGGCGGCTTCTTCCTCGAAGGCCTTCACGTAGCCGCGGGTGAATGCCACCGAGGCCGTGCTGCGCGGCTCCCGGCCGCTGGCGTCCTGCACGAAGTGGCCCGGTACCACGACCTCTGGCTGCAGCGCGTCGATCTGGTCAAGCGTGGCGAGCCAGTCGCGGCGCGATTCGGGCGTCTGCGTGTCGGCCATCCAGACGTGGATGTTGGCGGCCACCGGCACGCCGCCCACCACGGCCTTCAGCGAGGGAATCCACACCACCGTGCGGCCGGGCGTCGGGCCCTTCAGGCCGACCACCTGGATGGCCTGGCCTTCCAGCGTGATGGTGTCGCCCTGCAGCGGCTCGGGCACCACCAGGGCCTGGGGCGCGTTGCCCTTGAGGATGGGGCCCCAGTGGGCGAGCTTGCCGTCCTTGGAGGCCTGGATGCCGGCCACCGTCTGCGGCGTGGCGACGATGCGGGCCGCGGGGAAGGCGGCTTGGATGACGTCCAGGCCGAAGTAGAAATCGGGGTCCTTGTGGCTGATGTACACCGTGGTCAGCTTCTTGCCGCTGGCGCGGATTTTCTCCACCAGCGCCTGGGCGTCGTCGCGCTGGAATTGCGCGTCGATCAGCACGGCTTCGGTCTCGCCCGTGATCAGCTCCGACGACACGGGGAACAGGCTCTTCGTGCCGGGGTTGTACACCTGCAGCTGCAGCGGGCCGGCGGCCAGCGCCACGGCGGCGAAACCGAGGCTGGCGGCGCCGGCGATCAGGGTGCGAAGGAATCGGGGGGTGCGGGACATGGCGGGCTCCTGGTCAGCGAGGGTTTGGATAAAGGAAATAAGGAATGGGCTGGATCGTAGGTTGCCTGGATCGGCCGAAAAACCCCCTACCATGCAAAGCTTTGTTGCATCGATCGATCGAATATGGACCGCCTCACCGCCGCCGATGTCTTCGTGCGCATCGCCGAGCGCGGCAGCATGACCGCCGCCGCCGAATCGCTGGACATGTCGCGCGCCATGGTCACGCGCTACCTCGCGCAGATGGAGGCCTGGGCCGGCGCCCGCCTCCTGCACCGCACCACGCGCCGCCTGGGCCTCACGGCGGCCGGCGAGCAGGCCCTGGCGCGCTGCCGGCGCATGCTGGATCTGGCCGCCGAGATGGCGGTGCCGGTGGGCGAGGGGGCCGAGGTGCCGCGCGGCCTGCTGCGCATCGCCAGTTCGCAGTCGCTCGCGCAGGAGGTGCTGTCGCCCGCGGTGGCCGAGTTCCTGCGCCGCCATCCGCTGGTGGCCATCGACCTGCACATCGATTCCCGGCCGGTCAACCTCGTGCAGGAGCGCATTGACCTGGCGGTGCGCATCAGCAACGACCTGGACCCCAACCTCATCGCCCGCACGCTGGGCGAATGCGCATCGGTGGTGTGCGCCGCGCCCGCCTACCTGGCCGCGCACGGCACGCCGCGCCGTGCGCAGGACCTGGCGACGCACAACTGCCTCACGTATTCGTACTTCGGGCGCAGCCTGTGGGAGTTCACGCACCGGGGCGAGCGCATCGCGGTGCCGGTGGGCGGCAACCTGAGCGCCAACGAATCGCAAGTGCTGCTGGCCGCCGCGCTGCACGGCGCGGGCGTGACGCTGCAGCCGGTCTATGCCGCCGCGCCGCTGATCGCGCAGGGACGGCTCACGGCGCTGCTGCCGGCCCATGCGCCGCGCACGCTGGGCGTGCACGGCGTGTACGCCTCGCGCCGGCAGGTGCCGCCGGCGCTGCGCGCGCTGCTGGACTTCCTGGTGGAGCGCTTCGCCGATCCGGCGCACTGGCAGGCCGGGCTGCCGGTGCCGGCCGCCAAGGCGCCGTCGCGGGCGAAAAAAAGCCGCTGAAGGCAGCGGCGGGGGTGGTGGCGCAGCCCCGTGGCAGGGGCCGCGCGGCGGGGTGCCTCACTGGTGGGTGAAGGTCGCCTTGCGCTTGTTCACGAAGGCGTCCATGCCTTCCTTCTGGTCGCTGGTGGCGAACAGCGCGTGGAACAGGCGGCGCTCGAACATCACGCCGTCCGACAGCCCGCTCTCGAACGCGCGGTTGACCGATTCCTTGGCCGCCATCACGGCGATCTGCGAGAAGTCGCTGATCTGCAGCGCGGCGCCCAGGGCCTCGTCCATCAGCTGGGCAAAGGGCACGACGCGGCTGACCAAGCCAGCGCGCTCGGCCTCGGCGGCATCCATCATGCGGCCGGTGAGGGCCATGTCCATGGCCTTGGACTTGCCCACCGCGCGCGGCAGGCGCTGCGTGCCGCCGGCCCCGGGGATGACGCCCAGCTTGATCTCGGGCTGGCCGAACTTGGCGTTGTCGGCCGCGATGATGAAGTCGCACATCATGGCCAGCTCGCAGCCGCCGCCCAGGGCGAAGCCGCTCACCGCGGCGATCACCGGCTTGCGGATGGAGCGGATGCGCTCCCAGTTGCGCGTGATGTAGTCGCCCTTGTACGCATCGGCGAAGCTGTACTGCGCCATGGCGCCGATGTCCGCGCCCGCGGCGAAGGCCTTTTCGCTGCCGGTGACGATGACGCAGCCGATCTTCTCGTCGGCGTCGAAGGCCTGCAGCGCCTCGCCCAGCTCGTTCATGAGCTGGTCGTTCAGCGCGTTCAGTTGCTTGGGCCGGTTCAGCGTGATGACGCCGACCTTGTCCGCCTCGATGCGGACCTCGATGACTTCGTAGGCCAAGGGGTATCTCCGTTGCTCGTTGTGATCGGCAGACTATACCCAAGGGGCTCCGGAAAGCCTCTGCAAGCTTTCTCTATTGGCCCGTGCCGCCGTCCAGCCACCGGTTGGCCAGGGCCGCGTCGGCCACCGACAGGCCGATGGTGTCGACCTCGGCCTCGGCGCCCGCATGGACCGTCGAGGGCAGTTCCAGCGGCAACTCGAGCAGCCGCCGGTCCCGCGCCACCAGCGCCGTCACGCGGGGCTCCACGCCGGCGTAGAGCGGCACGTCGTCCAGCCGCTGCACGCGCCAGGCCTCGCCCTGCACCTCGATCCCCAGCCATTCGTCGCCCGCCGCGAAGCCCGCCTGCTCGGCCAGGCCGCCGCGCAGCACCACCTTGATCTGCAGGCCCTGGCCCTCCGCCACCCGCACGCCCAGGCGCTGGGCCAGCTGCGCCGGCTCGCCCTGCAGCGTCACGCCGTTGGCCGCCAGCAACTCGGCCAGGGGCAGGTCGTCGGTGCCGTGCACCCACTGCGCGATCTCAGTGGCGAACGAGCGGCCCGCCAGCGCCTGGATCGCGTCGAGCAGGTCGGCTTCGGACATGGGGCCGGCAGCGCAGCGTTCCCACAGGGCGCGCATCACGTCGTCCAGCGTGGCCTGGCCTTCGCGGCGCAGTGCGAGGTCCAGGCACAGCGCCACCAGCGAGCCCTTGGTGTAGTAGCTCACCGTGCTGTTGGGCGTGTTCTCGTCCTGGCGGTAGTACTTGACCCAGGCGTCGAAGCTGGCCTGCGCCACCGACTGCACCTTGCGGCCGGGTGTCTGCAGCACCTGGTTGACGGTCTTGGCAAGCAGGCGAAGGTAGGTGGCGTTGTCGATCAGGCCCGCGCGGCGCAGCAGCAGGTCGTCGTAGTAGCTCGTGAAGCCCTCGAAGAACCACAGCAGGCGCGTGTAGTTCTCCTGCGTGTAGTCGTACTGCGCGAACTCCGCCGGGCGCAGGCGCTTGACGTTCCAGGTGTGGAAGTGCTCGTGGCTCACCAGCCCGAGC
Organism: Acidovorax sp. SUPP1855; assembly: GCF_030158955.1. NCBI lineage: Bacteria > Pseudomonadati > Pseudomonadota > Betaproteobacteria > Burkholderiales > Comamonadaceae > Acidovorax > Acidovorax sp. SUPP1855. The sequence goes on along the minus strand of NZ_BQXI01000020.1, from coordinate 81,454 downwards.
AGCGTGTTGTAGCCCTCGGGCGCGCGTGCCTGGCCGATGCGGGGCAGGTCGCGCCGCCCGCAGATCAGCGCGGTGGAGTTGCGGTGCTCCAGGCCCCCGTAGCCGTCGTCCACCACGTTCAGCAGGAACAGGTAGTTCTGGTAGGGCGGCTTGCCGCTGCCGTGCCAGAAGCGGATGCCGGCCTCGCAGATGCGGCGCACATCGGCCACGATGCGGTTGCCGTCGAACGAGGGGGCGGCGCCCGCGATCACCAGCCGGTGCGGCACGCCGCAGGCCGTGAAGCGGATGCTCCAGAACGGGCCCATCTCCACGGGGCAGTCCACCAGTTCGTCGTAGTGCTCGGCGCGGTAGGTTCCGAAGCCGGCGCGCGTGGTCTTCTCGGCGGCGAGCCCGGTGGCGACGGACCAGCGCGCCACGGCGGGCGTGCTCACGATTTCCAGGTCGTGGCGCGCCGCCTCCTGGCCGTGCATGCGCAGGCACAGGCTGGTGCCGTTGAAGAAACCGCGCGTGGCATCCAGAAAGGCGGTGCGCACCGAGGTGTCGTAGGCGCAGACTTCGTACGTCAGCACCAGCGGGTGGTCGTTGCGGCACTGCACCTCCCAGCGGCACTTGTCCATCTGGGCGAGGGGCACGTCCTTGCCGTCCTGCTGCGCGCGCAGGTTCTGCAGGTTCTTGGCGAATTCGCGCACCAGGTAGCTGCCGGGAATCCAGACGGGCAGCGACAGCGCCTGCCGGGTCGCGGGCCTGGCCACCGTCAGCGTCACGCTGAACAGGTGGGCGTGCAGCTGCGCGGGCTCGACGCGGTAGTGGACGGCGGGGTGGACGTGGCGAAGGGCGGACATGGTGCGTGCGGCGCTGAAGGGTCGGGGAAGGCCCGGGCCGGCGCGGGGAGTGGTCCGCGCCGCCCGGCGGTCAGGAGCGTGCGCCGCGGTGGCCGCCGCGCACGCCGGGGCTCAATTGCCGGAGCCGCCGGCGTCGGCCATGCGCTTTTCGACTTCCTGCGCGTTTATCGCGCCCGGCACGCGGGAGCCGTCGGCGAAGATGATCGTCGGCGTGCCGGTGATCTTGTGCTTCTTGCCGAAGGCCAGGTTGCGCTGCACGGCCGCGGTGTCGCAACTGGCGGCGGGTGCCGGCTTGTCGCGCACCATCTGGTCCTGCCAGGCCACAACGCGGTCCTTGGCGCACCAGATGTTGCGGGACTTCTCGGCCGAATCGGGGCTCAGGATGGGGTACAGGAACATGTACACGGTGACGTTGTCCACGTTCTGCAGGTCCTTCTCGAAGCGCTTGCAGTAGCCGCAGTTGGGGTCCTCGAACACCGCGATCTTGCGCTTGCCGTTGCCGCGCACGATGGTGAAGGCATCCTTGAAGGGCAGTGCGTCGAAGTCCACCGCGGTGAGCTTGTTGATGCGGTCTTCGGTCAGGTTGCGCCGGGCCTTGGTGTCGATCAGCTCGCCCTGGATCAGGTAGTTGCCCTTGGCATCGGTGTAGAACAGGTCGGTGCCGATGCGCACCTCGTACAGGCCCTGCATGGGCGTGCTGCGCACCTCGTCGATCTTCTCCAGCTGCGGAATGCGGTCGGACAGGGCCTTGCGGATGACCGTTTCCTGGGCGAACGCGCCGAGGGACAGGGTGAGCGCGGCGCCGGCCAGCAGGGAGGAGATCAGTTTCATGCGATTCTTTCGTTCTTCAACTCGTTGTTCATCAATGCGCCGCGGCGGTCGCCAGCGGCCCGCCTTGCGGCCCTTCGGTCCATCCCGTCAGCGCAGGCCCATGGCCTGGCGCGTCACCCAATCCTTGAGCGGGCCGCTGCGCTCGAAGCCCTTCATGCCCCAGTTGCGCAACGCCGTCAAAGGCCCCTCGCTGCGCGAGAAAAGCTGCTGCAGCCCGTCCATCGTCCAGCCCATCGGCAGCAGGGCCGCCTTGCGTTCGCGCTCGTACTGGCGCAGCAGCCGCAGGTCGCCCACGCCGCGCCAGTAATCGCGCCCGTTCAGCACGCGGGCCAGCGCCTGCGCATCGCCCAGCCCCAGGTTCAGGCCCTGGCCGGCCAGCGGATGCACGTTGTGCGCCGCATCGCCCGCCAATACCCAGCTGCGCCCGGCGCCCGGTTGGCCCGGCGCCGCCATGGGGCCGCACCAGCGGTCCGCGCGGGCCTGCTGCAGCGGCCAGGCCGTGCGGTCCGCGCTCAACTGCAGGGTGCCCAGCGTGTTCTGGCTGGCTTGCTGAATCTGTTGCTCGAATTCGGCGGGGTCCAGGGCCGCCAGGCGCTGCGCCCGGTCCTGCGAGACTGACCAGACGACCGCGACGGAGTTCCCCGCGGCGCCGTCCAGCGGCAAAAAGGCCAGGATGCCATCGGGCAGGAACCACTGCCGCGCCACCTGGCCGTGGGGCCGCTCGCATTGCAGCCGGGTGGCGACCGCGTGCTGCCCATACGGCATGGTGGCGAAGTCCACGCCGAATTCCTCGCGCGTGCGGCTGGCGCGGCCCTCGCACACCACGGTGAGCGCGGCGGGCACCGGGGCGTCCACCCATTCGGCCTGGGGCTGGAACCGCAAGGCATCGGCCAGGCGGGCCTCCAGCGCGGGCACGTCCACGATCCAGGCCAGCGCTTCGGTGCCCTGGCGTCCGGCATCGAACGTCACCTCGCCGCCCTGGTCGCCATGCACCTGCATCTGCCGCACCGCGGTGGCGTGGGCGGCATCGGGCCATCCGCGCACCGATTCGAGCAGCCCGCGCGAGGCGGCGTTCAAGGCATAGGCGCGCACATCGGCCGCCGCGGGGGCGGGCGTGCCGACCAGGGCCACACGGAGCCGTTCGCGGGCCAGCAGCAGGGCCAGGGTGCGGCCCACGACGCCAGCGCCACGGATACATACATCAAAGGTTTGGGCCATGCCGGGCATTGTAGGAGCCGGCCAAGGCGGCACGGGCGGGCACAATCCCGCTTTCACCGATGGGTTTCGCGCCCGCGCCCCTGGAGCTTTTTCCCTGTGACTTTCCGCCCCGACCACGACCTTGCCGGCACCATCGCGCGCCTGTTCGTCCACCCCGTCAAATCCTGCGCCGGCATCGAAGTGCGCCAGGCGCTGCTCACCGACACCGGGCTGGACCTGGACCGCGCCTGGATGGTGGTGGACGCGGCTGGCCACTTCCTCACCCAGCGCACGCTGCCGCGCATGGCCCTGGTCCGGCCCCAGCTCAAGGTGCACGAAATGGTGCTGCGCGCCCCCGGCATGCTGGCGCTGCACGTGGCGATCGACCAGGTGGAAGGCCCCGCCACCGTGCGGCTGTGGGACGACACGGTGCCCGCCTGGGACATGGGCCCGCTGGCCGCCCAGTGGTTCACCGACTTCCTGGGCCAGCCCTGCCGCATGGTGCGGTTCGACCCCGAGCACCCCCGGCTGTCCAGCCCCAAGTGGACCGACGGCCTGGAGGTGCCCAACCTCTTTTCCGATGGCTTTCCGCTGCTGCTGACCAGCCAGGCGTCGCTGGACGGGCTGAACGAGCGGCTGCGGGCCGCCGGCCACGCGGCCGTGGGCATGGAGCGCTTTCGCCCCAACATCGTGGTCGATGGACTGCACGCGCACGACGAGGACCGCATCGACCGGCTCTACATCGGCACCGGGGAGGGCGAGGAAGTGCACCTGCAGCCCACCAAGCCCTGCGCGCGCTGCCCCATCCCGGACATCGACCCGGCCACCGCCGCCAGCAGCCCCGAGGTGAGCGACATGATGCGCACCTACCGCCACGATCGCCGGCTGGGCGGCGCCATCACCTTCGGCATGAACGCCATCGTGCGCGAAGGCGCGGGCCGCATGCTGCGCGTGGGCCAGCCCGTCGCGGCCGATCTGCGCTTCGACTGAATCGCCCGTTCGAAAAGGGCCGGGATCCGCCCGGCCGCCAGGGCCCCGGGCCCACCCCGTAAAATCGCGGGTTTGTCTCCCGAACACCTGAAAGCCCTGCCATGAGCCTGAAATGCGGCATCGTGGGCCTGCCCAATGTGGGCAAGTCCACCCTCTTCAACGCGCTGACCAAGGCCGGCATCGCCGCCGAGAACTATCCGTTCTGCACCATCGAGCCCAACACGGGCGTGGTGGAAGTGCCCGATCCCCGCCTGCAGCAACTCGCCGGCATCATCACGCCCGAGCGCATCGTGCCGGCCATCGTCGAGTTCGTGGACATCGCGGGCCTCGTGGCCGGCGCCAGCCAGGGCGAAGGCCTGGGCAACCAGTTCCTCGCGCACATCCGCGAGACCGACGCCATCGTGAACGTGGTGCGCTGCTTCGAAGACGATAACGTCATCCACGTGGCCGGCCGCGTGGACCCGATCTCCGACATCGAAGTCATCCAGACCGAGCTGTGCCTGGCCGACCTCGCCACGGTGGAAAAGGCGCTCAACCGCTACAGCAAGGCCGCCAAGTCGGGCAACGACAAGGAAGCCGCCAAGCTGGTGTCCCTGCTCACGCCCATCCAGGCCGCGCTCGACCAGGGCAAGCCCGCGCGCACCGTGCCCTTGAGCAAGGAAGACGCGCCGCTGCTCAAGCCCTTCTGCCTCATCACCGCCAAGCCCGCCATGTTCGTGGGCAACGTGAGCGAAGACGGCTTCGAGAACAACCCGCTGCTGGAGCGCCTCAAGGAATACGCCGCTGCCCAGAACGCGCCCGTCGTGGCCATCTGCGCCAAGATGGAAGCGGAAATGTCCGAGATGAGCGACGAGGACCGCGACATGTTCCTGGCCGAGATGGGCCAGGCCGAGCCCGGCCTGAACCGCCTGATCCGCGCCGGCTTCAACCTGCTGGGCCTGCAGACCTACTTCACGGCGGGCGTGAAGGAAGTGCGCGCCTGGACCATCCACGTGGGCGACACCGCGCCCCAGGCCGCGGGCGTGATCCACGGCGACTTCGAGCGCGGCTTCATCCGTGCGCAGACGATCGCCTTCGAGGACTTCATCGCCTTCAAGGGCGAACAGGGCGCCAAAGACGCGGGCAAGATGCGCGCGGAAGGCAAGGAATACGTCGTCAAGGATGGCGACGTGATGAACTTCCTGTTCAACGTTTAAACCGGCACGCGTTGGTTTTCAAGCTTGGCCGACGTTTGCGGGCGTCGGCCAGCGCTCAGGAAAATGCAAGCACTGTCTAGTGCGCGCTCGATTCCTTGATTTCAACAAGAGCGAAATAGCGCTTCTTGGATAGAGCCTTGCCGCAGATGCATATTGCATTGGTGGAGTTCGGCCAGTTCGTTGACCTGAACGCTCGCGATAAGCTTCTCGCATCAGACATCTATCGGCCGGCATGCTCTCTTTCGGCTGAACAGCAGTTTCAGGCTGATTTCGGGCTTTTACCCAATCCCCCATTGGCAGGCAGTTTTAGTCCCAAAGCGATTGGTTCCCATTGGCGTGGCGTGAAAACACGATCTGCGACCTGGGTGGGATGGCGAATGATCTGCTGTGCAACTGCAGCTTGAAGAGCGAGAAAAATATGCTGTTAACCGATATAGCCGTCGAGCACACTCTGGTGTCCAAAAATGGGGTTCGTCAGACTTTCTTGCTCCATCCGTTTACCGATACACAACGAGATTCGCTTGGTAAATTCGAGATCGTTCGTGACGTCAGTCGGCCGGGATTCAAAGACGTCAAACGTTCGACCTTCGTAACGTTTCAACAATTAGCGGAGTTGTATGCGAAAGGTGCACTCGAAGAATTCGGGTTCTCCGTTCGCATGTGTCCGGGTCAGGGCACGTACCCCGCCAAGAATCCAGCAAAAAAGATACTGCCAACCAGCATCAAGCCAGGCTCACCGTTCGACCTGGCTGTTCAAAAGGTGGATGTTTCAAAACCTGCTAATCGGGAATTGAGAACCGCCTTGCTTCGCACCGACGTCCAAATTCAAGGGTGACGCCGCTGATCGATATGGAGTACTTGTGAATCCATCCGTTGCCCATGCTGCACTCATCGCCACTTTCAAGCGGGCCGAGGCAGATGCCGCTCACAAGTTCGCATTGATCAAAGCTGCTGCGGCTAAGGGCCCCAAGGCAGTCCAAGCCGCCTCCGAAACCGCTGCAAAGGCAGCAAAACGCAGGGACTCGTATGCAAAAAAGCTGGGCAATCTGGGGGTGAGCCTCAAGGATTGAGCGCGGCCAAGCCTACAGCGTGATGTGTGGAGAGGTGCATGAGCTGCTTCAGGCTGAATCAATTCATACGCTGTTCGCGATCTGAATGCAGTCAGCGGCGGCCACCTGTCATCCGACAGGAAACCCGGTCTACGACCGCCTCACATTCGAGACCGGGTACTCAGCGGTGGGTTGGCCGCGATGCGGCCACGAACGGCCGGTCGAGCCTGAGGCGAACTGAAAATCCCGACCCATTGCGAGACAGGGCACTGGGCTGCTGCCGGACGACATAGCGGACATTCGTCAAGACTTCTGCTTGGCACCACGAGAACCCGTGCTGCCGGCCTTGGCCTTCTTCTTGGGGGCTGGTGGGCTCACAGTGCCGAAGAGATCCGACTGCTTACTGGGCGAGATCTCACGCAGCAGCGAATGCGCAGCTTCGATGAACTTCAAAGCCTCACCTACAGCCTTGGGCGAGATTACTGGCCCGCTAAACGTCGAGGCTTGCTCATTTGCGCGTTCTCTTGGATGCAGACTCAATTGAAATTCCACCCCAGGAACGACTTCAATCAAGAGGCTTCTCGGTGCGCTCTTGGGCAGTTCGTTGAAAACATCCCCAGAGCCAAACATCTCCGACAGCCACTCGAACTCAATCCAGCAGAGGTCGGCTCTAACCGGCTCGTCCACGCGAAACGGCTGACGCAGGAACCGATCGACTGACTTCGCACCTCGGGTCCAAGCAAGGTCCCAAGAGCCTTGACCGAGGAGGCCCGCGAACATTCCGAACCACGCGAAGACCTGGGGAAGCTCGCGTCCCACAGGGGCCAGCAACTGTAGATGGCTCGTGCCTCTTCCTGCAAGCAACGCTGCTGCCGCAAGTGCGGGTGCGATTCCGCCTTCTCTGTGCTCCATCGGCGGGCGATGGTAGAACAACTGGTCGATCACCGCATCGAATCCTTCAATTCGATGTTCTGCGAAATCGCTGGACAGGTGCTCCGTACGGCTCAGAAGCGCAGCCGCTTCAGGGTCTACCACTTCCAGAATTTTGATGATGGTGCTAGGCGAGGCAAGGTCTTCGCTTGGCAGGTGAGAGAGCTGCCGATAGGTAGACCAAACCGGAGATAAGGCGTCTGGACTTATCGCACGCCGTCCGAATCGCCCATCTTTTCCCGTCGCCGTAAGTCGTTTGATCACCTCCGTACTGGCGCTCGGGTTTCCTGGGTAGAGGAGTTCGGCGCGAGCAACCGCATAGCTGAAGCACGCGGGCGCGCGGCCGATAGGCGCCGACGTGGCATCTACGTCCCCCTGCGACTGACCGAGAAGCTCGCCTAATACGATGGAGGCCCAGACACTCGAGTTCTTAAAGTCGACCCGGTCGCTCTGATCGTCGAACTTGAGTGCGTGCCAATCGCTCGCGAGCATGACGCGTGCACACATCGACACCGGAAACACGTCTTCGGCGTAAGTCGATGCCCAGGAAAAGAACTCTTTGCCTTTATCGCCAAGAAGAACAATTTTGACGCGACGATTTATTACTTCGTCGTCATGTGAGACCGCGTAGCGAATTTGCCCAGGGGCGTTAATGCTCGGGATACCTAATCCGGACCGCAGCGACTTGTCGACCCTACGCAGAGCGTCGATGACCTGCTCTCGATCCGCGGAATGCCAGTGTAATTTCATATTCCGCTCGCTTCAGATGAGTTCTTCGGGAGACAGGGGCGCCACGGGTGCCTCAGCAAAAGCCGAAGCGACAGAGTTCAGTACCTTTCCAGTGAAATAGCCATCGAGCGAGGTCTTGGCACGCGTGACCGCAGTAAATACGAGTTCGCGGCGGATCTGGGGAAATTTGAGCTCTTCGAGGCCGTATAGGTGCACTGCACGAAATTCAGCACCCTTCGACGACTTCAGCGAAATGACATGCACATTCTTGCCTGAACTGAAGCTATGTTCTTCATCATCCATGTCGTGAAAGGCGACGCCGCCCGGCAGTGGGTCTGCTGCCGCAAACTGTGCCTTGAGTTCCTGCAGTAGGAAGGTACGGGGAACGATGACGCCAATGCCTTCATTGGGATAGGTACGTAACTGTCTGGCGATGCTCTTGTGCATGGCTGCGAACTGCTCATCACGGCTGGCGAACTCGGTCAGGCGCGCGCGAGACTGCTGCTCGTCTTCGCGGTAGTTGCAGTTTGCGCGGAGGCGGTTGGCGGGATCCGCAGGCTGGAGAGCTTTGTCGGCCACATCGGCAATCGCCGTACCGATGCGGTAGTGAAAGCGCAGCTCTGTCTTGTTGAATCCGAAAGCTTCTAGCTTGCCAATGCTGCCGCCCGACTCGTAAACCATCTGCTTCGCATCGCCTGCAACGGTTACGCGCTCGGACACGCGCATGAGTGCCTGAATCTCGTCGATATGCAAATCCTGCACCTCGTCTACCAGCACCGCGTCGTAAAGGTTCACCCCCTCGATGCGGGTATTGGCAGTCGTCAGCGCCTCAATAACCTGTTGCCGATGGGTGTCGTAGGGTGCATTGCGGTCGAGCCTGGACATCATCTCGGGTGCATAAGTCGCAATGTGCATGAGAGCCCAATGTGAAAACGTCTGGACTTGTTCCGGCTCAAGAAGCCCCTTCTTGGAGGCCACGCCGGCGCGGATGAAGTCTGCAAGGGCCCGCGTGTAAGTCAGGAAGAGTACATTCTTTAGGCCTAGACCAAAGATGTACCTAGCCCGCATCACCAAGAGATTTGTTTTCCCGCACCCAGGCGGTCCAACCAGCAGGTGTCGACCGTCGGCGCCGATTCGAACGAACGCCCGCTGATCGGTATCCATCTGCTCGATTGTTGTCCACCCACTACCTTTCATCACCTCTCCTTTCGTATGCTGTGCTCGATCAAGCTGGTGGCCAGCAAATCGCGACGAGGTCAAGACCTGCTGTGGCGATGGCGGCATCGACCAGTTCGGCATGCTTGACCGTAAATTGACTCACAGCTTCAATGACGCCCGTCGACAGGACAGTTGAAGTAGAACCAATAGAAAGCTCTCCGACGAATCGTCGGGCACCGCTGAAGGCATCCGGAGGCGAGTTCTCCCCCTGCTGCTGGACTGACATCGCAGCCAGCGAAACGGTTCCGATCGCTTCGCGGATGCCTTCCTCCCAGCGACATTCCAGCGCGACCAGCACTTCGAGTGCGCAGGCGTCTAGTGTCAGACGCAGGATACCCCGGTGCTCATCTACAGTTTGCAGCGCGATTCGAAGCTGAGGAGAGAAGTCGGTCAAGAGTTGGCGCCTGACCCCATTGACCAAGTCGTCCAAGGCAAGCGCGCGTTGTCGGCCCAAGGTCACCGCTTGAGCCAGTACCTCTTCTGCTTGGACAGCGCGAGCAGCGCGGCCCGAAAGGGCTCGGCGAAGGCGGTCTGCGGGCGATTCAGTCGCGACGGTGAAGTCTCCCCAGTCGACAGATTGCAATCTGACCCTGCTATCTTTCGCGAGGCATCTGGCGGCCAAGGCGGCCCAGGCCGAGAGATGGATCGGTACACCCGCGAAATCCGGCTGTTCTTTCATCACCGCCATTGCCAGCGCGTATTTGTTGTCAGCGGCAACGGTTCGCTCGAAGAGTGGCCGTCTGCAGACCAAGTCGTGAAGAACGCCCCCGACCTGGTAGATACTGAGCGCCTTCCACAGCGATGGCGAAGGGGCTTCAAGTCTGAAAAGATACTCAGGCGAGCTGTATTGAGCTGTGGCGATGAAGGGGCGCCGTTCACCGTGGTCCGTACCATCTGGGCGGTCCTCCACTTCGGTGATTTCGCGGATGATACCCAGGTCCAGTAGCTTCATCTCACTGAAGTCGGCCGACACTAGGATGTTCTCTGGCTTTATGTCACGATGAACAATCCCCAGCGAATCCAAGAACTGAACGGCGGCAACCAACTGACCGATTAGAGGCGCGATAGCGTAGTCAGGTACATCGGGCAGAACCCGCTTGAGCTCTTTGCCAGCAAAGAACTCCATCTCGACGAAGCAGGTGCCATGTTCTTCCTCGACCGCCAACGTGTCGATAAGGGCCCCGCAATGATTTCCGATGAAGCGACGCTGCAAGTCGAGGCGAGAGCGCTCCGCAGGAGCGGCCGGGCCACTCAGGAACTTGGGGTCGTAGACCTTGAGAGCTTTAGTGGTTGACCTTGTTTCCCAGCGAAAAACCGCTGCTGATCCGCCATCGCCCAGATTGGCGCCAACTTCACCGCCGCCGCGAGCCGAGACGTACTTCGTCGCAAGCGCGCGACAGGCGTCTACATCTTCTTGCTTCATGACGTGGCTCCGACATTAAAACAGGGCGTGCGCCTCACGTACCACATATCCCTCCCATGTGCTGGACTTGAAGAGTCGCCAGTTCATTCTCGTTACATTTTGCACGAAAACCAAGTTGAGACGCAGAGTGGCGCATGGACTTTCAAAGAACTCGTTCATGTCGTTTAAATCGGTGCCGCGAAGGAGGGCACCGGGTCGATTTACGTGAGTTCGCGGTCACGAGAGGCGGACATCCGATTGGGCTCTTCGCTGCGATGAGTTCCGCGAGCGTCAGCTTTAACTCGCAGACCCGTCACTGAAACTGCGGCCTGTTTGACGCCTCGATGACCGTAGTGAGCCTGTCACCGTTAACACGATGAACCGCGCTGACCGACCGAGATCGCTGCTAGTCGACCTTCAAGTTGACTTGACCAGTACACGCTCTGGGTCGATTACAGCGCCCGTCTGTTCGTCGGTGCTCACCTTTATCCGATGGATTTCCATGGCCCGTCTGGGTACATCAAGCGTCAAAGCAGAGAGACGACTACCCATCGAATCCTGCTCATGCCTGAGCGCCCAGACCAGCGCCCGCAGGTTGCCTTGTGCAGCCCACGGGCGCCCCCGGTCAGCGAGGCCGGAAGGCGTAGACGTCAGGGTTCCACACCTGCCCGCCCTCATCGTTCTGGCACGAGAAGCCGAAGCCCGAGAACACATACATCACCCCGCCCACCGCGGCCGCGTTGGTGCGTTTGATCGCCGGGAAGGCGTCGCCGCCCGGGGCAAGCAGGCGCCATGTGCGGTCGTGCAGGTTGAAGCGCCACAGTTCGGACGTGGCGTTCTGCGGGAACGCAGCGCCGCATCCTGAGCTTCCCCCGGGAAGATCGCCCCCGGCCATCAGCAGCGCGTGGCCGATCTGCACGGTCGATCCCTGGTGGCGGGGCGCATCGACGTTTTTGTCGGCTTCGGCGGGCGTGATGTTCTGCCACTGGCGGGTGGCGAGGTCGAAGCGCCAGGTGTCGTTCAACGAGACGAAGCCGTCGCTGTCGCTGAATTGCCCGCCGTACAGCGTCAATTGCCCGTCCCATGCGCGCCCGGCCACCGCCGCCTCATGGCGCGAGGTCGGCGAGTTCGCGTCGCCATTGGCAATGATCTGGGTCCACAGGTTGGTGCGCAGGTCGAAGGCCCACAGGTCGTTCAAGGTGTGGAAGTCGGTCTGGATACCGCCGAACACATAGACCTTCTCGCCATCCACCCACATGGCGGGGCGCGATCGGGCCGAGGGCCCCGGATTGCCGGGCTGCAACTGCGTCCAGCGGTTCAGCAGGGCGCTGTAGGCCCACAAATCGTCGAAGAACGTGAGCGAAGAAAGGTCGGCGCTGTAGTTGGCGCCGCCGAACACCAGCATCCAGTGCCGCGCCGGCACGGCGGCACTCGCGGCGAAGGCCCGGGCCGGTGGCTTGGCGCCGGAGGGCGAAAGCGGCGTCCACCGGGCCAGGCGGGGGTCGAAGCGGTACAGGTCGTCGTAGAACGTGTTCTCGCCGCTGGCGAAATCGTCCTTGACCCCGCCGAACAAGTAGATGGATCCGAGGACCGGTGCCACGGCGGGCGTCGAGCGCACGGACGGCCCCTCGCCCGTGGTGACCAGCCGGGTCCAGCGGCCGTCTACTGCTTCTGCTGCTGCGCTCCCATGCGCCTGCGCCCCGGGGGCGATCAGCGCCAGGGCCATTCCCAGGCCCCACAGAAATCGTTTCATGAAATTCCTCCGTTGTATTGATTGAATGAACCCGGTCGTCCGGACTTCTCCGCAAACGACCGCGCGCAGTCTATCTTTCCGCTGTTCGGAATTTTGGGTCGGTCACCACTGGATGCATCTGTAACCTGCGCAGGCTGTCCAAGGGCTTGCGCGCTGCAGCCAGCGGCGCTGGCATCGTGGTGCGGCGGTCCCCCTTGGGCGGCTTCGGATGTTCTTCGAGTCCTACAGAGGGCCTGCGTGGCTTGGGCGACAGTCAGCGGGTGCGGCCCCGCGCCGCAGGTCCTCCTGGCGCTTCGCGTGTCGATGGGTTGGTTTCACCTGAGCGCCGGTCGATCGGCGGAACGAAGAAGGATGCAGAGTTGGACAAACGCATGGCACCGAAGACCATCCTGCACCGCGTACGGCAAATCGCCTGGTCCGTGCCGGGGCTGCCCGTCATCGCCCTGGCGGTCCGCAACTACATCCTCCACCAGAGCGCCAACCAGGCCGGGAGCATGGCGTTCTCGTCGGTGCTGGCGATGTTCCCGCTGCTGATCCTGCTGTCGGCCACGGCGGCCTATGTGGGCGAGCCCGGCGATGCTGCCGCGCTGGCCCAGCGCGTGCTCGAATACGCGCCGCCGGTGGTGCGCGACGCGATGCAGCCGGTGATCCAGCAGGTGCTGGCGCAGCGCAACCAGGCGCTGCTGGCGATCGGCTTTCTGGTCACGCTGTGGACGGCGTCGTCGGGCATGCAGGCGGTGCGCACGGCGCTCAACCGCTCGTACGGCATCGAGCGCGGCCTGCCGTTCTGGAAGGCGCGCATCAAGGTGACGGTGTTCACGGTGGTGGTGGGCGGCGGCATCTTCGCGGCGTTCAGTTCGGTGATCGTCATGCCTTACGTGTGGCAGCTGCTGGAGCGTAACGTGGGCGTGGGCCAGGAGACGCCCTGGCTGCGCAACAGCGTGCGCTACGGCTCGGCGTTTTTGGTGCTGACGGTGCTGTACGCGCTGCTCTACGGCTGGCTGCCCGATCTGCGGCAGCGGCTGCGCACCGTGGTGCCGGGCGCCATCGTGGGCGCGGCGATGTGGGTGGGGGCGGCGGCCAACCTGTCGTACACGTTGCGCAGCGCCGGCAAGCTCGCGCTGGTGTACGGCAGCTTCGCGGGCGTGGTGGCCACGCTGGTGTTCCTGTACATCAGCGCCACCACGTTGATCTTCGGCGCGGAGGTCAACGGGGTGCTGCGCGACAGGGCGGCGCTGCCGGAAGACTGGGGCGGCCCCGATGCTTCGCAAGGCGAGTCCCCCGCGCCCGGGGCGTGATGCGTTCCGGACCGTCCTGGATGCAAACCTTGGGCAAGAACGCCGGGCGGGGCGGGGTGTGAAGTGCCGACGCATGCCCGAACCCGGGCCAGGTGCATTCAGCCGGTTCAAGGTGAAAACCGGCCCCAGCGCATGAATCACTAGGGCATATTGCTATTGAATTAATAGCAAATGAAATTCAGCGCCCGGCCTCGGGCCAGAGGTACAGCAGCCCGGCCGTCATGGCCAGGTAGCGCCCGAACTTGCCCACCGCCATGTAGGCCACGCAGGGCCAGAAGGGCAGCTTGAGCCAGCCGGCCACCGCGCACAGCGGGTCGCCCACGACGGGCAGCCAGCTCAGCAGGCAGGCCTTGGGGCCGAAGCGCTGCAGCCAGGCGAGGGCGCGGGGGTTGGAATGCTCGCCCCGGGCGCGGTCCACGGCTTTGTGCGCGCCCAGGCCCATCCACCAACTGAGGGCGCCGCCCAGCGTGTTGCCTGCGGTGGCCACCAGCACGGCGGGCCAGAAGAGTTCCGGGTTGAGCTTGATGAGGCCGAACACCGCGGGCTCGGAGCCCAGCGGCAGCAGCGTGGCGGAGATGAACGACACCATGAACACCGTGCTGAGGCCGTACTGGGGCAGCGCCAGCAGGTCCATGAGGTGGTTCATCCAGATTTCCATAACTGGGGCGCAGTTTAGGGGACGCCGGCAAGCCTTCGCTGTCGGACAGGCGCTTGGGCTCCGCTACGATCGCGCCGCGGTGCGGCCCGCCGGTGGGCCGCTGCCGCACACCCATACAAGAGGAGGTTCCCCACCATGCAATGGTTCGATGTTTCCGTCCCGGCCGTGCGCCGGGCCCTGGCCGTGGGCGTGCTCGGCCTGGCCTGCTGGCTGGCCGGTGCGGCGCAGGCCGCTGTCCTGCACCTGGAGGGGCCGGGCGGTGCCCGGCAGGTCGATACCGAAACGCTGCTGCGCCACCCCGAGGCGCGCGACATCGACGTGCCGGCGGACGTGGCCTACCACCGGCCCATGCGCTACCGTGCCGTGCCCCTGGCCGCCGTGCTGAACGGCCTGGGCCTGGGCGCGGGCGACGTGCTGGAGGCGGTCGCGCTCGATGGCTTCGTCGCCCAGTTGCCCGGCGCGCTGGTGCTGCGCCCGGGTCGGGGCCAGGCCTGGCTGGCGGTCGAGCCGGCCGGTGCGCCCTGGCCCGCGCTGCCGGGCAAGGCGTCGGGCCCCGGCCCGTTCTACATCGTCTGGCCGGTAGCCGACGGCGTGCTCAGCGAGCAGTGGCCCTATGCCGTGGCCCGGCTGCACGTGCGCGAGGCCCCGGAAAAGCGCTGGCCCCGGATCGGCGTCGCGCCCGAGGTGCCCGCGGGCGATGCGCGTCGGCGCGGCCAGGCGATCTTCGTGGCGCAGTGCTTCGTCTGCCACACCATGAACGGCGGCGGCGAGGCGCGCCTGGGGCCCGACCTGAACCTGCCGATGAGCCCCGTGGAGTACTTCCAGCCGCAGGCGCTGCGCCAGCTGGTGCGCAACCCGGCCAGCGTGCGCCAGTGGCCCGGGCAGTCGATGCCCGGCTTCGCGCCGGACCGGCTCAGCGACAGCGATCTGGACGATCTGGTGAGCTACCTGCAGCACATGGCCCGCGAGCGCCGCGGGGCGCGCTGAAGAACGGCGCGGCGGGCCGCCGATGGGGGGCGGTGGCGGCGCCGCGCGCACTTTTCATTTGCTGAAATTTTGAGCAGCTACAATCCTGCCTCCTTTTTCAGCACGCGCTGCCTCCCCCCTCCCATGCACATCGGCCACATTCCTTTGGCGAACCGCCTGTTCGTCGCCCCGATGGCGGGCGTCACGGACCGGCCGTTCCGCCAGTTGTGCAAGGCGCTGGGGGCGGGCTACGCGGTGAGCGAGATGGTCACCTCGCGCAAGGACCTGTGGGACAGCCTCAAGACCTCGCGCCGGGCCAACCACGAGGGCGAGCCCGGCCCCATCGCCGTGCAGATCGCCGGCACCGACGCGCAGATGATGGCCGAGGCCGCGCTCTACAACGTGGACCGGGGCGCCGAGATCATCGACATCAACATGGGCTGCCCGGCCAAGAAGGTCTGCAACAAATGGGCGGGCTCCGCCCTGATGCAGAACGAGGCCCTGGCCCTGGAGATCGCCGAGGCCGTCGTCGGGGCCTGCGCCCCGCGCAACGTGCCCGTCACGCTCAAGATGCGCACCGGCTGGAGCCAGGAGCACAAGAACGCCGTGGCCCTGGCCCGGGCGTTCGAGGGCGTGGGCATCCAGATGCTGACGGTGCACGGCCGCACGAGAGAGCAGGGCTATAAAGGCCAGGCCGAGTACGACACCATCGCCGCCGTGAAGGCCGCGGTGCGCGTGCCGGTGGTGGCCAACGGCGACATCACCTCGCCCGAGAAGGCGCGTGAGGTGCTGGCCGCCACGGGCGCCGACGCGATCATGATCGGGCGCGCGGCGCAGGGTCGGCCGTGGATCTTCCGCGAGATTGGCCACTACCTCGCCACGGGCGAGCACCTGGCGCCGCCGCTGGTGGCCGAGGTGCGGCGCCTGTTGCTGGACCACCTGCAGGACCACTATCGCCTCTACGGCGAGTTCACCGGCATGCGCAGCGCGCGCAAGCACATCGCCTGGTACGTGCGGGCCCTGCCCGGCGGCGAGGCGTTCAGGCAACACATCAACACCATCGAGGACTGCTCCGAACAGTGGCACGCGGTGGCCCACTATCTGGATGCGATCGGGCAACGGATGGACCGGCTGCCCCCCGCGCACACCGAGGACGCAGACCCCAGCGAAAAACAGGAAGACCTGGCGGCATGAGCAAGAAACACATCGAAGAGTGCGTGCGGGAGAGCCTGCAGGGCTACTTTCGCGACCTAGGGGGCGAGACGCCGGACGGCATGTACGACATGCTGGTGCGCGTGGTTGAAAAGCCCCTGCTGGAAGTGGTCATGAGCCACGCCGACAACAACCAGTCCCGCGCCGCCGAATGGCTGGGACTGAACCGCAACACCTTGCGCAAGAAGCTGGTGGAGCACAAGCTGCTGTAACAGCGGTTGCTGCATATTTAATAGCAATATGCCCTAGTGGATATTGTGCTGAAGCCCGATTTCAATCAAACCCCACCCCCTGCCATGAACGCACTTCTCTCCGTCTCCGACAAGACCGGCATCGTTGAATTCGCCCAGGCCCTGCACGCGCTGGGCATCCGGCTGCTGTCCACCGGCGGCACCGCCCAGCTGCTGGCCAAGGCCGGCCTGCCCGTGACCGAAGTGGCCGAGGTCACGCAGTTCCCCGAAATGCTGGACGGCCGCGTGAAGACGCTGCACCCCAAGGTGCACGGCGGCCTGCTGGCGCGCCGCGAGCTGCCCGAGCACATGGCCGCGCTGGCCGCGCACGGCATCGACACCATCGACCTGCTGGTGGTCAACCTCTACCCCTTCGAGGCCACGGTGGCCAAGGCCGGCTGCACGCTGGCCGACGCGATCGAGAACATCGACATCGGCGGGCCCGCCATGGTGCGCAGCGCTGCCAAGAACTGGAAGGACGTGGGCGTGGTGACCGACGCCGCGCAGTACGAGAGCGTGCTGGGCGAGCTGAAGGCGTCGGGCAAGCTGTCGGATGCCCTGCGCTTCGGCCTGTCGGTCGCCGCGTTCAACCGCATCGCGCAGTACGACGCGGCCATCAGCGACTACCTCTCGTCCGTCACGTTCGAGGCCGAGAAGCTGGCCGAGGACTACGTGCCCGCCCGCACCGCCTTCCCCGGCCAGAGCAACGGCATCTTTACCAAGGTGCAGGACCTGCGCTACGGAGAGAACGGCCACCAGCAGGCCGCGCTGTACCGCGACCTGTACCCCGCGCCCGGCTCCATCGTCACCGGCGTGCAGTTGCAGGGCAAGGAACTCTCGTACAACAACATCGCCGACGCCGACGCCGCCTGGGAATGCGTCAAGAGCTTCGACGTGCCGGCCTGCGTGATCGTCAAGCACGCCAACCCGTGCGGCGTGGCCGTGGGGCTCGACGCCCTGGGCGCCTACGGCAAGGCGTTCCAGACCGATCCCACCAGCGCGTTCGGCGGCATCATCGCCTTCAACCGCCCGGTGGACGGCGCGGCGGCGCAGCAGATCGCCAAGCAGTTCGTGGAGGTGCTGATGGCCCCCGACTTCACGGCCGAGGCGCTGGAGGTCTTCAAGGCCAAGGCCAACGTGCGGCTGCTCAAGATCGCGCTGCCCCCGGCGCTGGACGCGGCGGAATACGCGCTGGGCAGCAACACGCCCTGGCACCGTGGCCGCAACGCCATGGATGCCAAGCGCATCGGCTCGGGCATGCTGCTGCAGTCGGCCGACAACCATGAGCTGTCGATGATCGACATCAAGGTCGTCACGAAAAAGCAGCCCACGCTGGAAGAGATGGAAGACCTGCTGTTCGCCTGGAAGGTCGCCAAGTACGTCAAGAGCAACGCCATCGTGTTCTGCAAGGGCGGCATGACGATGGGCGTGGGCGCCGGCCAGATGAGCCGCCTGGACTCGGCGCGCATCGCCAGCATCAAGGCGCAGCACGCCAACCTGTCGCTGGCCGGCACGGTGGTGGCGAGCGACGCGTTCTTCCCCTTCCGCGACGGCCTGGACGTGGTGGTGGACGCGGGCGCGACCTGCGTCATCCAGCCCGGCGGCAGCATGCGCGACCAGGAAGTGATCGACGCCGCCGACGAGCGCGGCGTGGCCATGGTGTTCAGCGGCGTGCGCCACTTCCGCCACTGAGCCGGGCGGCAGGAACCTCCCCCAAGCGCGAAGGCCCTGCCAGCGCGGGAAAGGCAGACCCTGCCTTCCTGCGCTGGCAGGGCCTTCGCCGTTCCGGCGCGTCAGGTCACCCGACCGTCTGCACGGACTGGCGCACGCTGCCGGCGCCATGGACCTTGCTGGGGTCGCCCGCCATCACATTCACCGGCGTCTTGCCGCCGTCCACGTCGGTGTTCGAGATGTTGACGGTGGAGTGCTTGGAGTCGAAGCGGAAGGTGAAGGCCTTGAGGTTCTGCAAGGTCGAATCGGAGATGTCCACGTTCGCCGTGATCGGGTAGCCGCCGCGCGTGACCGCCAGCTGGCCGATGTTGTCGGCGTAGATGCCCTGGAGCTTCAGGTTCACGTCGCCGTTGATCTGGATCGCCTTGTCGTGGCTGTTCTGGAACGACGAGTTCGTGATCTCCACCTGGGCCGGGCCGCTCGGAAGGTCCTTCGCCGAGATGCCGGCGCGCTGGGCGTCGACCGCCTTGTTCTCCGCGCCGTCCACGGTGACGAAGTCGTCCCCGGTCTGCAGGCCGTGCACGTTGTCCAGCTTGGCATCGCCCAGCAGGTGGATGCCGTCCCCGCCCTTGAACTGCAGGTTCTTGATCGATGCGCCCGGCTCGAGGATGAACATCGGCAACTGCGTTTCGGCGGTGCCGCCGCCGTTCAGCCCGGCGCCGGCGTTGAACAGCTTGCCTTGCCCGTCGTAGGTCGTGCCCGCCTTCACGATGATGGGCTTGTTCACCTCTTCCACGCCCGTGGGCTCGGCGACCTTCATGTTCGCCGGCGGCTTGGTGACGGCTGAATTCGTTGACGGGGATGGGGCTGGCGTGGGGGCTGACGACGGCGCGGTCGCCGGTGCCTTGCCGCCCGAACCCACCTCCGTGGGGGGCGGCGGTGCAGGCGTCGGCGATGGCTTGGGCGCGTTCGTGATCGTGGACGGGTCGGGCGTGGGCGCCGCTGCCGTCGGCGCCGGGGCTTGCGTGGGCGCGGGCGCTGGCGTGGCTGCGCCGGGGGACGGTCCCGAAGAAGGCGCGGCGGCGGGCGAGGGCGAGGCAGACGGGGCCGGAGATGGCGCCGGCGAAGGGGACGGCGACCCGCCGCCGGAGCCGCCGGATGAACCGGACCCCTGCTGGCCGGTCAAGTCCTTGATCAGCTTTTCCAGGAACCCCTTGAGCAGGGACTCGATGGCTTTCTGCAGCGTCTGACTGTCGGTGCCCGAGGCGGAGGACGGGGAATTTCCGGACTGGACCTGGGCCTTGCGGTGGGTGTTCCAGGCACTGAAGGAAGAAAGAAGGTCGATGGGGCTCATGGGTGCTCGCGATCCCGGCGGAACGGGCCGTCGGTCAAAATGCCACGCAACATGCGTGGCTTCGCGAACACTGTGCGCCGCGCGCCTGCTTTGCAGGGCGGCCGCACGAAGCGGCGCCGCACCACCCGAAGCGCCGTGGGTGGGCGGTGATTGCCCCGCGGGCGGCTCGGTCCCTAGCGGGCGGCGAGCGTGCGGAACACGTCGCGCGCGATCGCCACGGTCTCGTCGATGTCCTGCGCGGTGTGCGCGCTGCTCACGAAGCCGGCTTCATACAGCGCCGGGGCGATGTACACGCCGCGGTCCAGCAAGCCATGGAACAGCGTGTTGAACCGCGCGCCGTCCGTCGCCATCACCGTGGGGTAGTTCTGCGGCAGCTCGGGCAGCAGGAAGAAGCCAAACATGCCGCCTTCGCTGTCGGCGCTGAACGGCACGCCTTCCGCCTGCGCGGCCTGCGCCAGGCCTTCGACCAGCGAGCGGGTGCGTGCGCCCAGGGCGTCATAGAAGCCCGGCCGGGCGATCTCGCGCAGCGTGGCCAGGCCGCAGGCCGTCGCCACGGGGTTGCCCGACAGCGTGCCGGCCTGGTACACGGGCCCGAGCGGCGCCAGGTGCTCCATGATCGCGCGCGGCCCGCCGAACGCCGCCAGCGGCATGCCGCCGCCGATCACCTTGCCCAGCACCGTGAGGTCGGGCTGGAAGCCGGGAATGCTCCGGGCGTACAGGCTTTGGGCGCTGCCCAGCGCGACGCGGAAACCGGTCATGACCTCATCGAACACCAGCAGTGCGCCGTACTGCGTGCACAGCTCGCGGCAGCGCTGCATGAACGGCACGCTGGCGCGCACGAAGTTCATGTTGCCGGCGATCGGCTCGATCATCAGGCAGGCCAGATCCCGGCCATGCAGGGCGAAGGCCTCCTCCAGTTGCGCGATGTCGTTGTATTCGAGCACCAGGGTGTGCTGCACCACCTCGGGCGGCACGCCCGCGCTCGTGGCGTGGCCGAAGGTGGCCAGGCCCGAGCCGGCCTTCACCAGCAGGGCATCGGCATGGCCGTGGTAGCAGCCGTTGAACTTGATGATCTTGCTGCGGCCCGTGGCGCCGCGTGCCAGGCGGATGGCGCTCATGCCGGCCTCGGTGCCCGAGCTGACGAGGCGGATCATCTCCATCGACGGCACGTGCGCGATGATGGCCTCGGCCAGCTCGACCTCGCGCTCGGTCGGGGCGCCGAAGCTGAAGCCCTCGACCGCCGCCTTCTGCACCGCCTCGAGCACGGCCGGGTGGCCGTGGCCCAGGATCATCGGCCCCCAGGAGCCGATGTAGTCGATGAACCGCTGGCCGTTGGCGTCCCAGAAGTAGGCGCCTTGCGCACGCTGCACGAAGCGCGGCGTGCCGCCCACGGCCTTGAAGGCCCGCACGGGCGAGTTGACGCCGCCGGGGATGAGCGCCTTGGCGCGTTCGAACAGGGAGAGGTTGAGGTCAGTGCTGGGTGTCATGGGGTGGCATCACGAAGCCGTCGATGGCGGTGGGGTCGGTGGGGGGCTCGCCGTCTTCGTCATCCTCGTCGTCGTCGGGCTGCGCCCAGAACATGCGGTCGGGGATGATGTGGCCCATGCCCGGGCGAAAGCCGGCGTCCAGGCAGCGGTCCAGGTAGGCGAGCGCCTCGCTCGTGGCCTCGCCCAGGTCGTTGCCGCTGGCGACCAGCGCCGTCAGGGCGGCCGAGAGCGTGTCGCCGGCACCGGCGAAGGTGGCCTCGAACAGTTCGAACTTGCCGCTGCCCAGCACCGTTTGCGGTGAGGCGAGCACGTTCTCCACGAACTGCTCGGGCGCGGGAATGCCGGTCACCAATACATAAGGCACGCCCAGTTCGGACGCGGCCATGGCCAGGTCGCGCGCGGAGGGCTTTTTCTCGCTGGTCCAGTCCGGCAGCAGCCAGCGCCAGAGGGTGCTGTGGTTTCCTACCAACAGCGAGACCTGGGGCAGCAGCAGTTCCTGAAAGGCGTCCAGGTACTGGTCGATGAGGTCGTCCCGCCACCAGGACAGGTTGGGCATGTAGGCGATCACGGGCACGTCGTCGTAGTCGGACGCGATGGACGCGATGGCGCTCAGGTTCTCGGGGCTGCCCGCGAAGCCCACCTTGATGGCCTGCACGGTGAGGTCTTCCAGCACGGTGCGGGCCTGCTCGGCCACCGCCTCGTCGTCGAAGGCGTAGTGGTCGAAGATCTCGGCCGTGTCGCGGATGTAGGCGCCCGTGGCCACCGCGATCGGGTGGCCGCCCACGGAGGCGATGGTGGCGATGTCCGCCGTCAGCCCGCCGGCCCCGCTCGGGTCGTTGGCGTTGAACACCATCACGCAGGCGGGGGTGGCGCCGTCGTCATCGGCTTCATCGGGGGATGGGGAGAGGTCTGGAGGGAGGGGGGAATCTGTGGTCATGGCGCCGCACCAGCGTAACGGTTGGCACGGAAACTGCCTTCCCGTTGAGATGCTTGGATACAATCGTTGCATTCTATGTGAAGGCCATTTAAGCTGTGACGGACCCTAAAACCTGGATGTGCTTGATTTGCGGTTGGATATATGACGAGGCAACAGGTTCTCCTGAGCACGGAATAGCGCCCAATACGCCGTGGGATCAAGTGCCCATGAATTGGACCTGTCCGGAGTGTGGCGCTCGCAAGGAAGACTTCGAAATGGTCCAGATCTGAGGCGCGGCTCCTGCCAGCGTTGTTATTTCCCCTTCAGGAGCGGTGACGAAATTGACTACAACAGGCGCATCCTTCAAGGTGCTCGTCGTGGATGACAGCAATACCATCCGCCGCAGCGCAGAAATCTTTCTCAAGCAGGGTGGCCACGAAGTGCTGCTCGCCGACGATGGCTTCGATGCCTTGGCCAAGGTCAACGACTACCAGCCCCAGTTGATCTTCTGCGACATCCTGATGCCCAAGCTGGACGGCTATCAGACCTGCGCCATCATCAAGCGCAACGCGCGCTTCGCCGACACGCCCGTCGTGATGCTCTCCTCCAAGGACGGCGTTTTCGACAAGGCGCGTGGACGCATGGTGGGGTGCCAGGAATATCTCACCAAACCATTTACCAAAGACCAGCTGCTGAAAGCAGTTCAGCAGTTCGGTAATGCCCAACAAGGAGCGATGTAATGCCTATCCAGAAAGTACTGGTCGTTGACGACTCGAAGACCGAGTTGATGTTTCTGACCGACTTGCTGCAAAAAAAGGGCATGCAGGTCCGCACCGCGGAAAATGCCGAAGAAGCCTTCCGCCGCCTCGCGGAAGAAAAGCCCGACCTGATCCTCATGGACGTCGTGATGCCGGGCCAGAACGGCTTTCAGCTCACGCGCGCCATCACCCGCGACCCCCAGTTCGCTGACGTGCCGATCATCATGTGCACCAGCAAGAACCAGGAAACCGACCGGGTGTGGGGCATGCGCCAGGGCGCTCGCGGCTACATCACCAAGCCGGTGGATCCTGCCGAGCTGCAAGCCAAGATCGACGCACTGAACTAAAAGCGCCCGGACCGTCCATGGCCAACCGTGAAGCGCTGAGAGAGCTCCAGACCCGCCTTGCAGCCCGCCTGCAGGCGGCGCGGGGCGAGGGTGTGTCTGTTTCGTCCTGGCTGGCCGTCGAGTCGGCGGGGCGCCGTTTCCTGCTGCCGCTGGGCCAGTCGGGAGAGATCTTTCCCTGGGCGGGCGTGCAAGCCGTGCCCTATACCCATGCTTGGTTCCTCGGGGTGGCCAACCTGCGCGGCTCGCTGATCGGCGTGGTCGATCTGGCAGGTCTGCTCGGTTTGCCGTCCCACCGCACTGAGCAGGCGCTGGCCGATGCCAGCCTGCTGGCTTTCAATGCGGTGCTCGATGTGAACGCCGCGCTGCTGGTCGATCGCCTGGCCGGCCTGCGCGGCACGGAAGCCTTCGTTTCCTCCGAGCCCCCCGCCGAAGACGCGCCCCCGTTCTACGGCACCACGTATCTGGATTCCCAGGGAGTCCAATGGCAGGAGCTCAACCTGCAAGCCCTGTCCCAACACCCCGCTTTCCTCAGCATCAGTGCTTGAGTTTTTCTGTAAGGCCGCACCATGTCCGTCGTCAACCCATTTGCAAAAATGTTCAACCGCAAGCCCGCCGAGCCGGATGCCAAGCCAGGGCTTTCGGGAGCGGATGCCGGACTGGATCCGTTGACGTCCGACGCGTCCTCGCTGCGTGACTCCTACCAGGCGGACGCCATGAACAGCGTGCAGGGTGACCCTTCTGCGATCTCGCAGTTCGCAGAGGGCGAAGTCGCCGACGAAGACCTGATCTCGCTGCCCCTGCTGGGCCGGGCCACGGCCGCCAGCCACCAGCGCCGCCTGCTGATGCTGCTGGCCATCGGCGTGATCGTGCTGGCGGCGATCGCCGGCTGGGTGCTGCAGCAGGCCGACCGTTCCGCACAGCAGCTGGCCGCGACCGGCCAGTCGCTGATGCAGTCGCAACGCCTGGCCAAATCCGTTTCGCAGGCGCTGGTGGGCAGCCCACAGGCCTTTCCGGACGTGATGGAAAGCTCGGGCTCGCTTGCACGCGACGTGCGCGCATTGAACAGCGGCGACAACGAACGCAACGTGCAGGCGCTGGGCGAGACGTTCAAGCCCGACCTGGAGGCCGTGACGCCGCTGATGGAGCGGGCCGAGCGCAACGCCAGCGTGGTGATGGGCCAGCAGAAGATCCTGACGCAGGTGGGCGACGCGCTTCGCACCATCAACCGCCAGTCGTCCGACCTGCTGGAAATCGCCGAAACGATCTCCTCGCTCAAGCTGCAGCAGAACGCCCCGGCCGCTGAAATCTCCGCCGCCGGCCAGCTGGTGATGCTGACCCAGCGCATCGGCAAGTCCGCCAACGAATTCCAGACCACCGAAGGCGTGAGCCCCGAGGCCGTGTTCCTGCTGGGCAAGGACTTGAACTCGTTCAAGGAAATCGCCCAGGGCATGCTGGACGGCAGCGCCGACCTGCGCCTGGCCGCCACCCGGGACGCGCAGACCCGCGAGCAGCTGGAAAGCCTGATCAAGCTCTACGAACAGACGCGTTCGCAAGCCAGCGCCATTCTGGGTAACCTGCAAGGCTTGGTGTCCGCCCGTGAAGCGCAGTCCGCCATCATTGCCGACAGCGAACCGCTGCGCCGCCAGCTGGAAGGCCTGCAGACCAAGCTGTCGTCCCAGACGGGCCTGGGTGCCGGCCAGTTCGCTGCGCTGGCCATCGCCGGCCTGTTCGTGCTGTTGTGCGGTATCGGCATCTCGCGCGTCCAGCTGATGGACAGCCGTTCGCGCCAGGCCTCTGCCGAATCGCAGCAAAAGGACGCCCGCCGCCAGGAGCAGGAAGCCAAGCGCGTGAACGACGCCAACCAGGCCGCCATTTTGCGTTTGATGAACGAACTGCAGTCGGTCGCCGAAGGCGATCTGACCCAGGAAGCCACCGTGACGGAAGACATCACCGGCGCCATCGCCGACTCGGTGAACTACACGGTGGAAGAGTTGCGCCAGCTGGTGGGCAGCGTGCAGAACACGGCCACCCGCGTGGCACAGACGACGTCCCAGGTGGACAGCACCTCGACCGAGCTGCTGGCCGCTTCGACCGAGCAACTGCGCGAAATTCGCGAAACCGGCCGCTCGGTGCTCGACATGGCGAGCCGAATCAACGAAGTGTCCACGCAGGCGCAGGAATCCGCCTCGGTGGCGCGCCAGTCGCTGCAAGCGGCCGATTCCGGCCTGCAAGCCGTGCAGAACGCCATCGGCGGTATGAATTCCATCCGCGACCAGATCCAGGACACCTCCAAGCGGATCAAGCGCCTGGGCGAATCGTCGCAGGAGATCGGCGAAATCACCGAGCTGATTTCCGACATTACCGAGCAGACGAACGTGCTGGCACTGAACGCCGCCATCCAGGCCGCATCGGCCGGTGAAGCCGGTCGCGGCTTCTCGGTGGTGGCGGAAGAAGTGCAGCGGCTGGCCGAGCGCTCCGCCGATGCCACGCGCCAGATCTCGGCGCTGGTGAAGGCCATTCAGACCGACACGCAGGATGCCGTGGCCGCCATGGAGCGTTCCACGCAGGGTGTGGTGGAAGGGGCCCGACTGTCCGACAGCGCCGGTACGGCCCTGACCGAGATCGATCGCGTGTCGCGCCGCCTGGCCGACCTGATCGAGCAGATTTCGTCCTCCACGTCCCGCGAAGCCGAACTGGCCAACGAAGTGGCCGACAACATCCAGCACATTTTTGCGGTGACGGAACAGACCGGCGAGGGCACCCGCACGACGGCCCAGCAGGTGCGCGAACTGTCGCACATGGCTGAAGAGCTGCGCCAGTCGGTTGCACGTTTCAAGATCGCCTGACGCGCGGACCCATCAACGAACTGGCTCGCGGAGCCGGGGACGAATCCATGTCATCTACTGACGCCGCAAACGCACCCGCCGCAGACTGGACCCAGGGTGAGCAGGACCTGGGTCCTCTTGCTTGGGTGCTCGATGAGTTGCGCAAGTCCCTCGACGGCGCCGTCAAGGCCATGCGCCGCTTCGTGCGCGACGCCGAGCTGGCACGCGAATCCGATCTGGCGTCGCTCGACGCCGGCACGTTGCGCATCGCGCGGCAGCAACTGCACCAGGCCAGCGGGGCGCTGGAGATGGTGGGCATGGGCCCGCCCGCGCTCGTGCTGCGTGCCATGGAGGCAGCGGTGCAGAAGTTCGTGCACCGGCCCGAGTTGTGCAGCGACGAAGCCGCCGGCGTGATCGAGCGCGCGAGCTTCGCGCTGGTCGAATACCTGGAAAGCGTGCTGGCGGGCAAATCCGTCTCGCCGGTGGCGCTGTTTCCCCAATACCGCGATGCCCAGGCGCTGGCGGGTGCGGAACGTGTGCACCCGGCCGACCTGTGGCCGGTGGAGAGGCGCTTTCGCGAGCCCGACTTCGCCGTGTCCGTGCCGCCGCTCGACTACGGCCCCGAGGCGCGTGCGCGGCTCGACTCGGCCGTGCTGCGCATCGTCAAGACGGGCGACCTGACCGCGGCAAGCGATCTGCGCGACATCTGCCTGGCCTTCGTGGCATCGCAGTCGGACCGCCAGTCGCGCGCGTTCTGGAAGATCTGCGCGGGCTTCTTCGAGGCGCTCTCCAAGGGCCGCCTCAACCCCGATCTGTACGTGAAGCGAGTGGCTTCCCGCGTGCTCATGCAATATGCCACCCTGGCCAAGGGCGATCCGACCATTGCGGACCGGCTGGTGCAGGACCTGCTCTTTTTCTGCTCCCAGGCGCGGCCGCTGGCGGCCAACGAACCCGCGGGCGATGGATCGGCCCTGCAGGCCGTGCGCCAGGCGTTCGGCCTGGACCGGTTCAAGGCCGTCGATTACGAAACCCCCCGGTTCGGGCTGTTCGATCCGGCGCTGCTGGCCCAGGCGCGCAAGCGCATGTCGGCCGCCACCGAAACCTGGTCGGCCCTCGCAGGCGGTGACCGCAACAAGCTCAAGCCGGCCACCGACCAGTTCAGCCTGGTGTGCGATTCGCTGTCCAAGCTGCACCCGGGCAGCGACAGCCTCGCCAAGGCACTGACCCGCGCCGTGGAGGTGACCACCCGCTCCGGAGAGCCTCCGTCGCCAGCCCTCGCCATGGAAGTGGCGACGGCCGTGCTGTACCTGCAGGCCACGTTCGAAGAGCTGGACTCGGCACACGAATACATGGCGGACCGCGCCGCGCGGCTGGCGGAGCGGCTGGACAACGTGACCGCGGGCGGCGAATCGGCCCCACTCGAGCCCTGGATGGAAGAGCTGTACCGCCGCGTCAGCGACCACCAGACGATGGGCAGCGTGGTGGACGAGCTCCGGTCCACGCTCGGCGAAGCCGAAAAGGCCCTGGACCAGTATTTCCGCAGCCCGGACGACCTGTCCACGCTGGCGCCCGTGCCGGGCCGCTTGGCGCAGATGCGCGGTGTGCTGTCGGTGCTGGGCCTCGACCAGGCATCGCTGGCGGTGCTGCGCATGCGCGACACCGTCGAGCGTCTGCTGATTGGCCAGGTTCCCGAATCCGAGCGCCAGCAGGTGTTCGAGAAGCTGGGCAGCAGCCTGGGGGCCCTGGGCTTCCTGATCGACATGCTGAGCTACCAGCGCACCATGGCCCGCAAGCTGTTCGTCTATGACGAAGAGCTGGGCGAGTTGCGCATTCTCATGGGCCGCACCCGTGGCCGTGCCACCGATGCGCCCGAGGAACTGATCGCCAAGGTCGAAGAGCGCGGCCCCGTGGTCGCGCCCGAAATCGTTCCCCGCGTGGAGCCTGCACCCAAGGTGGTGCAGGAGTCGCTGGGCGAACTGGCCCCGACGCTGGAAGAAGTGCTGGAATTGCCTTCCTCCGCAGCGGCGCTGGCCGAGGCCCCGCCGGCCGCGATCGAACCCGTGGAGAGCCTTCCTCCCGCGCCTGCGGCGCCCGCACCGGCCCCCGTGGCGGCTGCCGATGCCACGCAGGACGATGAGGAAGACGAGCTGCTCGACATCTTCCTGGAAGAAGCGCGCGAAGTGGTGGCCAACGGACTGGCCGCGGTCGACGCCCTGAAGGCCAAGCCGGCCGACCTGAGCGAACAGACCACGCTGCGACGCGCGTTCCACACGCTCAAGGGCAGCTCGCGCATGGTCGGCCTGGATGCCTTCGGTGAAGCGGCCTGGTCGATGGAGCAGGTGCTCAACGCCTGGCTGGCAGAGCAAAAGCCCATGCCCCCGGCGTTGCTGCAATTGTCGGGCGAGGCCTTGCGGGCCTTCGGTGCCTGGGCGGACGACATTGCCGCGGGCGATGCCTCGGCCTGGCAACCCCGGGCGTTCAACGCATCGGCCGAAGCCATGCGCGACACCGGCACCTTCCTGCCGCTGGCCGTGCCCTCGGCCGGTGGCGTCGTGGCCGAAACGCCGGCCGAGCCGGTGCCGACCGTGGCCGAGGACCTGCCGGAGCCCTTGCCCGAGATCGATCTGCCTGCCGAAACGCCGGAGGTGCAAGCCACCCCCGCTGCTGCCGAGACCATCGAAGCCGCCGAGGCCGTCGAACCCGCGACGGCATCCGTGCCGGCCCATGAGTTCGACCTGATCCTCGAAGACGAGCCGCCGATGCTCGACTTCGCAGACACCGAAATGCCGGAGCTGGCCGGTGCCGAACCAGCGCCGCAAGAGCCTGCGCAAGCCGCAGCGCCCGAAATGGCCGAAGACATCGACTTTTCGGTGTTCGCCGAGGCCCTGGCGGAAGAATTGCCCCCGGTCGCCGAGACCCCTGCGCAGGAGCCGGTGCAGGACGTGCCGCTGCCTTCGCTCGACGACGTGCTGGTGGACGCGGCAGAACCTGCGGCGCTGTCCGAGCTGTCGCAGGCCGAGTTGGCCGATCTGGCGCTGGACCTGCCCGAAGACCTGGCGGCCGAGGCCTTGCCCGAGCTGGCCGCGGATGACTCTCTGCTGGACGTGCCCGAACTGGAGTCCGACGCGGCAGGTGCGTTGCCGGATACCGCCGCCCACCAGGACGATCTCGCAACCGAGCCAGAACCACAGCCCGAGCCCGAAATGGCCTCCGTGCGGGACATGGTCGAGGTCGTGGAAGCCATGGAGGATGGGGTCGATGAGGTCCCGGCCGAACCGGCCGAACCGGCCGAACCGGTCGCCGATGCCGATACCGATGCCGACGCCGAAGCGGCCGCGCAGGACGAGGCGGTGAAGGTCATCGAGACTTTGCGCATCGGCATCCCGCTGTACAACGTGTACCTCAACGAGGCCGACGAATGGTCGCGCCGCTTGGCCACCTGCCTGCAGGAATGGGCTTTGGAACTGCACGAACCGCTGCCCGACACGGCCGTGGCCCTGGCGCACTCGCTGGCCGGTAGCTCGGCCACCGTCGGCTTCCATGCCCTGTCGGAAATGGCGCGCGCCCTGGAGCATGCGCTCCAGCACGTGCAGTTGCGCGGGGAAGGCACGGCCGACCAGGCCCGCGTGTTCCTGGCGGCGGCCGACGACATCCGCCGCCTGCTGCACCAGTTCGCCGCAGGTTTCCTGAAAGAGCCGAACCAGCAGGTGCTGGCCGAGCTGCGCGAGATCTTGCAGACCGAGGTCGGCAGCGGCCTGGCCGCGCTGGAAAGCGAGAGCGAGGCCCTGGCCGACGAGCCTGCGCAGGCCTTGCAGGAACTGCCCCCGGCCGAAGCACTGCCTGCCGAACCCGTGCAGGTGCCGGCGGTCGAGGAGACCGCCGAGGCCGACGCGCCGAGCGAAGAGGCTTTGCCGGAACCGGTGCAAGAGGCCCAGACGGATTCCGCAGAGGCCCCGTTCGAGCCCGAAGACGTGCCTGCGCCGGTGGCCCGCGGCTACGTGGCGCCTGCGTTGTCGGTCGTGGTGTCCAACCCGTACGACGACGAGGTGGACGCGGCCATCGCCCATGCGGTGGCGCAGTCGTCCGATATCGACGACGACATCGACGCGCTGGACGTCATCGACCCGGACCTGTTCCCCATCTTCGAGGAAGAGGCGATCGAATTGCTGCCGGTGCTGGGCGCCGCGCTGCGGCAGTGGGCCGCCCGGCCCGAGAACCTGGGCGCCCGCAGCGAACTGCTGCGCGCCCTGCACACCCTCAAGGGCAGCTCGCGGCTGGCCGGTGCCATGCGTTTGGGCGAGATGGCCCACCGCCTGGAGTCGGCCGTCGAGCAGATCGACGTCGAAGATCCCAAGGCGGAGCTGATCGAGCCCCTGCTGGCCAGCTTCGACGGCCTGCAGGCCAGCTTCGATGCGCTGCGCAAGATCGGCTCGCAAGGCTTGGTCGAGCCCGTGGCCGTGGCGCCCGTGCCCGCCTCCGAGCGGCAGGACTTGTCGTCGTCGTCGGCAGAGGCCCCCGAGGCACCGGTGCTGCAGAAGCTGCCCGCGGTGCGCCTGCCGGCGGCCTCGCAGCTCACGGCCGTGCGGCCCGTGTCGAGCCAGTCGGTGCGCGTGCGTGCCCAGTTGCTCGACCGGCTGGTCAACCAAGCGGGCGAGGTGATGATCGCCCGTTCGCGCCTGGATGTGCGCCTGGGGCAGATGAAGGGTTCGCTGGCCGATCTGTCGGGCAACCTGGATCGCCTGCGCCAGCAGCTTCGCGACATCGAGGTGCAGGCGGAATCGCAGATGCAGTCGCGCCTGGCGCTGTCCAAGGATTCGGCCGCAGGCTTCGATCCGCTGGAGTTCGACCGCTTCACACGGGTGCAGGAACTGACGCGCATGATGGCCGAGTCGGTGAACGACGTGGCCACGGTGCAGCGCAACCTGCAGCGCTCCATGGAAGGCGCGGAAGACGATCTGATCGCGCAGGGCCGCCAGGCCCGCGAACTGCAGCGCGACCTGCTGCGCACCCGCATGGTGGAGTTCGAAGGCATTTCCGAGCGCCTGTACGCCGTGGTGCGCCAGGCGTCCAAGGAGACCGGCAAGCAGATCAAGCTGGACATCTCCGGCGGCTCCATCGAGATGGACCGGGGCGTGCTGGACCGCATGACGCCCGCCTTCGAACACCTGCTGCGCAATTGCGTGGCTCACGGCATCGAGGCCCCCGAGGTCCGGACGGCCGCGGGCAAGCCGGCGTCGGGCACCATCACGTTGGACCTGCACCAGGAAGGCAACGACGTCTCGGTCGAGTTCCGCGACGACGGCGCGGGCCTGAACATCGACCGCATCCGGGCC
Source organism: Acidovorax sp. SUPP1855 (assembly GCF_030158955.1). Lineage (NCBI taxonomy): Bacteria > Pseudomonadati > Pseudomonadota > Betaproteobacteria > Burkholderiales > Comamonadaceae > Acidovorax > Acidovorax sp. SUPP1855. The sequence goes on along the minus strand of NZ_BQXI01000020.1, from coordinate 50,262 downwards.
AAGGCCGTGGACCAGGGCCTGATCCCCGCGGACGCCGAGCTGAGCACGGCCGATGCCGCCAACCTGATTTTCACGCCGGGCTTTTCGACGGCGAACGAGATCACCGGCCTGTCCGGGCGGGGCATCGGCATGGACGTCGTTCGGGCCGAAGTCAACGCCCTGGGCGGCCGCATCGAGACCCACACCACGGCGGGGCAGGGCACTTCCTTCCGCATGGTGCTGCCGCTCACCACGGCCGTGACGCAGGTGGTGATGCTGCGCGCGGGCGACCTGACCATCGGCGTGCCGGCCAACCTGGTGGAGATCGTGCGCCGCACGACCGCCAGCGAGCTGGACGCCGCCTACCAGCATGGCGCGTTCGAAGACGGCGTGGAGGCCTTGCCCTTCTTCTGGGCGGGTGCCTTGCTGCAGTCTTCGCAGCGCAGCAGCGAGACCTCGGGCAAGACCCGTCCGGTGGTGGTGCTGCGCAGCGCGTCGCAGCGCATCGCGGTGCACGTGGACGAAGTGCTGGGCAACCAGGAAGTCGTGGTGAAGAACCTCGGGCCTCAGCTGTCGCGGCTGCCGGGTCTGGCGGGCATGTCGGTGCTGGCCTCCGGTGCCGTCGTGCTGATCTACAACCCGGTGGCGTTGTCCACGGTGTACGGCGACCAGGTGCGGGCCCAGCTGGCAGCGCTGTCGGCGCCGGCCGGCGGTGCCGAAGCGCAAGGCGGCGGCGATGGCGAGCGCAAGGCGGTGGTGCCGGCCCTGTCGGCGGCCAGCCAGGTGCCCCTGGTGCTGGTGGTGGACGATTCGATCACGGTGCGCCGCGTCACGCAGCGCCTGCTGCAGCGCGAAGGCTACCGCGTCGTGCTGGCGGCCGATGGCCTGCAGGCCCTGGAGCGGCTGCAGGAAGAGCGCCCGACCGTCGTGCTGTCCGACATCGAAATGCCGCGCATGGATGGCTTCGATTTGGCGCGAAACATCCGTGCCGATGCGGTGCTGCGCGATCTGCCGATCATCATGATCACCTCGCGCATCGCGCAAAAGCACCGCGAGCATGCGGCCGAACTGGGGGTGAACCACTACCTGGGCAAGCCGTATTCGGACGAGGAGCTGCTGAGCCTGGTGCAGCACTACGCGCGGGCAGCCGCCGAAGCGGCCGTGGCCTGAGCCACCCTGCTGCCACCGCCATGAGGGCCGCTTTCGAGCGGCCCTTTTTCTTTTCATCCAGGGGGCTGACCGCACCATGTCCTGACGGCTGTCGGCATGGTTGCGCGCTGTCCCGCCAAGGCCATCGCGCCGCCATTCGCCGCCGCCGGGTCAGTCCTTTGCGGCCTTGACCACCCCGTACCGCGCGAGCGTGCGTTGCCGCGCCTCGTCGTGGTCCACCACCGGGCGGGGGTAGTCCTTGCCCAGCACCACGCCCGCCGCCTGCAGCTCCAGGGGGGCCGCTGTCCAGGGCGCATGCAGCGCCTTGCCCTGCAGGCCCGCCAGTTGCGGCAGATAGCGGCGGATGAACTTGCCGTCCCGATCGAACTTCTCGCTCTGGCTCACGGGATTGAAGATGCGAAAGTAGGGCTGCGCATCGCAGCCGCTGGAGCTGGCCCATTGCCAGCCGCCGTTGTTGGCCGACAGGTCGAAGTCGTTCAGCTTCTCGGCAAAGTAGCGCTCGCCCCAGCGCCAGTCGAGTCCCAGGTCCTTGGTGAGGAAGCTGGCCACCACCATGCGCAGGCGGTTGTGCATGTAGCCCGTCTGGTTGATCTGCGCCATGGCGGCATCGACCAGCGGGTAGCCCGTGCGGCCCTCGCACCACGCAGCGAACAGGGCTTTGGCGTGAGTGCCGCTTTCCCATTCGATCGCATCGTAGGCCGGCTTGAAGCTCGCGCCCGCCACGTGGGGGTGGTGGGCGAGGATCTGGAAGTAGAAGTCGCGCCAGATCAGCTCGCTCAGCCAGGTGGCGGCCCCGGCACTGCCTTTGCGGCTGCGTTCGTGCGCCGCGCGTGCGGCCACCCGGGGCGACAGCGTGCCGAAGCGCAGGTGCACGCTCAGGTAGCTCGGGCCCTTCACCGCCGGGAAGTCGCGGGCCTCGCCGTAGTGGTCGATGCGGCCGAGGAAGTCCTCGAACAGGGCCTGCGCGCCCTGCATGCCCGTGGGCAGGTGCAGCGACTTCAGGCCCGTGGGCTCGAACCCCAGCGACTGCAGCGACGGCACCCCGCGGCGCAGGCCCGCAGGCCGCGGGGCCAGCCGGGCGGCATGGCGCTCGACGGGGTAGGAACTCAGGTAGAAATCGTCGGCCTTGCGCAGCCAGGCATTCTTGTATGGGGTGAACACGGTGTACGGCGTGCCCGACTGGGTCAGCACCTCGGCGCGTTCGAAGATGCTGTGGTCCTTGAAGGTGAGCAGGCGCTTGCCCATGCCATCCAGGGCGCCGCGCACGCGTGCATCGCGTTCGAGCGCCAGCGGCTCGTCGTCGTGGTTGGCGAACACCGCCTGCACGTCCAGTGCCTGGGCGAGCGCGGGAATGTCCTGGTGGGCGATGGCTTGGCGCACGATGAGGCCGCCATGCGGGTCCTTGGAGAGCGCCCGCAGGGCCTCGTCCAGTTCCACCAGGGATTCGCGGATGAACTCCACGCGCCGGTCCGCGCGGGGCAGGGCGTCGAGGATCTCGCGGTCGAAAACGAAGGCGCAATGCACCTGCGCGCACTGGCGCAGGGCGTGGTACAGGGCGGCGTGGTCGTTGCTGCGCAGGTCGCGGCGGAACCAGACAAGGCCCGATGAAAAGGTGTGCTCCATGATCGTCGTTAAAATTGCCAAATGCCTGCCGATTCTGCGCCCATGAACCTGACGCACCATTTCTTGATCGCCATGCCGGGACTGGAAGACGCGTCGTTTGCCCGCAGCGTCGTGTACCTGTGCGAACACAGCGAGCGTGGTGCGCTCGGCCTCATCATCAACAAACCCTCCGACATCAGCCTCAAGGGGCTGTTCGACAAGGTCGATCTGTCGCTGCGCCGCGCCGACCTGTCCCAGGAGCCCGTCTTCCAGGGCGGCCCGGTGCAGACCGAGCGCGGCTTCGTGCTGCACGAACCCATGCTGACCGACAGCGTGGACACCGACGAATCGGCCTATGCCTCCACCATGACCATTCCGGGCGGGCTGGAGATGACCACCTCCAAGGATGTGCTCGAGGCCCTGTCCACCGGCGCCGGCCCGCGCCGGGTGCTGGTCACCCTGGGCTACTCGTCCTGGGGCGAGGGGCAGCTCGAATCCGAACTGGCCGAGAACAGCTGGCTGACCGTGGGCGCCGACCTGTCGGTGATCTTCGACACGCCGGTGGGCGAGCGCTACGACCGCGCCCTGGGCCTGCTGGGGCTGCAGTCCTGGATGCTCTCGCCCGACTCGGGGCATGCATGAGCGGCACGCCCGCCGCCGCTCCCACCGCCCCGCTGGCCGTCCCCGCGCATTTCCAGAGCTTTCTGGCGCTTGACTTCGGTCTCAAGCGCACCGGGTTCGCGGTGGGTTCGCGTCTGCTGCGCACCGCCACCCCCCAGGCCACCATCCGCGCCGAAGGCGATGCCCGCTTCGCGCAGGTGGCCGAGCGCATCCGCGAATGGCAGCCCGATGCGCTGGTCATCGGCGTGCCCTACCACCCCGACGGCGCGAGCCACGAGAACACTGCGCGCGCCCTCAAGTTCGCGCGCCAGCTGCGCGGGCGCTTCGGCCTGCAGGTGTTCGAGGTGGACGAGCGCTACAGCACCACCGAGGCGCATTCGACCGGCGCCCGCGATGCCGACGCCGCCTCCGCCTGCATCATCCTGGAGCAGTTTTTGAGGAATCTTCCATGAGTGCCACGCCCCACACGTCCCCACCGCCCACCCCGGGCACCCTCGCGCTCGACGCCGAAGCGCTGTACCGCGAGCTGCTGCGCGGCGTGCGCAGCCTGCGCACCGCCAACACCCAACTGGCGGGCATCGCCTCGGGCGGTGCCTGGCTGGCCGAGCGGCTGCAAAAGGACCTGGGCCTGCCGGGCGAGGCGGGCGTGCTGTCGTCGGCCATGCACCGCGACGATTTCTCGCAGCGCGGCATGGCGGTGAGCGCGCAGACGGCGCTGCCCTTCGACGTGAACGGCGCCGACATCCTGCTGCTGGACGACGTGCTCTACACCGGCCGCACCATCCGCGCGGTGCTCAACGAACTGTTCGACTACGGCCGCCCCGCCAGCGTGCGGCTGGCCGTGCTGGTGGACCGGGGCGGGCGCGAACTGCCGGTGCAGGCCGAGTTCGCCGCCGCCCGCGTGGCGCTGTCGGACACGCAATCGCTGGCGCTGGCCCGAACCGAGGCCGGCACCTTCCACTTCCAAGTCCAAGAGGCCTGACGGTGCTGTACAAGCGCAATCCCCAACTGAACGCCAACGGCGAGCTGATCCACCTGCTGTCCATCGAGGGCCTGCCCAAGAGCATCGTCGCGCACATCCTCGACACCGCGGCCAACTTCGTGTCGGTGAACGACCGCGAGGTCAAGAAGGTGCCCCTGCTGCGCGGCAAGAGCGTGTTCAACCTGTTCTTCGAAAACAGCACGCGCACCCGCACCACCTTCGAGATCGCCGCCAAGCGCCTGTCGGCCGATGTGATCAACCTGGACATCGCGCGCAGTTCGGCCAGCAAGGGCGAGTCGCTGCTGGACACCATCGCCAACCTCTCGGCGATGGCTGCCGACCTGTTCGTGGTGCGGCACAGCGAATCGGGCGCGCCCTACCTCATCGCGCAGCACGTGGCGCCGCACGTGCATGTCATCAATGCGGGCGATGGCCGGCATGCCCACCCCACCCAGGGGCTGCTGGACATGTACACCATCCGCCACTACAAGAAGGATTTCAGCAACCTCACGGTGGCCATCGTGGGCGACGTGCTGCATTCGCGCGTGGCCCGTTCGGACATCCACGGCCTGACCACGCTCGGCTGCGCCGAGGTGCGCGTGGTGGGCCCGCGCACACTGGTGCCGACCGACATGGCCCAGATGGGCGTGCGCGTGTGCCACACGCTGGAGGAGGGCATCAAGGACGCCGATGTGGTCATCATGCTGCGCCTGCAGAACGAGCGCATGAGTGGCGCGCTGCTGCCGTCCAGCCAGGAATACTTCAAGAGCTTCGGTCTCACGCCCGAGAAGCTGCAGCTGGCCAAGCCCGATGCCATCGTCATGCACCCAGGCCCCATCAACCGCGGCGTGGAGATCGACTCCGCCGTGGTGGACGGCAAGCAGAGCGTGATCCTGCCGCAGGTCACCTTCGGCATCGCGGTGCGCATGGCGGTGATGTCGATCGTCGCTGGCAACGAGGCGTGATCGTCTGCTATGAAATTTATAGCTATATGCCCTAGTGATATCTGCGCTGGCGGCCTTTTTTGCTTAAAACCATGAAGATACTGATCCAGAACGGCCGCGTGATCGACCCTGCCAGCGGCCTCGACCAGACCGGCGACATCGCGCTGGCCGCGGGGCGGGTCATCGCCGTGCAGCGGGTGCCCCGCGACTTCACGCCCAACCGCGTGATCGACGCCACCGGCTGCATCGTGCTGCCCGGGCTGGTGGACCTAGCGGCGCGGCTGCGCGAGCCGGGCCACGAGCACGAGGGCATGCTCGAATCCGAAATGGCGGCGGCCGTGGCCGGCGGCGTGACCAGCCTGGTGTGCCCGCCCGACACCGACCCCGTGCTGGACGAGCCCGGCCTGGTGGAGATGCTCAAGTTCCGCGCCGAGAAGCTGCACCAGGCGCGCCTGTTCCCCCTGGGCGCGCTCACCCGCGGCCTGGCCGGCGAGGTGCTGACCGAAATGGCCGAGCTGACCGAATCCGGCTGCGTGGGCTTCGGCCAGGCCGACGTGCCGCTGGCCAGCACGCAGGTCACGCAGCGCGCGCTGCAGTACGCCGCCACCTTCGGCTATACGGTGTGGCTGCGCCCGCAGGAACTGCACCTGGGGCGCGGCGTGGCGGCCAGCGGGCCGCTGGCCACGCGCCTGGGCCTGTCCGGCGTGCCCGTGGCGGCCGAAACCATCGCGCTGCACACCATCTTCGAACTGCTCAAGACCACGGGCGCACGCGTGCACCTGTGCCGCATCAGCAGCGCCGCGGGCGTGGAACTGGTGCGCCGCGCCAAGGCCGAGGGCCTGAAGGTGACCTGCGACGTGAGCATCAACTCCCTGCTGCTCACCGACACCGACATCGGCTTCTTCGACAGCCGCGCCCGCCTGTCGCCCCCGCTGCGCCAGCAGCGCGACCGCGACGCCCTCCTGGCCGCGCTGGCCGACGGCACCATCGATGCGCTGGTGTCCGACCACACCCCGGTGGATGAAGACGCCAAGACCCTGCCGTTCGCCGAGGCCGAGCCGGGCGCGACCGGGCTCGAACTGCTGCTGGGCATCGCCCTCAAGTGGTCCGCCGACCACGGCGTGCCGCTGGCGCGTGCGCTGGCCACCGTCACGTCGGAACCCGCCCGCGTGCTGGGCAGCGCCCTGGGCACGCTGCAGGCCAGCGTGGGCCAGATCGTGGAAGGCGGCGTGGCCGACCTGTGCGTGGTCGATCCCGCCGCGGCCTGGACCGTGGAAGCCGGTGCGCTGCGCAGCCAGGGCAAGCACACGCCGTTCTCCGGCTACGAACTGCCCGGCCGCGTGCGCTGCACCCTGGTGGGTGGGCAGATCGCCTTCGAGCGCGGCAGCGAGTGAGCGTGCGCACCGCCGCCACCGGGCCCGCGGCATGAAGCGCCAGGTCCGCGCCGCATGGCGCCTGGTGCGCGTGCTGGTGCATCTGGTGACCGGGCTGGGCACCGTGGCGCTGCGGTTTCCCCGCATGCCGGAAAGCGAGCAGCATGCGCGCGTGCAGGCCTGGTCGCGGCAGATGCTGGTGCACGCCGGCATCACCCTCGACGTGCGCGGCACGCCCGCGCCCCATGGCCCGGTGCTGCTGGTGGCCAACCACCTGTCCTGGCTCGACATCACCGTCATGCATGCCGCGCGGCATTGCCGGTTCATCTCCAAGTCCGACGTCAAGGGCTGGCCGCTGGTGGGCACGCTCGCCACGGCGGCCGGCACGCTCTACCTGGAGCGCAGTTCGCGCCGCGATGCCGTGCGCATGGTCCGGCTGATGCAGGAAGCGTTGGCGCGCCGCGAGGTGCTGGCCGTGTTTCCCGAAGGCACCACGGCCGATGGCACCGCGCTGCTGCCTTTCCACGCCAACCTGCTGCAGGCCGCCGTGGCCGCCGATGCCCCCGTGCAGCCGGTGGGCCTGTGTTTCGTGGAGCGCGCCACCGGCGCGCCGACCACCGCGCCCAACTACGTGGGCGACGACACCCTGGTCGGTTCCCTGTGGCGCACCTTGACCGCAGACGCCTTGGTGGCGGTGGTGCACTACGGCCCGCTGGAGCAGGCGCAGGGCCGCGACCGCCGCGCCTGGGCCGACGATCTGCGCCACGCCGTGGACGCCCTGCGCCGCCCCTGAGCCACGTCCCCAGGCACGCCTGCCGGCATCGCAGCCATCGGCGGCTGCGCCAGTGTCGGTGTCAGTGGGTGCGGGCCGGGTCTTCCAGCGGCAGGAGCCGGTTGGCGATCTGCGTGGACTTCACGATGGACGTGCTCGTCGTGGCATACGGCGCGAGCTTGCCCAGGCAAGGGTCCAGCGCTTCGATGTCGCGCAAATAAAGCCGGCAGAAGAATGCGTCGTCGCCGGTGACCTTGTCGCATTGCACGACTTCGTCGATTTCACGAATCACCTGCTCGACCCGGGATAGCTCTCCGGGCAGCGGGCGAACCCGCACGATCGCTGCAATCGGAAACCCAATGGCCTTGGGCGATACCTGGATCGAAAATTTCTCGATCACTCCCTGGTCGATCAGTCGCTTGATCCGTTCGGCGCAACTGGGCTGAGACAGGCCGACCCGCTCGCTGAGCGCTTTCACGGTGGTCTTGGCGTCTTCGTGCAAGGCGCTCAACAGATTCCGATCAATGTTGTCCATATTATTCAAATGAGGTAGCGGCGAAAAATATCTAATTTAATTAGGATGATTGGCATTTGAATCTCATTTTTTGCATTCCTCTCATTTATTCCTCCTTATTAGAATGGGTGCCGTTTCAGCAGAGGGGCAATATAAGCGACTTGAGAGAAATCGGAAGCACGATTTTCTCCGGGCTTATGCGGATCGGGCATGGCTTATTGCGTGCCAGGAATGCTGCTGGACTTTCAATGTGGCGCGCTCCCGGCGGCCGGATCGCGGCAAAGCGACATTTGCCGCCGCGAATCGACCGCGGTGCCGCTTTTTTAATGCAGAGATCAAATGATTCAAAACCAGCTCAAGACACACGGTTACTGCCAATTCATCCCCGAGATCGAATGCGATCCCGGTGAACTGAAAATCCTGCACCAGGAGTTCGATGGCTTGGAGCACGACCCCTACGCGCCTGCGCAGGTCCAGCGGTTCCGGCGGTATGGCAACGGGATCATCCTTCCGTGGGACGACCAGGCGGACATCCATTGGATTCCGACGGTGCAGGACGACCAGGGTGCCCGCCTGTCTGGCTACGATCAGGGCGGCAACAACCCGGAGCACCCCGACATCCGGTACTTTCATGCCCTGAGCGAGGCCGCCAAAGCCACCGATTTCCTCTGCGATCTGGTGAAGAAGGATTTCTCGCACACCTTCTGGTCGGAGGCCGACCGCCGTTCCCCCATCTATTTCGGCGTGCATTTCGTGAAACTCCGGTCCGGCTCATCGTCCGACCTGGGCATCAGCTCGCCGGACTGCTTCCACCAGGACGGCGAACCCTTCACTTTCGCCCATCTGATGCGCCGCACGAAAAGCACCGTGGGCGGCACCAATTACATCGGCACGGTGCAAGCGCGTGGCCTCGGGCTGCACGAGGTGCCCAAGGAGCAGGTCATCGCGGAATTCGAACTCTCGCAGTTTCTGGAAAGCTTCGTGGTGCATGATCCGCGCGTATCCCATTATGTGACGCCCATTCGTCGAAAAGAAAATGAAATGGGTGACGGAGAACGCTGCGTTATACCCATCGACTTTTCCAGAATGAGGCAGAGCATTTAAACCATGGGTGTTTTTTATTCCTTGCTCCCGATCGTGCTGGCGCTGGTGGGCGGTTTCCTTGCCGGGAAAATCATTCCGCCCCGATTTTGCAAGCGGCTGATCGGTTGGATATTGCCCCTGAGAAACCTCTCAAAACCTTCGAATTTGTAAGTTTGATCTTCGTAACTCGTTGCTTTATAAGGGTGCCGACTGGCCAGAGCCGGGGTTTTGAGAGGTTCCCCCTGGTGTGGCTGCTGCTTTTCCTGATCGGCGTGGAGTTTGGCGAGGTCATTCTTTCTGCGCAATCGGTCGGGCAGGTGGTCAAGACGGCCGTGATCTTCGCCCTGCTGACCACCCTGGTGCCCTGCGGCCTGATTTTTGCGGCCGGCATTCGCAGCAGCGGCACGGCGGGCGCCAAGGCCGGCAAACTGGGCTTTCACACCATCTGGCCGCCGCTGAAGGAGTGCTGCATTGCCCTGTCCATGGTGGCGCTGGGCAGTGCCCTGTTTTTCGTCAACCAGGCGTATCTGGCCGGTGCCCTCTGGCTGCCATCGAGCTCCGCCATCCTGTTGGCCTTGATCGTGTTGGTGGGCATCGACCTGGCCCACGTCAAGCTCAGCTCCCACTGGTTTTCATGGGCCGTGCTGTCGGTGCCGGTGCTGGTGGTGATCGGCTCGTTCGTGGGTGCGGCCGCGGCCTCCTGGGCCACGGGCGAGGCCATGAGAACCTCGCTGGCGCTGTCGAGCGGCTTCGGCTGGTTCACCCTGTCGAGCGTCATGGTGGGGCACCACCTCGGGCAGACCTATGGGACCATGGCGCTGATGACCGACTTGTTCAGGGAGCTGATAGCGATCGTCGCGCTCTACGCCATCGGTCGCTACCAGCCCGCGATCGGCATCGGCAGTGCAGGCGCCACGGCACTGGACTCCACGCTTCCGATCGTCAAGCAGGCCTGCCATCCGGATGCGGTCCCGTTGGCCCTGGTGAGCGGCTTCATTCTCACCATCCTGGCCCCCGTCTTCATCGCCTTCTTCCTGTCGTAGACGGCCGCTGTTCGCCCTGGATGGGGGCGAGGCAGGCCGTCGCCACCATCGACGCACCCATCGCGGGATCAGGCCCGCGGAAACGCCACCACGTGGTCCACCTGCGGGCGAATGCCGATCCACTCTCCCACGGCGTGGTCGTGGTGGCTCGGCACGTGGGCCATCACCGTGAGGCCGTCCCGCAGCTGCAGCGTGTACAGGAACTCCGAGCCCCGGAATGACTTGCGGACGATGCGCGCCTGCACGGGCGAGGCGTCGTCGTGCACCACATCGTCGGCCCGCAGCAGCACGTCGCATTCCCCGCCGGGGTAGCTCGTGGGCAGGGGGCACTCGGCCGCATCGGTCAGGTCGCCCAGCGGCGTGCGGGCCACCACGTTGTCCCCGCGCTGCTCCAGCGTGGCCGGCGCGAACACCCCGTGGCCGATGAAGTCGGCCACGAAACGCGTGGCCGGGCGGTGGTAGAGCGCATAGGCATCGTCCCACTGGTGCAACTGGCCGCTTTCCATCACGCCGATGCGGTCGCCGATGGCGAAGGCCTCCAGCTGATCGTGCGTGACGAACAGCGCCGTGGCGCCGGCCGCTTTCAGGATGCCGCGCACCTCGTGCGCCAGGCGCTCGCGCAGGTCCACGTCCAGGTTGGAAAACGGCTCGTCCAGCAGCATCAGCTGCGGCCGGGGCGCCAGCGCGCGGGCCAGCGCCACACGCTGCTGCTGCCCGCCGGACAGCTCGTGCGGAAAGCGGGCGGCGCTGCCCTCCAGGCCCACGAGCTGCAGCACCTCGTCCACGCGCGCCGCCTGTTCGGCGCGCGGCAGGCGGTGAATGCCGAAGGCCACGTTGCGCCCCACGGACAGGTGGGGGAAGAGCGCGTAGTCCTGGAACACCATGCCGATGCGCCGCTGCTCCGGTGGCACGCTGCGGCCCGCGCCGCCGCTCACCACGGCGCCGCTGAGCCGGATCTCGCCGGCCGTCACGGGCTCCAGCCCGGCCACGGCGCGCAGCAGCGTGGTCTTGCCGCAGCCGGAAGGGCCGATGAGCACGCCGATCTCGCCCGCTGCGAGGCCCAGGGTGACGCCGCGCACGGCGGCTTGCGCGCGGCCGGCGTAGCGCACTTCCAGTTGGGAGACTTCAAGGAACATGGCAGCGATTCTAGAAGGCGCCAATGCGTAGAATTCGCATTTGCATCCAGACTACCCTGCCGGTCTGCCCCTCAGCGCTCGACCGAGGCCATCTTCGACCGGAATGCCCCGTCCGATTCTCCCGACCCTTCCCTTCAGGGCCCGTCCTTGTCACGCCTTCTTTCTGCCCTGCGATCCATTCCCCTGCTGCTGCTGGCCGCCGCGCTGACCTTGCCGGTGTTGGCCGTGCTCGCTTCGTGGCTGCCGGGCAGCGCCGGTGGCGCCGAGGCCGGGGCCATCCTTCGCGAAATGGCCGCCACCGTGCTGCCCGGCTACTTCGCCACCACCGTGTGGCTGGGCCTGGCCGTGGCCATCGGCGCGGCGGTGGTGGGCACGGCGACGGCCGCTGCCGTCACCCTGTTCGACTTTCGCGGCCGCCGCACGCTGGAATGGCTGCTGCTGCTGCCGCTGGCCATGCCGGCCTATGTGACCGCCTACGCGTACACCGACTTCCTGCAGTTCAGCGGCCCGCTGCAGGTGTGGCTGCGCGAAACCTATGGCCTGCAAGGCCGGCTGCTGCCCGAGGTGCGTAGCCTGGGCGGGGCGGTGTGGGTGTTCATCTTCTCGCTCTATCCCTATGTGTACCTGCTGGCCCGCACGGCACTGGGCGAGCGCGCCGCCCACCTCATGGAAGCCGCCCGCCTGCTGGGGGCGCCGCTGGCGCGGCGCGTGCGCACCGTCGCGCTGCCGCTGGCGCGCCCCGCGGTCGCGGCCGGCGTGGCGCTGGTCCTCATGGAAACGCTGGCTGACTTCGGCGTGGTGAGCTACTTCGGCATCCAGACCTTCACCACCGGCATCTACAAGGCTTGGCTGTCGATGGACAACCGCCTGGCCGCGGCGCAACTGGCCACCATCCTGCTGGTGCTCGTCATGCTGCTGCTGCAACTGGAGCAGCGTGCGCAGCGGCGCATGCGCTTTGCCGCGGGTGGGGCGGGCCGCGCGGGCTCCGCCGAGGCCCAGCCGCAGCGGCTGCAGGGGCTGCGCTGCGCCGCCGCGTGGGCAGTTTGCGTGCTACCGGTGGTTTTCGGCTTCGTGGCACCGGTGGCCTTCATGCTCCGGCCCCTGGCGGCCGACTGGTCTGTGCTGCCCTGGTCGCGCTTTCTGGAGTGGGCCGGCAACAGCGTGCGCCTGGGCAGCATCACCGCCGTGCTGGCCGTGGCCATCGCCCTGGTGCTGGCCTTCGCCGTGCGGCGGCGGGCCGGCGCGCTCACCCGCGGCGTGGCGCAACTGGCCAGCCTGGGGTATGCCGTGCCCGGCGCCGTGATCGTCGTGGGCCTGCTGCTGCCCGTGGGCTGGCTGCAGGCCGCCGCGCCCCAGTGGGGCCTGCCATCGATCATCACCGCCACTGCGGTCGGCATCGTGTGGGCCTACCTCGTGCGGTTCTGCGCCGTGGCCCTGCAGTCCATGCAAAGCGGCTACGCGCGCATTCCCGCCAGCCTGGACGACTCCGCCCGCATGCTGGGCGCCGGCGGTGTCGGCCTGCTGGCCCGGGTGCACTGGCCCCTGCTCCAGCGCTCCACGGCCGCCGCGGCGCTGCTGGTGTTCGTCGACGTGATGAAGGAACTGCCCGCCACCATGGTGCTGCGGCCCTTCAACAGCGACACCCTGGCCGTGGTCGCCTACCAGCTGGCGCGCGACGAGCGGCTGGGCGAAGCGGCCTTGCCGTCGCTGGCGCTGGTGGCGGTGGGGCTGGTGCCGGTTGTGCTGTTGAGTCGGACGTTGCGGAGCCGGGGGTGAGGGTGAGATAGAGGGGGGCGGCTTTTCAGAGCCTGTTTAAAACCACGCACCCGCACGGGGCGCGACTGCCTCGACCGAGGTCAGCTTGACGCGGATGTCCGTGTTTCAACCCACGCGCCCGCACGGGGCGCGACCGTATAGCCAGGGCCCTCACACAGCGAGGACACAGTTTCAACCCACGCGCCCGCACGGGGCGCGACTCATCGTCCAGGTCGCCATCGCTCCACCACGTGAGGTTTCAACCCACGCGCCCGCACGGGGCGCGACCGCCAGGCGGGTTGCAGCTGTGTGCCGGGTATCGTGGTTTCAACCCACGCGCCCGCGCGGGGCGCGACATCAGCAGGGTGTTGATGATCTGCAGGCATTGGCGGTTTCAACCCACGCGCCCGCACGGGGCGCGACCCGCGCGGCACCCACTCACCCCACTGCTTGACCGCCACCCGCACCGTGACCGCTGACGAGGTGCTGTTTCAACCCACGCGCCGCACGGGGCGCGACGGGCAGCGCGCGCACCACGGGCGCCCGGTTGCCCGAGTTTCAACCCACGCGCCCGCACGGGGCGCGACGGAACATCCAAGGCCGGAGCATCTTCGAGCGCGAGTTTCAACCCACGCGCTCGCACGGGGCGCGACGGTACCGACCGGCCGCGCTGCTGGTGGTGTTGCCGTTTCAACCCACGCGCCCGCACGGGGCGCGACCCGCTTTGGGAACCAAGCTGACGTCTGTGATCTTGTTTCAACCCACGCGCCCGCACGGGGCGCGACATAGAGACACCAGCAGATCGCGCTGCCTGGACAGGTTTCAACCCACGCGCCCGCACGGGGCGCGACGGGGGCGATCGGGGCGATTTTGCCCATCAGGTCGTTTCAACCCACGCGCCCGCACGGGGCGCGACGGCTGAATCCCTCGTCATCTCGGGAGCGGCGGAGGTTTCAACCCACGCGCCCGCACGGGGCGCGACGATCCGCCCCATTTCTCCTGGCTGGCCAGGGAAAGGTTTCAACCCACGCGCCCGCACGGGGCGCGACGGGCAGATGCTCCAAAAACATCCGTAGTTTGTAGAGTTTCAACCCACGCGCCCGCACGGGGCGCGACCTTGTCGATAACGCGCATGCCGTGGTTAGACCAAGTTTCAACCCACGCGCCCGCACGGGGCGCGACGTGACCACAACGCCGGGTGCGAACTGGCCCACGTGTTTCAACCCACGCGCCCGCACGGGGCGCGACTCGATATCACCCAGCGGGCGATACGGATCAACACGTTTCAACCCACGCGCCCGCACGGGGCGCGACTAGGCATCCGCCAGGATCTCTTCCACCTTGTCCGGGTTTCAACCCACGCGCCCGCACGGGGCGCGACGACCGCACTCAGCAGAAATTTCTGTTGGGCTGGCTGTTTCAACCCACGCGCCCGCACGGGGCGCGACGAAACGAAAGTGCCGATGGTGGCCGGCACTTGCAGTTTCAACCCACGCGCCCGCACGGGGCGCGACTGGCGCGCATGGTTGAAGCCAACAAAGCGGCCAAAGTTTCAACCCACGCGCCCGCACGGGGCGCGACAAAGTGCCAATAGTGAAATTGTCAAGAAACCAGCGTTTCAACCCACGCGCCCGCACGGGGCGCGACTCTTTGTTTTCGACCACTGCACGATAGGTGTTCTGTTTCAACCCACGCGCCCGCACGGGGCGCGACGTCCCCGTTTCCATCAACTACAGGAGTATCGTCAAATGTTTCAACCCACGCGCCCGCACGGGGCGCGACGCGCACTCTGTACGCGACGAAAGACGTGGATGGTGTTTCAACCCACGCGCCCGCACGGGGCGCGACGCTACGGGCAGTACAGGCGCGACAGGTGCCACCGGTTTCAACCCACGCGCCCGCACGGGGCGCGACCACATGGCCGGGAATGCCCTTGCGGATGTTTTCGGTGTTTCAACCCACGCGCCCGCACGGGGCGCGACAGGGCACATGCTCCAAGAAAACGCGTGCCTTGTAGTTTCAACCCACGCGCCCGCACGGGGCGCGACCAGCGCATGGGGTGCGGGTAGTCGCACCCTTCGTAGTTTCAACCCACGCGCCCGCACGGGGCGCGACGCGCGACGACCCCCGCAAGGATCAGGCATGGTACGTTTCAACCCACGCGCCCGCACGGGGCGCGACTCTGGTTTGGTGGTCATGGTGCATCGTCCGGTCGTGTTTCAACCCACGCGCCCGCACGGGGCGCGACAGCCCAGGCCGGAGGTGGCCGCCTGCTTGAACGCGTTTCAACCCACGCGCCCGCACGGGGCGCGACCGATGCTCTCCGTCTGGCTTTGGAGAGACGCGAGTTTCAACCCACGCGC
This sequence comes from Acidovorax sp. SUPP1855, assembly GCF_030158955.1. Classification (NCBI taxonomy): domain Bacteria; kingdom Pseudomonadati; phylum Pseudomonadota; class Betaproteobacteria; order Burkholderiales; family Comamonadaceae; genus Acidovorax; species Acidovorax sp. SUPP1855. Next base: position 34,925 of record NZ_BQXI01000020.1, on the reverse strand, counting down.
CCGCACGGGGCGCGACGACACGATGCGGATGGTGGTTGCGGTGCTATCGCTGTTTCAACCCACGCGCCCGCACGGGGCGCGACGTGTATTGCCCGGTGGCCGGCAGCGTGCTTTTGCTGTTTCAACCCACGCGCCCGCACGGGGCGCGACCAGTCTCCAAACTCAATCGCGTTCATAGGGCTCCAGTTTCAACCCACGCGCCCGCACGGGGCGCGACTCGCTGCGTCCTGCGCGGCCACGGCAACGCTGTCGTTTCAACCCACGCGCCCGCACGGGGCGCGACCGCTGGCCAACATGGTGCCGCAGGATCCGAAGCAGTTTCAACCCACGCGCCCGCACGGGGCGCGACCAGCACCACCTGGCGAGCGCTGCGTGGTGCTGCGGTTTCAACCCACGCGCCCGCACGGGGCGCGACTTCCGATCGCTGCACGGTCTCGGGATCGGCGGCGTGGTTTCAACCCACGCGCCCGCACGGGGCGCGACCCAGGGCTGGTGCTGGCGTCGGCGCGCACGGCCAGTTTCAACCCACGCGCCCGCACGGGGCGCGACGCCGTACCCGTGGCGGTAGTGCGCCGGGAAGACGTTTCAACCCACGCGCCCGCACGGGGCGCGACCAGAGCGCCCGGGCGGCAGAGTCGATGCTGTCCCAGTTTCAACCCACGCGCCCGCACGGGGCGCGACCGCGCGACATCCTGATGCCGGCGCTGCTGGTGGCAGTTTCAACCCACGCGCCCGCACGGGGCGCGACGGCCGCCGATGGGGTTGTCTTTTAACTGCAACATTGTTTCAACCCACGCGCCCGCACGGGGCGCGACGTGCGGGCCCAGCGCACGATGTCGAGGGCGGTGAAGTTTCAACCCACGCGCCCGCACGGGGCGCGACAGTCTTTCTCACGTGTTTGAATACCTCGTTCAATTGTTTCAACCCACGCGCCCGCACGGGGCGCGACCTGGAACGAGTGGCCATCGATAGGTCCTAGAAAACGTTTCAACCCACGCGCCCGCACGGGGCGCGACTCTCGCCGCACACCTACCGGATCAAGATCAGTCAGGTTTCAACCCACGCGCCCGCACGGGGCGCGACGAGCAGGCCGTGCCCATCGGCCAGTTCACCGGTGAGGTTTCAACCCACGCGCCCGCACGGGGCGCGACGCGCCCGGTAATACGCCGGCGAAGAGCCGGAGAAAGTTTCAACCCACGCGCCCGCACGGGGCGCGACAGCCCATTTATAACCGCCTGTCCCCACTAGCAAAAATCCCCTCTTTCCGCGAACCCCTTCCCTTTGGCAGGCGTACCAGCGCCTCTCCCACGTGCCAGGAGAAAAATCATCGATCAATCAAAGAGTTAGAACTCCGCGAAGCGCGATGGCCGTGCCCAGTCGCTTGGGGTTCGCAAAATGGCGCCGCTGGTGCCCAAGGCGTATCAGAGAATGAGTGGAGCGTTCAGGTCGAGAACGGGCTTGGCCCCCACGTGTTCCACCCGGTCTTTCCATTGTTGGCCCAGGTAGTAAAACCGCAGGCTGTCCGTGGCCGGGTCGATGATCTGGACCAAGCGGTTTTTCAGGGCCACCCATTGTGCCGAGTCCACTTCGATCTCGAACACCGAGTACTGCACGCGCTGGCCAAAATCCAGACATGCTTTGGCGATGTGCCGCAGGCGCCGGGCACCCACCTTGTCCTGCGAACGGACGTCATAGCTCACAAGCACCATCATGATCGGCGATGCCTCATTTCCAAAGGAAGGGTGGGTAGGCGTCGAGGTCGCCGCGCAAGTGGCGGGCCAGCAATTGGGCCTGGATGAATGGAAACAGCCCGATGGGCGCCTTCTCTTCCAGGAAAACGTGCCGCAGCGTTTCGCGCTTGCGCTCCTGGTAGGCCGTCAGCACCGTCTTGCGCGATTCTTCGCGCAGCAGCACGGCGCCGTTGTCCATCGTCTGAAAATCGCGCTCGCCGATCTGGCGCAAGTTGATCAGCGACAGCGCCAGCCGGTCGGCCAGCAGCGGCCGAAACTCCTCCAGAAGGTCCAGCGCCAAGCTGGGCCGGCCTGGCCGGTCGCGGTGCAGAAAGCCCACCGCCGGGTCCAGCCCCACGCTTTCCAGGGCCGAGCGGCAATCGTGGGTCACCAGCGTGTATAAAAAAGAGAGCAGGGCGTTGACCGCATCCAGCGGCGGCCTGCGGCTGCGCCCGGTGAACCGCATGGCGGTGCCGGGCACGCGGATGAGGTGATCGAACACCCCGAAGTAAGCCTGCGCCGCTTCGCCCTCGTATCCGCGCAGCAGGTCCACTGACGGTGTCTGGGCCAGCTTGCCCGCGATGCGTTCCAGACGCTGGTGGGCATGCGCCAGGGCGGCTTCGTCTCCGGCCGCCAGCTTGCTGCTGTGATCGCGCAGGGCCCGGCCCAGCACGGCGCGCTGGTTGTGCAGCTTGCCCTGCAAAAGATTGCGCACGATGCCGGCACACCCCTCGGGGTTGTCCGCGTTGCGGTATTGCACGCGCCGCAGCAGGACGTTGCCGGACACCGGTCCTTCCACTCGTGCCAGAAACTTGCCGTTGGTCGTGAGAAAGCAGGTGCTGATGCCCTGCTCCGCGCAATAGCCCAGCAAAGGGGGCGACACCAGCACGCGGCCAAAGCACACCAGGCTTTCCAGCATGTGCACGGGCAGCCGGGCACGCACCGTTTGCTCGACTTCCATCACGATGTTCGCACCGTCCTTGTGAAGCCAAGCCCCTTCGGTGGTCACATACAGGGTGTTCAACTGTCTGCGCATGGTGGCTCCGCCTCGCTGTCTTCTTTCAGTTGTCGGGCGAGCCAGTCGTTCACGCTGCTCTGGTGTCCCAGCAGCTTGGGCTGGCACAGGTCGAGCAGCGAGCAGGCATCGCACCGCTTGGGGCTGTACTGCGCGGTGGGTGTGATGTTCGCGTCCAGCATGGTGCGTGTGGCACCGATGGTTTCCCGCGTGAGTTGGCGCAGGGCCTGATCGAACGGCACATCGGTGCGCCGGCGTGTCTCGCCATAGAACAGGGCGCCCTGCGCAATCGGCTGCTCCAGCATCGCTTCCAGGCACAGGGCCTGTGCGCACAGTTGCACTTCGTCCGCGCGATGGGCCTTGGGCCGCCCGCGTTTGTATTCCACGGGAAACGCCTGTTCGCCGTCTTCGATCTCGTGGAACTCCACCACATCCGCAATGCCGGTGATGCCCAGCCCCGGGTGCGTCAGCGGCATGGCCGTGACCGTGCGCACACCGCGTCGGCGCTCGCCCCGGGGCTTGTCGGCGCGCTCGTGCAGCACCCGCCCCTCTGCGGTGTGGCGGCTTTCCGCCCACAACTGCTCCACGTGGATGAGGGCGCACTGGCGAGGGCAATACAGGTAGTGTTGCAGCGCCGAAAGGGGAATGAAGTCCGATTCGTCCACGGCCTGCCTCCAGGCGTGCGAAGCCGCGCTAGATCAGCTCACGAACGGCCACGCCCGAAGGAATGGCCGCTCGGTCGATCTCCACGCGGTAATCCGCGAACCGGCGTGGAGCGCTGTCTGCATCGGCCTGTGCCGGTGTGATCCGGACGGCATCGAACAGCACATGCGCTGGTGCATTGCCCATGGCGCTTTCATGCTCGAACACGATCAGCTTGCGTGCCGCCATTTCGCCGCGTGCGGCCGAGCGGTCGTGTTCGAACATGTTGATGAGCGCGCGCCAGAACAGCTCCAGGTCTGCGTCGGAAAAGCCCGTGCGCTCGGCCAGCTTGGCCGAAACAAAACCGTGCGCGCGGTACAGCCCGTAGGGAATGATGTGCTTTCGACCCATGGTGCGGTTGTCGCCGCTCTGCGCCTCGGCCTCCTTCTCGGTGGTCACGGCCATGCGGGTGATCGAAATCTCTAGCGGCACCACGGGGTCGATGGAGGTGGCGAACGCCATCTGCACCGGCCCGCGCACCTGGCCCGCGTTGACACCCGTGGTCATCACCGCGCCGAAGGTGCGTACGTCGAAGAAGTTATTGCACATCCATTGCGTGATGGCGCGTGCTTTCTCTTCTTCCTTGGGCAGCTTCTTGTCTTCAGGTTTCAGCGACTGGGCATCGTAGGCTTTGCGGTGCTGGTTGTTGAGCACGGCCTTTTCCTGCATGTAGATGGCATAGCCCTCGTCGGCTGGTTTGTCCAGGCTGACGAAGTTGCGGATCTTGCGCTTCAGGCATACGTCGGTCACCAGGCCCCGGTTGGTCTCGGGGTCCAGGCGCGGCAGGTTGCCGGCGTCTGGATCGCCATTGGGGTTGCCGTTGGTGATGTCGAAAAGGTAGACGAACTCGTAGCGGTGGGCAATGGCGGTCATGCGGCGGCTCCCTCGGTGTTGTCGGTGTTGGAATCTGCGGTGTCTTGTTCGGCCTCCGTGCCGCCTTTGGTGAAACGGCTTTGGGACTGGTGGTAGTACCCGATGGCGAAGCGGCCCTGGTCCTCGATGCGCAGGCTGCGCGGGAACTGCTCCCCCAGGCCATCGACGATTTCGCGGATGTCTTTTTCCAGGTTCACGGCCAGGCCCGGCTTGTCCTTGCGCAGCTTGCCCAGGTGGTTCTGCGTATTGCGCAGCAGCACTGGAAAGACGGATGCCGGCGTGGCCGATGCCGCGCCGTAATACCGGTCGCGGATGGTGGCATTGACCTGGCCGCCGAGCGCGCTGCGCTGCACCGCTTCCAGCACAGCGAACAGGCGGCCCAGCCGGTAGCCTGGGTTTTCGGATTGCTTGTCGAGACTCACGGGAACCTCCTCCTTGTGGATGTGTGTGTGGATGCCCAGCCGCTTCTCCCGGGCCAGGATGCCTTTGCAGATCGCCGCGCGCAGGCCTGACAGGTTGCCGTCCGAGCGGATGCGCATGAGGGTGTTGGCCAGCAGGCTGCGCGGGTAGGGCCGGCCGCTCAGCACCGAGCGCATGAATTCGCCGGCCAGGTTGTTGAAGGCATCGTCCATCTTGGGCATGGCGCCTTCGCGGTTCGGTACCGTCGCAAGAATGACGCGGCGCGTGGCCGGCGCGGTCTTCCAGGGAACGGGTTCGATCCGAAAGTCCTGCGCGTGCTGGGCCAGGCGTTGGGCCAACATGCCCAGCGTGCCCGTCTCCCAGAAGCGGATGGAGATGCGCGAGGCGTTCGGAGCCAGCCCCAGCACGAACATGCGCGTACCGTCCTGCAGCTTTGGATTCAGTTCGCTCAAGGGGCGTCCCTTGGCGATCTGCTCCAGCACCTCACGCACCCGGGCCGCTTCCTGGGAGTCGTCCGGCGGCGCGTTGAGCAGCGACTCGAACGTCAGTTCGGCTTCCTGCGCCTGATCGGCATCGTCCGCCTCCGCCCAAAACACCACGCTCGCATCGCCGATCTGGATGCGCTGGCGGTTGTGCTCGCCGCGCCGCAGCAGGTGGTTGAGCACGGTGGTGTAGGCAAAGGCGGCCTGATTGGATACCGGTGCGTTCTCTCCTTGTACCTTGCCATACGAACTGAAAGCAGCATTCTCCGGATTGAACGACACGATGTTCGCCCCCGAAGTTTGGGCACCATTCACTCCTTTGATTGCTGGGTGCAAACGGGCGATGCCAAGGCGTTCGCCTGAAACCAAGCAGGTTGCGACCATTGGAGTGGCGCCCTCTTCTTTAGCCAACAGCTCGGCTCGCACAATCTTTGATGCTGGGCGCTCATGCAAATAAGTGGTCTCACCGTCCAACCGAAACACGAAGTTGGCATCCAGCATCTCGTCGCTGAACATCGGAGTTGTGAAGTAATCAGGGGTCCAAGCCGCAAGAAATTGCAAAAGTGCCCTTAATCCTGCGTCTCTGGTGTTGCTCAGAGATTCTTGATGTAGCAGCTTGAATGCTTGGTGTTCTTCACCGGCGCGCTTGCTTGTGGCGCTGACGCCGAGCACATAACTGGTTTTGTCCCAAAGAAAGTTGGATTTGATATCTGCAGTTCGCTTGGCAGGCTGTGGCGCAATCAGTGTTCTTGCAACCAGTTTTTTCCCGGAGGTGTCGCGGATGTCGTTCACATCCACCACGCGCCCATCAGGTGCCAGCAGAATCTCGTAGCTGATCTTCTCGGGGCTGTAGCCGAAGGGCGAGAGCCCCTCTTCGCCGCGCGCCAGCAGGCGCTGGTAGTAGGTGTTGAGGGCCTGCAGGATCATGCCTTGACCTCTTCGCTGTGCCAGGGCGGCACCTCGATCACGCCGTCCGCCATCTGTGCGCGGAAGAAGCGGGGCGACATGCCCCGGTCGAAATCGATGTCGTGCAGCGTCCAGCCCAGGTCGCGCGCCTCCTGCAGGCTTTCGTGCTTCTCGGGGATGGGGTCGCCGTCTTCGATCAGCTGGAAGTTCGCCGGAAACTCCCGCACGCCCATGCAGGGCTGCTGAAAGCACTGCCCCTTGCGTGCGCGGCGGTTGAAGATGTCCAGGTGCTTGCCGACCGAGTCCTCGGCACCGGCCTTGGGGGTGAGATCGAAGTGCGCTTCGATCACATAGGCCACGTCGCGCAGGATGGTGGCGGCGCGCTGCTGCCGGTCTTCATCGACGTAGTTCACCAGCCCCGCGGTGTCGCCGGCCTTCATGGCCTTGGTCACGCTGGCGGGGGAGAGCTTGCCGCCCACTTCGTTGCGCCGGATGGATTCGAAGCGGATGGGTTTCAGCACATGGATGCGGTCGACGTGCCATCGGATCGCCGGCTTCCAATGGATCGCATCGAGAATGCCGCGCGCGGCGGAGGGGGTGATGACGTCGTAGGAGACGCGTTCCACCTTCATTTCGGGGCGCGTAAAGCAAGCGCGTTCGCCCCAGACCTTGAGCTTCACTCCATATCCCATGGGCCCTCCCGGTTGTTTCATTGGATCATCGCTGGCCGCCCCTACAGCGGGCTTACCAGTTCAGGTGTTCGGTGCGGATGAATGCCGGGTGATCCCAGCTCAATCCAAATTGCGGGTCGTAGAGGCCGTCATGGGCGAGCACCATGAACTGGTCGCCCCATTTTTGAGGCGCGACAGGAATGACCGCGCCCGCGTTGTAGAGCGCCTCGAAGCCCTGGCGTGGCAGTTGCACCAGATAGGGCTGCAGCTTGCGCGCGAGGCCGACGCTGCCTTCGGCGTGCTCCAGGTCGCGCAGAAAGCCTTTGGCATCGTCGTCATACGGCACGATCACCGGCATCTGCACGCTGTCGATCATGCGGAATTTCGTGGCCAGCGTTTCCATGGGAAGGCTGTCGATGCGGCTTTCGCGCAGCAGGCCCATGAGGTCGGGTTTGTCGAGCGCATCGCCTCCCTTTTGCCAATACAACAGGGCGAAGTAGCGGCCGATGGCCTCGGGCGACAAAGGGTCGCCTGCGTTCTGACGCAGCACTTCGCGGGCGGCCTGGGCGTATTGCTTCAGTTCAGGCGGCGGGGCCCAGTCTTCGTTGGCGTTGGCAAACACCCGCACGTCGCTGGCGTCCAGGGGCCTGCCGCCTTCGCGGTTGCAGCGGCCTGCCGCCTGGGCGATGGAGTCCAGGCCCGCTTCGGCGCGCAGCACGGTAGGGAAGTCCACATCCACGCCGGCTTCGATCAAGCTCGTGCTCACCACCCGGCATGTCTCTCCAGCCTTGAGCATCTGCCGCACCTCGGCCAGCACGGCGCTGCGGTGTTTGGCGCACATCAGCGTGGTCAGGTGGCGTGCGCCGGGCAGATCGGCCATGGCCTGGTACACGGCCCTCGCATGGCGGCGGTTGTTGACGATGCACAGCACCTGTTTGCGCGAGCGCATCTCGGCGGCCAGCGCCTCGTCGCTCAGCGTGCCCACATGCCGCACCCGCACGCGTTCGAGCTGGCGGAACAGCCTGTCCGGCTCCGGCGCCAGCTCGCGCACGCCCGTGAGCCCGCCTTCGAACGCCGGCGCCTCCAGGGCGGGCTGCGTGGCCGTGCACAGCACCACGCTCGTGCGGTAGTTGCGGGCCAGCTCATCGATGGCGGCCACGCAGGGCCGCAGCAACTGCAGCGGCATGGTCTGCGCCTCGTCCAGGATCACCACGCTGCCCGCGATGTGGTGCAGCTTGCGGCACTGCGAGGGCTTGGCCGCGAACAGGCTTTCGAAGAACTGCACAGCGGTGGTGACGACGATGGGAGCATCCCAGTTCTCCATGGCCAGCCGCAGCTTCTGGACCGACTGGTACTTCTCGGGGTCATTGCGCGGGGGCGGCTGTTCCACGAAGGCGCTGTGGTGCTCCAGCACGGCCGCCTCGCCCAGCGGGCCCAGTGCCTTGCGGAACACGGCGGCGTTCTGCTCGACGATGCTGGTGAACGGGATCACGAAGATCACGCGCTGCAGCCCGTGGCGAATGGCGTGGTCAAGCGCGAACGCCAGCGATGCCAGCGTCTTGCCGCCCCCCGTGGGCACCGTGAGCGAAAACAATCCTGGCTCCTGCTCCGCCTGGCCCCGCACATGGCGCAGGATGTCGGCACGCAGGCGGTTCACGCCGCTATCGGGCTGGAACTGGCCCAGGAAGTGGTCGAGCTGCTCGCGCAGCGCCACGAGCGTGGGCGGCGCGCCGCCGCCACGGCGCAGGTCGGGGCGTTTTTCAGCGAGGTGGTAGAACGCCTCGGTATCGAGGAAGTCGGCATCCACCAGGCACGAGAACAGCATGCGGGCGAGAAACGCCAGCTGGAACGGATACCGGTCCTTGGCCTGCTGGCGGCCCTGGCCGCTGTAGGGCTTGAAGCCCGCAGGCACCCCGAGGCGAGCGGGCAAGGGGATATCCTGTTCCCAGGCGGGGTGCAGCGCCGGCAGGTCGGACGACAGCCGGTCGGCCAGGGCCGTGCGCTCGCCCTCGCCCTGCCCATTGGCCAGCCCTGCATGGTGGCCGGCAATGCCGTAGGCCAGCAGTTGCCCCATGTCCCCCAGGCGCTCCTGCGCGATGCGTGCCCCCCAGGTGGAGTGGTCCACACGCAGCGGACTGCCGCGCAGCCTTTCCTGAAAGGGCTCGGTGTACTTGCCCAGGTCGTGCAGATGACCGATCACCCGGGCCAGCGCCTCACCGCCGAAAACAGCCGCGAATTCTCCGGCCCCTCGGCCCACGGCGTGCAGATGGTCCGGCAGGGGCTGCCAGCCTTCCCGGTCCGCGCTGCCGGTGGAATGCGCATAAAAGCGCGGCGTGCCAGTGCCTTGCTCTGGGTCGTTCAATGGTTTGTCCTCCCTTTGGATCGGTGGCCGCAGTCCTTTATGGATGAGCTGTCGGCGGAGGCATTGTGGCGGTTGTGTGTGGCGGGCTGCCTGCGGGATTTCCCTTTGGTGCGCCTTCTCGGTCACGTCCAACGACTGAACTGCGCCGCAACCGGGCCTGCGTCGCCAGCCCCCGGATGCCCCTAAGCCACACCTAAGTCTCGTTGCCCAAACTGCCCCCCATGCAACGACCCAACGAAAGGACTGCCATGAACTCCGTTCTATCGACCCCCCGCCGCCTGACCCTGGCCCTGCTCACTGCCGGCGCCATCGGGGCCACCGGCGCGGGGCTGGTGACCAACATGCATTCCAGCCGCGCCGCCGTGCCGCCCGCCGCTGTGCAGCCGGCGGCCATGCCGTACACGGGCGGCGTGACGGCGCCGGACTTCGCGCAGATCACCGTGCGCAACGGTCCGGCGGTGGTCAACATCAGCGTGAGCGGTACCACCAAGACGTCCATGACCGATTCGGACGACGACGATGACGAGACCGCGGCCCACCCGCGCAGCGGCGCGCAGGGCATCGACCCCAACGATCCGATGTTCGAGTTCTTCCGCCGTTTCGGCATGGTGCCGCCCGGCCTGCAGGCCCCCGGCCGCCAGCGCGAGGTGCCCACGCGGGGCGAGGGATCGGGCTTCATCGTGAGCGCCGATGGCGTGATCCTCACCAACGCCCACGTGGTCAAGGGCGCCAACATGGTCACCGTGAAGCTGACCGACCGGCGCGAGTTCCGGGCCAAGGTGCTGGGCTCCGACCCCAAGACCGACATCGCGGTGCTCAAGATCGACGCGAAGGACCTGCCTGTGGTGCAGCTGGGCAGCACGCGCAACCTGGCGGTGGGCGAGTGGGTGCTGGCCATCGGTTCGCCCTTCGGCTTCGAAAACAGCGTGACGGCCGGCGTGGTGAGCGCCAAGGGGCGCTCGCTGCCCGACGACAGCTACGTGCCCTTCATCCAGACCGACGTGGCGGTGAACCCCGGCAACTCGGGCGGCCCGCTGTTCAATGCGCGCGGCGAGGTGGTGGGCATCAATTCGCAGATCTACAGCCGCTCGGGCGGCTACCAGGGCGTGTCGTTCTCCATCCCGATCGAGGTGGCCGCCAAGGTCAAGGACCAGATCCTGGCCACGGGCAAGGCCAGCCACGCGCGCCTGGGCGTCTCGGTGCAGGAGGTGAACCAGGCCTTTGCCGATTCGTTCCAGCTCGACAAGCCCGAAGGGGCGCTGGTGGCCGGCGTGGAAGAGGGCGGCCCGGCCGACAAGGCGGGCCTGAAGTCGGGCGACGTGATCCGCAGCGTGAACGGGCAGCCCATCGTGGCCTCGGGCGACCTGCCGGCCATCGTGGGCCAGGCGGCGCCCGGCACGCAGGCGCGGCTGGAGGTGTGGCGCCATGGCAAGCGCGAGGAGTTCACCGCCACGCTGGGCGATGCGAGCGAGAAGGCCACCAAGATCGCCAGTTCGGAAAAGTCGAGCGGCAAGGGCCGGCTGGGCCTGGCGCTGCGGCCCCTGCAGCCGCAGGAGCGTCGCGATGCCGGCGTGGACGGCGGCCTGCTGGTGGAGGATGCCCGCGGCCCCGCCGCCCTGGCCGGCGTGCAGCCCGGCGACGTGCTGCTGGCCATCAACGGCACGCCGGCGCGGGGCGTGGAGCAGGTGCGCGAGGCGATGGCCAAGGCGGGCAAGTCGGTGGCCCTGCTGATCCAGCGCGACGGCGACAAGATCTTCGTGCCGGTGCCGCTGGGCTGAAGCCCCGTCCTGCGCGGCGGCATTGGGCCAGCCGCTATGCTTGGCGGCCATGGACGCCGCCGCCTGTTCGCAACCCCCACGCACCCGCGCCGCTGGCGCTGCGATTGCCGCAGCCGCCGCCGGCGCGGTGGCGTTTGAGACCTGAAAAGAAGAGGAGGGCCGCCCCATGCGCCTGCTGCTCGTGGAAGACGACACCATGATCGGAGAGGCCGTGCACGATCTGCTGCGCGCCGAGCATTACGCGGTGGACTGGGTGCGCGACGGCGAGATGGCCGATACCGCCCTGCGCACGCAGACCTACGACCTCGTGCTGCTGGACCTGGGCCTGCCCCGGCGCGACGGCCTGGCGGTGCTGCGCGACCTGCGCGCGCGCAAGGACCGCACCCCGGTGCTGGTGGCCACCGCGCGCGATGCGCTGGCCCAGCGCGTGGAGGGGCTGGACGCCGGCGCCGACGACTACGTGCTCAAGCCCTACGAACTCGACGAACTGCTGGCCCGCATCCGCGCCCTCACGCGGCGCGCGGCCGGGCGGGCCGAGCCGGCCTACGAGCACAAGGGCGTGCGGATTTTGCCGGCCACGCGCGAAGTGACGGTGAACGGCGCGCCCGTGGTGCTGTCGGCGCGCGAATGGGCCGTGCTGGAGCCGCTGCTGGCGCGCCCGGGCATGGTGCTGTCGCGCACCCAGCTCGAGGAAAAGCTCTACGGCTGGAAGGACGAGATCAGCAGCAACGCCGTGGAGGTGTATGTGCACGGCCTGCGCAAGAAGCTGGGCGCCGAGCTGGTGCTGAACGTGCGCGGCGTGGGCTACATGGTGCCCAAGGCATGATGCCGCCCGCCGCCCAGGACCCGCCCCACAGCCAGCCCCCGGGCCCCGGCGGGCCGGCGCCGCGCGCGGGCGCACCGGCGCATTCGCTGCGCGCGCGGCTGCTGTGGTTCCTGCTGGCGGCGATCGTGTGCACGGCGCTGCTGCAGATTCTCCTGTCGTACCGCTCGGCGCTGTCCGAGGCCGACGAGATCTTCGACTACCACATGGAGCAGATGGCGATGGCCCTGCGGCCCGGCCTGCCGGAGGTGCCGGCCAACGCGCCCGGACCGCTGGTGCACGACGACGAGAACTACGAGTTCGTCGTGCAGGTCTGGTCGGCCGAAGGCTTGCGCGTGTTCGAGTCCGCCGTGGGCGCTGCCCTGCCGCAGCGCGCGGTGCTGGGCTTTTCCAAGGTGAAGGCGCACGGCACCACCTACCGCGTGTTTTCGGTGCAGACGCGCTCCCAGGTCATTCAGGTGGCGCAGGACATGGCCGTGCGCAAGGCGATGGCGCGCGACCTGGCCTTGCGCACGGCCGGGCCCATCGCGCTCATGGCACCGCTGCTGGCGCTGGCCGTGTGGTGGGTGGTGAGCGGCTCGCTCGCGCCGGTGGAGCGCGTGCGCCGCGAGGTGGCGCAGCGCCAGGCGGACGACCTCTCGCCCGTCGACGGCGATGCGCTGCCCGCCGAGGTGCAGCCGCTGGTGGACGAACTGAACCTGCTGTTCGCGCGGGTGCAGCGGGCTTTCGAGGCGCAGCAGCACTTCGTCGCCGATGCGGCGCACGAGCTGCGCTCGCCCCTGGCCGCGCTCAAGCTGCAGGCACAGGGGCTGCTGCGCGCGCCCGATGCCGAGGCGCGCGGCGTGGCCGTGGCCCGCCTGTCGGCCGGCATCGACCGGGCCACGCGGCTGGTGGAGCAGTTGCTGGCCCTGGCGCGGCAGGAATCCAGCGTGGCCGCCGGGGCGCCCGCGCAGCCCGTGGTGCTGGCCGACCTGGCGCTGCAGGCCGTGGCCGATGCGGCGCCCGCCGCCCAGCAGCGCGGCATCGACCTGGGCCTGGCCCGGGCGGATGCCACCCCCATCGCGGGCCATGCCGAGGCCCTGCGCATCCTGCTGCGCAACCTGGTGGACAACGCGGTCAAGTACACGCCCGACGGCGGCGTGGTGGACGTGCATGTGATCGCGGATGCGCCCGCGAACGGCGCGGAACCGGGCGGCGACGTCACCCTGGTGGTGGACGACAGCGGCCCGGGCATCGGCGAAGGCGACCGCGAACGCGTGCTGGGCCGGTTCTACCGCGCGCCGCAGGCGGCCGAGGGCGGTGCGCAGGTGCCGGGCAGCGGGCTGGGGCTGGCGATCGTGCAGTCCATCGCGCGCATGCACCAGGCGCAGGTTGCCCTGGAGGGCTCGCCGCGCCTGGGGGGCTTGCGGGTGTCGGTGCGGTTCGATGCGCTGGCGGGGGCCGCACCCTCCGCGCCGGCCCCGCAGGCGCCATCGGCCGGGGACGGCGCTTGACCGGCTTCGCCATCCTGTCGGGCCTGGGCCACGCGGTGTTCGTGGCGGTGGGCCTGCTGATCTACGTGATGGGCACGCGCATCGGGCGCCAGCGGCGCCACCCCTCCGCCGCGGTGGCCTGGGTGCTGGCCATCGTGGCCTTTCCGTACGTGGCGGTGCCGCTGTTCGTGCTGTTCGGCGCCCGCAAGTTCGCGCGGCCCCTGCGCCGCCCCCGCAAGGCGCAGCAGGAGACCGCCGCGGCCGCCGCGCAGCCCGCCGGCCCGCCCTGGGCCGCGCGGCTGCTGGCCAGCATGGAGCTGGAGCCGGCCGTGCGCAACGCGCGCGTCGTGCTGCACGCCGACGGCACGCAGGCCCTGCGCACGCTGCTCGCGACCATCGCCTCGGCGGGGCACCGGCTGGACGTGTGCACCTTCGTCTTCGGCGAAGACCCGGTGGGCCGGCAGGTTGCGCGGGCCCTGGGCGAATGCGCGCAGCGCGGCGTCGCCGTGCGGCTGCTGCTGGACGCGGTGGGCAGCCTGGCCACGCCCGGCGCGCTGGTGAAAACGCTGCAGGCGCAGGGCGTGCAGGTGCGCCGCTTCATGCCCATGCTGCACAACCCGATGCGCGGGCGCACCAACCTGCGCAACCACCGCAAGCTGGTGGTGGCCGACGGCGAGCGGCTGTGGAGCGGCGGACGCAACCTGGCCTGCGAGTACTTCCTCGACCAGCCCGGCCACCCGGCCTGGATCGACCTGAGCTACGAGGTGCACGGCCCCCTGGCCCTGCAGGCCGCCGCGCAGTTCGAGGCCGACTGGAGCACCGCGAGCGGCCGCCTGGTGCGCGCCGCGCTGCCCCAGCCGCTGCCGCCGGGCCCGCCCGATGGCCCGTTGGCCCAGTGGGTGCCCAGCGGACCGGACCACGCCGACGACACCGTGCATGCCCTGCTGCTGGCCGGCGCCTACCACGCGCAGGAGCGCATCGTGGCGGTGACACCGTATTTCGTGCCCGACGATGCGCTGCTGGACGCCTGGTGCATGGCCTGCCGCCGCGGCGTGCGCGTGAGCCTGCTGGTGCCCTGGCGCTCCAACCACCGCCTGGCCGACTGGGCCCGCGAGCGCGCCCTGCGCGAACTGGCCCAGGCCGGCGCCGAGGTGTGGCTCGCACCGGGCATGGTCCACGCCAAGGCCGTGCTGATCGACGACGACCTGGCCCTGTCCGGCTCGCTCAACCTCGACGCGCGCAGCCTGTTCCTCAACTACGAGGCGATGACGGCCTTCTACGGCCCGGCCGAGGTGCAGTGGCTCTCGGACTGGTGCGCGCGCCAGATCGCCCTGGCGCGGCCCTATGTGCCCCGGCGCCCGTCCTGGCCGCGCGACATCGGCGAGGGCGTGGTGCGGGCGGTGGGCTTTCAGCTGTAGGACGGCCGGTCGCCCGGCGCGGGGGCTCCCGCGCAGCGGTGTTTTGCTATTGTTTTTATAGCTTCATCGGCAATGAGTACTAGGGCATGAGGCGGTTTTTGTATCGAAACCGCCCGGCCGGCGCCCGGGCCGGCCGGTCTTGCGCTCACGCCCGGCCCGCCTTGCGCCGCAGCCGCCGCCAGCCGATCACCATGCCCGTGGCGCTCAAGGCCGCGCCCCCCAGGCCCAGCACCAGCATCACCGCGTCCCACAGCGGGCGCCGCTCCAGCAGCGGCACCCAGTCCCAGCTGTGCAGCATGGCGAAGAGCCAGCGGCTGGCGCGGCGGTGGCCATCCAGGCGGCCCAGCACGGCGCCGGTGAGCGGGTCCACGTGCACCCAGGTGGCGTGTTCGTCGGCGAACACCGCGCGCAGCACCGGCAGGGGTTTGGCGGGCGCACCCGTCATGGTGTGGGGCGCGCGGGCGTAGTAGTACAGGTCGTAGTGCGCCAGCGTGTCCACGCGCACCAGGGGCGCCGCCACCAGGCGGGCGATGGCCTCGCGCAGCGCGGCGGCGTCGATGGCAGTGGTCGCGGCCGTGGCGGCATCGAGCACCTCGGGCGCGCCCTGGGCGGGCTGCGCCAGCACCAGCGTGCGGCCCGTGGCGCGCACCCAGCGCAGTTCGCGCGTGGTGCCGCCGGTCGGGGTGAGCAGCGCGGCCAGCGAGGCCGCGGGCGGGTGCGGGCCCTGCGGCGGGCCCACGGCCAGCGGCCCGCCCTGCAGCGCCGCCAGATTCAGCGGCGGCGCGCCGCTGTCGAACAGCTTCCACGGGTTCATCGACATGAAGCCGCTGAAGATCCACGCGATGGTCGCCGCTGAAAACACCAGTCCCAGCGCATGGTGCCAGCGCATCGCGGGCGTGGGGTAGGGCGTGCGCGCGCCGCTGCGGTAGCGCCCGCGAAAGCGCCAGCGCTGCAGGCCCACGACGGTGCCGGCCAGCGCCGCCAGCGTGCCGGCCACGGCGAGCGTGTTCACCGTGGCGCTCCAGTAGGGCTGCAGCGCGTTGCCCCGCAGCGGGTAGAGCCAGTGGATCCACGTGCCCACGTAGCCCCACAGGCGCTCGGTGCGCGGCGCATCGCGCACCACCTCGCCCGTGGTGCCGGACACGTAGAGCACGGTGCCGTCCGCATCGTGCAGCCGCACGCGGTGCAGCGGCCGGTGCATGTCCAGCCCGCGCGAATGGGTGAACGCATCTTCCTGCAGCGTGCCTTCGTAATCTGCGGCCACGCCGGGGCCGGCCCAGGCCGCGGCGCTGGCCAGCGCGCGTGGCGCATCCACCGCGCGCAGCACCTCGCCCGTCGCCGCGTCGATCACCGTGGCGGGCGAGCGGGGCGGCGCCCCTTCGGGCCGGACCAGGTACACCGCGCGCCCGCCGCTGGCCACCGCCAGGCGCAGCTCGGCCAGCGGCACCAGCGCCAGGCCGGCGGGCGCCAGCGCGGCGTCGGGCTCCCGCAGGCCCGTGCCGCTGCCCAGCGGCGGCAGGTGGGCGGTGCGCTCGGCCTCGGTGAGCTGGGGGTAGCCCACGTACATCATCACGATGCCGGAGACGAACCACATCGCGAAGAAGCCGCACAGCAGCACCCCCAGCCAGCGGTGGGTGAGAAACAGCCAGCGCTTGGCGCGCACAGGGCGGGTCCAGTCCATGGTGCGTTTCCCGTCGGCGGTCAGAACGCCACCTGCAGCGACACGTCCACCGTGCGCGGTGCGCCCAGGTACACCTGCGCGCTGCGCGCTTCGGCCGCATCGATGCGGTCGGTGGCGTTGCGCAGGTGGCCCGAGAGCGTGGCGGTGGGCGAGAGCTTCCACGACAGCCCCAGGTCCAGCAGCGTGTACGAGGGCCAATACTGCGTGTTGGCCGCGTCCGCATAGATGCGCCCCACACGCCGCACGCCCGCCGTGGCCTGCAGCGCGGGCGTGACCGCGTAGCCCAGCCACAGGTTGGCCACGCTCTCGGGCGTGTTGATGGGCGTGCGGCTGGCCAGCGACACGCCGCCCTGCACGAACTGCTCATAGCGGGCGCGGGTGCGCATCGCGTTGGCCTGCAGCTGCCAGCGGTCGGTCAGGCGCAGGCCCACGGCGACCTCTGCGCCGCGCGACGACTGCTCGCCCACCAGCACGGTGAAGGCGGGGTTGTTGGGGTCCTGCGAGGCGATGTTGCGCCGCGTGATCTGGAACGCCGCCACCGTGGCCGTGCCCCGTCCGCCCCAGAAGTCGAACTTGGCGCCTGCTTCCAGCTGCCGGCCCGTGGTGAGCGCGCTGTTGTTGGCCACGTCGGCGAACGAAGCCGTGGACAGCGAGCCCGACGGCGGGTCGCTCGCCGTGGCGTACTGAGCGTACACGTTGGCGCCGGGGGCCACGTCCCACACCACGCCCAGGCGGCCGGTGGTGGGCGTGTAGCTGCGCTCGAACGTGGCGGGGCTGGTGGCGGTGACGGCGCGGCGGTTGGTCAGGTCCAGCGCGATGCGCTCCTGCCGCAGCGCCGTCACCAGGTTCACGCCGGGCACCAGGGCCGTGCGGTTCTCCACGAACACCGCGGTGGTCTGCACGCGGTTGTCGCGGTCGGCGCGAAAGCCGGGGGCCATTCCGGGAATGTCGAAAAACCGCTCGGTCGTGAAGCGGTACGGGTCCACCGTGCTCACCGTGCCGGCCAGGCTGTTGGGAAAGCGCGTCTGCCGGTTCACGCTCACGTCCAGGCCGAAGGCCCAGTCGCTCGGCCGGCCGGCCAGCGTGCCGTGCCAGGTGGCCTCGGTGCGGTTGCCCACCAGTTGCTGGTCGTGCCGCTGCAAATAAGCGCTGCCGCGCGAGACCAGGGTGTTGGCCGCGTTGTACTGGTAGGTCTCCACGTTGCGGTAGTCGCGCAGCGCGTCGTAGGCATAGAGCGTGTTGCGCCATTGCAGGGCGTCGGACACGCGCCACTGCGCCACCGAGCGCAGCCAATGCACGCGGTGGGCGTACATGCCGTCGCTGCTGTTGTAGTTGGCAAAGCGCGTCCCGGGATCGATGCGCAGCGCGCCCACGGCGGGGTTGAGCACCGGCGTGCCCCAGTAGGGGCGGTCCACCGCGTCCTTCTGGTACTCGTACGCCAGCAGGTGCGTGAAGCCGCCGCCCAGGTCGGACAGCAGCGATGCGGCCAGCTGCGTGGACCGGGTCTGCGTGCCCGTGGTCCAGCTGCCGGCATCGCGGTGGTTCACGTCGATGCGCGCGAAGTGGCTCGGCCCTGCGCCGCCGTCCTGCGGCCCCGCGATGCGGCGATTGAGGCCCGCCGAGGCTTCCTTGAGCCCGTACGAGCCCGCGCGCAGCCGGCCTTCCGCGAAGTCGCCGCTGCGGTCGGGCGTCTTGGTGATGTAGTTGAGCGAGCCGCCCACCGCCCCCGCGCCGTACAGGAAGCTCGAGGCGCCGCCGACGGCTTCCACCCGGTCGTAGATCCAGCTGTCCACCGCGCGCGTGGCGCTGCCGTACTGCACCGTGATGCCGTTGTACAGCTGCGTGACCGAGTTGTTGCTGAAGCCGCGGTAGCTGGCCGCCATCGAGCCCGGCGCGTTGTGCGCGGTCACGCCGGGGATCGCCCGCAGGATCTCCTGCGTGTCCTGCGCGCCGCGGGCTTCGATGGCGGCGCGGTCCACCACGGTGACTGAGGCGGGCGTCTCGCGCGGCGTCAGGCCCAGGCGGCTGCCGGTCTCGGCCGGGGTGTCCAGGTTCAGCCGGCCCAGGGGCTCGGCCGGCGTGCCCGAGACGGTCACCGGCGCCAGCGTGGGCACGGACGACAGGGGCGCGTCCTGCGCCGGGGCGGCGGCGGGCCCGAAGCCGGCCAGCGCCGCCAGCATCGCGTGGGCCAGCGGTGAGCGTGCCTTGCGCGGTGTTCGGGCCGAAATCGGCTGCGGCTGCAGTGGTGGCGCGGGCAGGGCGGAGGAAAAAAAGGAAGTCGTGGTCATGGCATCGATCAGCACGCGGATCGCCCGCACCCGGCACGCGCCGCCCGCCGCGCAGTGGCGGCGGTACGGCAGTGCGCCCGGCAGGCCGGATCAGCAAAGGGGATGGGAAATACGTTCGCGCGGGGCGGCAGTCACCCGCCCACGGGCGGATGGCCGCGCTGCGGCGAACGCAGGGAGCCGGCGAGGCTCAGGCGTGCTGAAAGACCGGGGGCCCGCGCGCAGGCAATGGCGCGGCGGTGGCGGCTGCGATGCGCGCCGCCGCAATGGCCTGCATCGCATGCCCGAGCGGCAGCGGCTGCGGCAGGGTTTGCACTGCCACCACCGGGGGCGGCGCGCCGTGGGGAATGCACAGGGGGCAGTCCATGGCCGTCTGCCCCATCTCCACCGGCCCGTCGTCGGTCTGCACATAGACCTTGACCATGCCGGACGTGGAGCAGACCCACTCCATCGCCCGCGCATGCACCAGCGGCGAGGCCGTGGCCACCGCCATCGCCGCCATGAAGCCCATCAACACCCAACGGCGCAGCGCACGCAGGGCGTGCAGCAGGGCGATGGAAGTCGGTTGCTTCATTTTTGATAGCACTATGCCGGGAGGTTGATTGCGCTGGAGGCCTTTTTGACTCAGATCCGCGTTCGTGGAGCAGCGCCATCGGATCGTCGTGGCGGGCCGCCGGATTGTAGGCCGGGGCCCCGGCTGCGAGGTGGGGTCGGCGGCGCGGGTGTTGGCAGGACCGACAATCGGCCTGGCGCCCGTCCGCCTTTCGTCACCCATTCACCATGCATCCATCCGCGCCGTTCGCGTGGGAGGCGTTTTCCATGAACCAGGCCGTCCGTCTCGTCGCGTTCCTCGAAGCTTTCAAGGGCCTGCTCGTCCTGGCCGCCGCCACCGGGCTGCTGTCGCTGGCGCACCGGGACATCTACGCCATCGCGGTGCGGCTCATCGAGCATGCGCACCTCAATCCCGCGGCCAGATACCCGCAGATTTTTCTGGACGCGGCCCGCAACGTGCAGGACTCCCGGCTCATGCTGCTGGCCCTGGGCGCTGCCGCGTATGCCGCGCTGCGGCTGGTGGAGGCATACGGCCTGTTCAAGGAACGCCCCTGGGCCGAGGTGCTGGCGGCGGGCAGCGGGGCGATCTACCTGCCGTTCGAGTTCATCGGCTTCCTGCACCACAGCAATGCGCTGCACGCAGGCATTTTCGTGGTCAACGCGCTGGTGGTGGGGGTGATGGTGCGGGCGCTGCTGCAGCGGCGCGCTGCGCGGCCTGGCAGTGCGCCGCAGGGCCTGCACGGCCGCTGACGCCGATGGCGGGTGGCGGGTGGCGGCGCCGGGGCGGCTACCATGGCCTTTTCCCCCGCGGAGTTCCCATGCGCAAAGCAATGACCGTCCTCGCCGTCGTCGGCACCCTCGCCGCCCTGTACTTTGCGTACCGCTACGGCGTGTATTGAGCACGGACCCAGCGCGCCCATCATCGC
Source organism: Acidovorax sp. SUPP1855 (assembly GCF_030158955.1). Lineage (NCBI taxonomy): Bacteria > Pseudomonadati > Pseudomonadota > Betaproteobacteria > Burkholderiales > Comamonadaceae > Acidovorax > Acidovorax sp. SUPP1855. Next base: position 14,829 of record NZ_BQXI01000020.1, on the reverse strand, counting down.
CACGGCCGCCTGCGCCGGTGGAACAAACCCATTACAGAGACAACAGGCCATGCCCATGAAACCCACCCGACTCGCCATTGCCGCCGCCCTTTCCCTGGCGGCCCTCGTGCCCCACGCGGGCGCCCAGACCCCTGCCAAAAAGCACGACGATTTCTTCTGGCTCGGCGAGATCAACAAGGCCACCGCCGTCATCAACACCGACGAAGGCCTGCTCGACCCATCGCTGTCACCCCTCGTCTACAAAGGCATCACCCAGGTGCTGGCCAACGGCGACAAGCCGGGTGGCAAGCGGCCCTCATTGGTCATCACCTTCGAGCCGTTGCTGATCGAGGCCGCCGGACCCCAGATCACGCTGCTGCACGCCGGCCGATCGAGCCAGGACATGCTGGCCACCGCGCGGTCCGCCATCCTGCGCGATGAAATGCTCCACCTGGCCGAGGCGCTCAGCCAAACCACCGCCACCCTGATCGAACTCGCCGGCAAGCACCGGGCCACCGTGGTGCCCAACTACACCAACGGCGTGGCCGCCCAGCCCAACAGCTACGGCCACTATCTGCTGGGCATCGCCGCCGGGCTGGAGCGCGACGCCCAGCGCATCCGCGAAGCCTATGCCCGCATGGACCGCTCACCCATGGGCACCACGGTGCTCAACGGCACCAGCTGGCCATTGAACCGCCAGCGCATGGCGGACTACCTGGGCTTTTCCGCCACGGTGGACAACGCGTACGACGCCGCGCAGATCTCCGCCGTGGACCAGCCCGTGGAGGCCGGCGCCATCGTCATGGCCATCGCCCTGCATGCCGGCAGCTTCATCGAAGACGTGATGACCCAATACGCCCAGCCGCGCCCCTGGATCCTGCTGCAGGAAGGCGGCGGCAACACGTATGTCTCCAGCGCCATGCCGCAAAAGCGCAATCCCGGCCTGCTCAACAGCACCCGCCGCGACGCTTCCACCGCGCTCAACCTGGGCATGGGCCCCGCATTGCAGGCGCACAACATCCCCCCCGGCATGAGCGACCCCAAGGAGGTCCGCACCAACGCCGCGATGGTGCAGGCGGCGGCCGGCGTACTGAACAACTGGACGCGCATCCTCAACAACCTGGTGATCGATCCCCAGCGTGCGCTGGAGGAGCTCAACAGCGACTGGACCGCCTCGCAGGAACTGGCCGACGTGCTGATGCGCCAATACAAGCTGCCTTTCCGCGTCGGCCACCATTTCGCCTCGGAGGTCGTGGAATACGCCAAGGCCAAGGACATCCGGCCCCTCGCGTTTCCGTATGCGCAGGCGCAACGCATCTACGCCGAGACGGTGAAGGGAACGGAGTTTGCACAGGTGCTGCCCCTGTCCGAGGCCGAGTTCCGTTCCACGCTCGACCCCGTGGCGATCGTCAGGAACCGCCAGACCGCCGGCGGCCCGCAGCCCGCCGAAATGGACCGCATGCTGCGCGAGGCCTCCCAGCGCGTGGCCGAGCAGGACGGCTGGATCAAGGCCCGGCGCGCGCAGATCGCGGCGTCGCTGGCGCGGCTGGATGCGGATTTCGAGAAGTTGGGCGGGGCCCGCTAGGGTGCTCGCGCTCATCGCTGGTGCCGCGCTCGCTCTGATAGCGAGTGGCGCGATGGCCTCGCCACAGCAGCCCCCTCAGCGGGAGCCAGAGCCAGCGCGCGAAAGCTTCTACCTCGGCACGCTGGATACCGCTGAATGGGGACTGGTCTCGATCTTCGGCCCTGATGGCACAGAGCGGCACGATTGGCCAAGGACCGGCATGGGCAATTCCGGCCCATCGGTGCGGTTGAGCTTTCCAGGTGCCGGGCTTTTCGGCCTGCGCGTGTGCAACGGGTCGACATTCCGATACCGGTGGTGGGCCGAGGATGGCGGCATTCGTGCCGAGCCCGTTTTCCAGACGATGGCTGCGTGCGACGATCAGCCCCTGATGCAGATGGAGGCCTGGGCCCATCGGCAGTTGTCGCAAATTCGCCGATACAGCCTGTACACCGCAGCCGGTGGCACCTTGAGACTCAGGCTGTCTTTTGCCGATGGCAGCCGTTGGGAACTGCAAGGCTTGCCGTGACGAGGCCGGTGCCTGCGGCTTCGACGCATTTCGAAACAGTCGGGGGCAAGGGCCGGGCTATGGTGCGACGGCCGCAGGTGGTTGTGGCTACCATTCCATCCATGCACCAGGAGAAGAAAACCCATGGCACTCGTTCCATGCCCCGAATGCAACCGGCAGATTTCCGATCAGGCGACCGCTTGCCCCGGCTGCGGCCATCCGCAGGCACCCGCCATCAGCAGGCGCTCTGCCTTTGAATCCGGCACCCACGAGGGCCGCCACGCCGGTACCGTGAAAGCCGGCATTGCCGGGATGACCGCCGCCAGCCTGGGCGGCTGGGCCGCGCGGGCGGTGGCGGTGGTGGTGCTCGGCATCGTCGCGGTCGTGGCGATGCTCAGCCGCTGAGACGCGGTATGCGGGCGCTGACCCCGCATGCCTTGAACCGACCGTCCCTGGAAACTCCGACTCGCTGCCATGCGCTGCGTCCCCTCACCGTCGGCGGTCTGCCCCGGGTGATCGAGGGCTGGCTGGCGCAAGCCCCCTAAAAACGCGACTTTCCGCAGATCCAGGGCCGGAACGCTTGTAAGAAACCCGTCAGAAACGCATGATCCCGGGTCTTTTTCGACCTGCTGCCAGTTGATCCATGGTTTTTGCGTTCTCCCCGCCTGTTCCCCCCTTTCTGGATATTCGGAGATGGGCTGCCCGATGGGCCCTCTTCATTGCGCTCGCCGCCCTCTCGCAGGGCGCGTGGGCCATGCAGATCTTCGTGAAAACCGTCTCCGGAAGGACCATCGCTCTGGACGTGGAGCCCAGCGACTCCATTGAGAACGTGAAGGCCAAGATCCAGGACCAGGAAGGCATTGCGCCCGAGCAGCAGCGGCTGATCTTCGCGGGCAAGCAACTGGAAGACGGCCGAACCCTCTCGGACTACAACATCCAGAAGGAATCGACCCTGCATCTGGTGGTGCGCCTACCGAGCGTCGAGGACTCGTTCACCGGCGCTTCGCCCGCCGGCAGTGGGCAGATCACCGCGTCGCTGACCGGCGTGAGCGGTTGCACGTTCGACACCGCGCAGACCGCGTTCGAGGTGCCATCCAGCCGCCCCGCGGGCGCGCAGTTTCCCCAAGGCGTCTTCCGCTTCGTGGCCACCACCTGCGCGGGCAAGGTCACGGTGACGTTAAAGTACCCGCAGGCGCTGGCAGCGGGCAGCCGCTTCATGAAGTACGGCCCACGCACGGCGGGCGCGGCGCAGTCGGAGTGGTTCGAATGGCCGGGCGCCCAGATCAATGGGGACACGGTGACCTTCGACATCGAGGACAACGGCCCCGGCGACGCCGATCCGGCCGTGGGCACGATCTCCGATCCGGGCGGGCCGGCGGTGATCGCCGCGGCGCCGGCGAGTGCCGCCGCCATTCCCACGCTGTCGCACTTCGGCCTGGCGATGCTGACGGCCTTGCTGGGGCTGCTGGCATGGCATCGGCGGCGATCTGCCTGAGTGCAGCGCGAACCTAGTTCAGCGAGAGATTTCGATTCCCACAGACCAATGCAGCCGATAAATCCTGGCTTGACGCGCGGTGGTATGAGCGCGTAAATTGCATGCGTTCGGTATCGCAAAACCGACCGCATGGGAGCAATTCCCTGCATAGCCGATTCGGCACCAGCCTCGGCGTCCGACCCGACCAGTCATTGGCGACGGAAACAGCACCACTGTTTTTGATCGACCATGCTGAAAATTACCACTACCACCCTCCGCAAGCGTGCTTACTTTGCCCAACGGGGCCTCTGCATTTATTGTGAGTTGCCGATCTGGGAGCCGGAATGCCGCAAGAGATTTGCGCAGGCATACGGTCTTCCTGAAGCTCTGCTCGATGTGCTTCGGTCGACAGCCGAGCATTTGGTGGAGCGTCAACGAGGTGGCCTGGATCATCCAGCAAACATTGCGGCTTGCTGCCATTGGTGCAATTGGAAGCGCCATGCCCATCGGCACTTCTGCGCGCCCGACCCGGTTCGTTATCAGTCAGAGGTAAGGCGAGCCATGGCGGCCCGGCTATGGCATCCGGCTGCCAGGAGCATTGAGCGAAATCGGCAGTTACTGTCCTCTGCAGACCTCCGAAACAACGACTGCGGGAGTTTGTTCCAAACTTGCCTTGCTTACCCACCGACTTTGCCCGCAGTTGGCCGAAAAACCGGCAATCTGGATGCATCGATCTACCAGAAATTCAGCCCGGAGAAGTCTGTGGACGGCAAGGCGGTCTACAACATCAGCTGGAACCACAAGAAGGCGCCGCACGGCCATCTGGTGGAGTACGGCTATCTGCAGCGCTACCGCTACGGGCCGGACGGAATGGGCCCGATGGTCCGGCCGGGCATGGATGGCCGAAAGAAGCCCAGCCGCCGGGCGTCGCAGGCCGAGAAGGATGCGTACTACGTCACGCTGCCGACTCCGAAGCAGGTGATCGCATGGCGCTTGAACCCGCTGACCGTGACCAGCTGGATGAGGACGTTTGGGTGATGGAACTCGCGGCGCTGGAAACCATGGCTGAGGTGAGCCGACGGGAGAAGTGAGCAAAGCAGGTATTGCTGCTTTGGTTGCGCGAAAGGGCGGTTCCTAACTTTTGCTCCGCTCCCGGTCTTTCATATCCTGAACAGTCACGTAACGACCGAGCGGCCTGAGAGGGTACGGCTGGCCTGCGGCAGCAAAGTCTTCTTCGATACGCCAGACCATTCTGGTGATCCTGTCCTTCACCGTGTCGAATTCCTTTTGCTCGTTCGGTGTTAGACGTTGCGGATCGGGGTAGTTGGACAGAAGGCTGGATCTGTACTCCTGCAGAGCGATGGCCAACATCAGCTTTTCACGCAAAGCCCCGGGGCCGAGCTCTGGCCCCTGAAACGATTGCTCCAAGCGCGCGATGAGTTCTCGCGTAAGAGACCGGTTGTTCTCCGTCGCCGCCTCATCGAGCCGGTCTCGAAGCTCGAAAGGAATTCTGAAGTTCAGTTGGGGGTCAGTGCGGGCCATGGGCTATTTTCGCATCACGGTGCTTGCGAAGAGCCTGTGCCCGACCGGCTTGCTATGCCCACCGAGGCCCTGCGCCCGGGCGCGACCGTGGACGACTTCGCGCGAGCCGCGATGGCGGCAAACGAGAGGCGGGAGGGTTATGAGGGGCAGCTGCCGACAGCGCTGACCAACTGCCGCGCGCCCATAAAGACCGATCTGCGGAGTGAGTAGCCTCCGCCTCGTCGGGGGCTGGCGGCGGCCTCCTGGCTCCCCCAGAATGGAGGTATTCGACAACGGAGGTCCATCATGATTGGAGACGCTCAGCGTATGCAGTCCGATTATTTCGAAAAACGCTTTGATCATCTCAGATTGATGTCAAGCGAAGCTGAGAAAGCGGCTTGGAATTACCTCCTGGCTATTAACGGCGGAGGGGCTGCAGGGATGCTTGCGTTTATCGGCGCCGTTCCAGGCTATCGACAAATTTGGATGTCTTATTTAATTCTCGCCGTATTTGTGTTGGGGCTGGTTTTTGTTGGCGGGTCACATGTAAATCAGAATATACGCATCAATCGTGCATTAATCGGCTGGAGGTCCGATTGGCTGAGCGTAGCGGAAGGAAAAATCCTTTGGCTGGACATGTTGAAGCGGGACGGTCTTCGTACTGAAAATAGCTTTTTGTCTTGGTTTATTGGATTTTCCGCCTTGGCATGCTTTTTAGTGGGTGTGATACTGGCGGCGATACTTTTTTATTTCCGATCACCCACTATGCCTATTTGACGGAGGGGGGATTCCCCAAATGAATGGTTTTGGTGCAGACAACGGGATACTATCCAAGATCCCGGGCGAGGAAATTTCCGCCGGGCAGCAAGTTGCTCCCACCCGCCGGCAGCGGCCGGCCCCCCACCCTGACCGCCGTCATAGATACTCCTGCCTTCGGCAAGGTGCGGATCACCTACCGCCTGAACCCATCCGCGAATGCGACACCGGCAAGCTTCCCGAGGTGTCCGCCTTCCATATCTGGTACGGGCACGTTAGCATCGGGAACACGCTGACCGCGGCGATGCGGCACGACAGCGAGGCCCCTCATGACCCTGCACCGACAGATCAGGAGATAACGGCTCAGGGGACAGGAGGACCCGTCCAAGCTAATACCTCGTGGCGATTAAAAAAGTTGAACTGCCACACACTGCCACCGTCCTCAAAAATTTGATGCGCATAAGTGAAAGTGCCTCCGTTGAGCGACTTCCGAGGCATGGACCTTAAGGCGTTATCCACAGCGATATAACTATTTGAGGGCTCAAAGACTGACACCCAAGCAGCCAGTCCGAGTGCTTTGCCGGATTCCGAAAAGTAAAGCCCCTTCGTAATGCGAGTAACTGAGCGGCAGTACGAAGCCTGGTCAAATTCAATCGCAATCTGGCGGCCGGTTGGAGTATTAGTTAACCGGCCTTCAAAAATCGTCGTTTGCAATCTCTTATTTTTTTCAAGCGTTGATGCAAGATGGTCAGTGATCTGGTTCGCATTCCGTCCACCATCACCGGTAACGAGCCCAAGCAAGATTTTTAGATTTTCGTCATCACTTGAACCGCCGTTGTTACAACGAAGGCAGGCTTTGATGATGTTCATCTGAAGCGCGGCGCGCTCATTAGCCGAGTACAACTTTGCAGGAGGAAGATGTTCTCGTGTGACATCGCCGTGCATGCCGCAAATGGCGCACTGGCCTAATCGAGGCTTTCTCGGCAAGGTGACTCCCCTGTTAGGGCGCCGACGTCAGGAGATATGCTGACTGACCATTCGGCGACGCGGATGCACTGTCCTATGTCCCCGAAGGGAGGGCGCTGAACGTAAGCCGTTGATTTGTAAGTAAATCAGTGGTCCCCTCGACAGGAATCGAAATCGAGCATTCATGCGGCTTTCAAGCGGTTGTGCGGGGTTTGTGCGATGTTTTGCCGTTTCCTGCCCACGTATGCGCGCACCTCGGTCGTGATCCACAGCCGGTTTCGCGGGGTGCTGGTGGGCGCTTCGGCGGGAAAGCCGGGTAGCTTGACGATTACATCGCGCGCATGGCGCTGAGAACACCGATGCATCTTGGCAATGTCTTCCAAGGTCATTAAATCGTCCATGCTGCCTCCTTAAAGAAAAAGCCCCTGGAACGGGCTGGCGACAAGCTCTCTCCACGCGGAGCCCCTGCGGACCTTGCTGATGAGCGTTCGATCCACGCTGTAGACGGCGGCAAGTTCGTCGCATGTCCCGGTGGATGCCCGAATCTCTCGGGCGATTTCAATCGTCAGCTTCCCTTTGGGTCGGCTTGCTTTCGCGCTTGCTACCGACTTCTTGGCGCGGACGGAAGGGCAGGCATTTGCTTTTCTCGATGCCTCTGCTTTTGTCGTCAGTGCCAAGTGCTCGGGGTTCAGGCAACTTATGCAATCGCAAGTGACGGTGATGTTTCGGCCAGCGGGAATAGGACCGTGCGCCAGCTCATAGACCAGCCTTCGGGCGCTGCGGTTGTTGAATTTCGGATGCCCCGCTGATTTGCTGAGTCCGCCCTGCCACAGCAGGCAGTCGCCGTCCTCAATGCAGCGGGCGTGCAGTTGTTCTAGGGTTGCCATAAAAAAAGCCCGCACTAGGCGGGCTGTGGTGGTGGTTCGTCTGGCTGCTCATCGCGCCAGCGGTCGCGCTTGTTGCCGCGCTCGCGGCTACGTCTGCTCGCCATGGGTTGCTCCGGTGATTCCGTAGTGCTGCTCAACGACCGAGCAGACCCGCTCTGCCAGTCCGATGTCGTTGCCAAGCGTGCAGCCAGTTGATCGGTGATAGGCCTCGCGCAACTGCTGGCGAGTAAGCGGCACCAGTGCCGGCACCTGTGGTGCAGCCTGGGCGCGGGCTTGCCATGCCTCCCAAGCGGCTTGGACGTGGTACTCGCGGTACTGCCCCGGCCACAAATAGCGATGGTGGTCGGGCCATCGCGACATGCTGAACTCGTAGGGGCCCGCCGAGAAGACAGCCTCGAACTGCTCGCGCTCGGTCGGGCAGGGCGCCAGTGTGGTTTCAGCGGTCATTGCTGGGGCTCCTTCGCTCGCTTGTGGATATCCTCTGGTGTATCAATCGCTGATTGACGCCGGCTCAGGCCTCGCCCGACGACAAGCGGCGTGATCAACAGACTTTTGCCTGGGGGAAGATTGCGGACAGCCTCGATGTCGCTGGCATGACGACGTAGCGCTACGCCCATATCGACTTGTCGCTTTTGCTCCGGTGAAAACCGTTGTTGATCCAAGCCGTTCAAGCGCCACAATTGATCAGGGTCAGCTATGTCCGCGAGTTCATAGAGGTATTCGGGGGTCACGCTGCACCTCCCTCTGCCAGCCCCTTGGCGCAACTGCATGCCGGAGTTCTTGGTGCGCTGAGATCGTTGCGCGCGCAGTTTTTTGCGTGCTCCGTGGGCTTGGCTGGCGCCCCTTCCTGGCCCTTGGCGGCCATGGCTGCGTCGTGCGATGGCCCGAGCAGCGCGTCTGGGTTGCCGCCGAAGTAGCGCACCACCTGCCGCCATGCGTCATCCAGCGAACGCCGGTGCACATTGCCCATAGGCCGCTCCTTCACTTCCGACTCCCAGCGATGAACTGCCCAGGCCAAACCGTTCGCTTGATGCGCATCCTGCTCCCGCCGTGCTGTCGGTGGTTGTGTGGCGGCAAGGCGGTGAAACGCGAAGGCGCCGTCAAGAAACGCACCAGCGAACTTTCGCGCCATGTTTTGGCAATCCAGCTCCCGCCCGACATAGAGCTGTTGGTTGCCATCCCCAGCAACTACGGCGTGCCGGTGGAACATGCTCTCGTGCGACGGGACAACCTTGTACCGCGCCAGCGTCATGGCATCCATCTGCTCATGCGGATAATCTGGCTGCGCGCCCATTGGTGCAGCAGCCCGCAATGCCTCGATCGCCGGCACGCAATCCGTGAGGATGTTGGCCCCGGGCGCCAGGCCTAGCGCAGTTCCGACGCGTTGCAATGCCGCGTGGTATTCGCGCGCCCCTGCGGCTTCTGGTGCATCAGGGGCGGCGACTCTGACCATAAGCTCGTCCGCAAAGTGCTGAGCTGCTTCGTAGTCGATCAGGCCTCGCTTCGTGCTATTGAGCAGCAGAGCGAGTCGGGCCACACTGAGCCGCCACGGCGTCATCTCGGCCACACCGATCCAGTTTGCGAACCGGGCTTCTGCTTTTTCCGGCAGTTCAACATTGAAGCCTTTGTTCGGCACCGCTCCTGGCTGTTGTACTGACGACACGGCCCCACGGGCGCGCAGTGCGATGGCGGCGTCTGCGTAGGCTCGCATGTCGTCATCGTCGTATCCGAGCACCTTTGCATTGAGGGTGGGCGGGTCGGGCATCTCCAGCTTGGCGCGGTGTTCGCGGCCGAGGCGGGCGTTGCACTCGTCTGTCGTCTCCAACGGCCTGCGGGCGAATTGGCAGCCGAGGACGAGGCGGCCGAAGGCCGTGGTCTCATGCCGGCCAAATCCCCGCGCCTGCACTGCGCCCAACTCTGCCAAGCGCTTCATTCGTTCCTTGGGCACATCGTGGCCATCGGCTTCGCTGTCCTCCGAACACTCGCTGAAACGCTCCAGCGCGGCCAGGTCATCCGGATTGAGCCACCCATCAGCCAGCGCTGCATTGGGCTGGGGGGCTGTGTAAAGGGGCTCTGACTTCAGATATGACGGGGGAGGCTCTTCCTCGAACCATTGCCCCAGCTCAGGCTCATCTGGGTCGCTGACCCGGTAAACCACTGGCTCACCCCGCGCCGCGAGCGCATCAACGACTGCCTGGCGTGCGCCTGCAGTCGTCACGTTGAATTCCGCCGCTCCATTGACATGCCGAGATTCGGCGTACGCGTCGATCAGCTCCATCAGGTCTTTTGTGTCAGCCATGTAGGCTCCAGAAATGAAGAAGCCCGCACATGGCGGGCTTGGGGTTGGGTGGGCGGGGTTACAGAACCAGATGAGCGCCGCGATAGCTGAGCGGGTCGCTGAAAGGTATGTCGTCGTACATATCTTCGAAGCCAGACGATGCGCGCGGCGCGGGTGCTGGCGCCGGCCGCTGCTGCTGTCGTGGAGCTGGCGCCGGCGCATGCCCGCCGCCGTCTCCCTGCTTGCCGCCCAACATCTGCAGGCTGTCCGCACGAATTTCGGTGCTGTACTTCTCGACGCCGGCCTGGTCGGTCCACTTGCGGGTGCGCAGGCTGCCTTCCACATAGACCTGCGAGCCCTTGCGCAGGTACTGGGCGACGATTTCGGCCAGGCGGCCGTTGAACACCACGCGGTGCCACTCGGTGGCTTCCTTGTTCTCGCCGGTGTTCTTGTCGCGCCAGCGGTCGGTGGTGGCGATGGCGACGTTGGCGACCTGGTCGCCGCTGGGGAAGGTGCGCATTTCGGGATCGCGCCCGAGATTGCCCACGATGATGACTTTGTTGACGGATGCCATATTTGCCTTTCTAAATTCCTGCCAGCCAGCCCGGCAGGTGTTGAGTTATGCGGTTTGCAGGTGCGGCGCCTTCTCCGCCGTTTTGATCGCGGATCGAGTGGCCGGATTGAGCAGAGACCAGAGCGCCACCTTTTGTTCGCTGTCGAGCGCTTTGTCATGGATCGCCTTAACGGCGGATGCCGGCTGCTTGTCGAGCACATGCGCGGTCACTTCGTCTGCCAAGTCGCGGATGGATTGCTGCACGTCTTCGGGCAAGGCGGAAAGTGCATCTGCAGGCATCGGTCGGTGTTTGGGCGCCGGCGTCTGACGTTCTTGTTCTGCGTAGCCCGACTCCATAGGCAACTTGGCCCACAGCTCGTAGGCCAGACCGAAAGTTAGCGCTGCAGCCATGCAGACTCCGCGACGATGCGTGTCGGTGATGTCCCGTGCAGTGATGCGCTCAATCGGGATTGCGGCGTTGCGTGTGTCCATGATGGCCTGCGGAACCGGGGGTGTTACAACATCCCCGTTGCGGAAGCGGATCATCAGGTACGCACCAACCGGAGCCTGGTGCAGCACGTATCCATCCGGGGCCACCATCAGCTCAGGTAGCCAGCCTGGGGCATGCTCCCGGAGCATGTGCATGGTGCGGCTCCAGTTGATATAGCTCGCACTGAACTTGCCTGTGCCAATGTTTTCCACCAGATCCGAGGTGGCGACTCCAGCAAGGTTCGGAAGGTCGGTTTTGTTCATTATCAAAACGCCTGGGCGTCCTCTTCTTTGTTGATAGGTTGCGGTGCAGGCTTGCTTTCCTGCTGCTCCTTGTCGTATTCGATCTGTGCGCAGGCCATGGCTTCGTCCTGCGACTCTTGCAGCATTGGGTGTGTCATGGGATGAATGGTTGTTGCAGCCACGCAAATAACATGGCTGTCGCAGCAGACGTTGCGAATAGCCAGGCCAGCAGGCAAAGAAAAAGGGCGCGATGTGCGCCCTTGGTGGGATGGTGGGGAGGGGTCATGGCTTATTGCCGGTGGCCTTCTTGATCGCAGCTCGCCCTTTCTTTGCGGCAGGATCACTTTCCCAATTTGCCAGTCGCATGCATTCGACCAACATCTCACAAGCCTTCAAAAGCTTTGGCGCAGCGGCGATCAGCCGGGCGTTGGCTTCCAGCTCCGCGCGTGACGTGTGGGCATCCTGTACGTGTGCACAAAATCGATTGAAGCCGTCATCCCCCAAGGCATAGACGAATGTAGGATCGCTGTCGGCTGTCATCCACGGCCCGGGTGTGTGTTTGGTCATGGCTTCACCCCCGCAACCACATCAACAGACTCCCGCACGCATTCGATGGTTTTGTCGTTGATCCACACCGGCGTATCCGCACCGCACACCCAGCGCCCAGCGGCTTCCCGTGATTGCAGCGCGGCAGAGTCCTGGCGGTCGGCCTCTTTCTCGTCCAGGTGCCAGCCCAAAAAGAAAGCGGCCATGATGGCCGCCAGAAGGACGAATGTGCCCGTGTTGGGCTTACTGTTGTTCATGATGCTCCCCTCTGCCGTGGTGGCATGGTGATGTTTGCTCGTGCGCTTGATGCAGCGCGGTCCATATCCCCGCCTTCGTTCTTGACGTCCAGCAGATCGCCGTTCTCGAAGATCACATAGTCCGGCTTGCGAGACTTGATCCAGCGGTACAGTTCAAGCTCTTCGGCCCACCATGGGGCCTGAGCGCGCAGAGCTTCGAACTTCTGCTCGCGGATCTCAGCATTGCGCTTTTGAGCCGCCTCCAGTTGTTGGGCTTCGGTCATGGTCGCTCCACGTTGATTGCATACACCCGCACTGGGTCGGGGCCGAAGTGCGGATGCGTAATGGTTTTGATGGTGTAGCCACGCCACGGCCGGATAAGGCGCCGGTCATGGTCGTCGCGTGCTGGATATCCAAGTGTCAGCACGATGCGGTCAAACTGATTGAAATTGTCGGCCAACCGCTTGTTCCAGTAAGGCGTGCACAACCTGTACTCCTCTGTCTTCTCCCCATTTTTAATCTGGTGGAAATACACCTTTTTGAGAGGAAGGACCAGGTCTGTCATGGCTTGACCTTTCCTGCTGCAGTGGGAGGGGCGGGAGGTTCAGGACGGTGCATGTAGTGGGTAATCTCCTCGTCCTCCACTGTTTCACGCGGTCTGGTGCCCATGTAGGTGGCGTAAACCTGTTTCCCGGGGAACTTGCTTCCGTATTTCCTGCCGAACACGATCAGGTGATCGCAGGCAGGTGGGAATTTTTCCTCCACGCTGATCCACCCATCCCCGCCGCCGCCCCGGTGGAGATCAGCGTAGGCGCGCATCTGGTCAGCGGTGTACGCCCCCTGTGCGAGGACCACAGGTCGCCCAGAGTGATGCCACCCGGGCTCTGGCAGCGGCGCATATTCGTTGGCGGACGGCCGTGCGTAGGGTGGGGCAACTGGTAAGCAGTACTTACAGGTTGGAGGCACGATCGCACAGGCGTCCGGGGCTGCGGTGGCGTCTGCGAACGGATCAAACCAGTGGGTCAGGAACTCGATCTGCCGTCCCGCCTCGTCAAGAGCAACCCATTCTTTCCCATACTGGATGGGAGTGGAAAACCAGACGTGAGACATGCGGCCCATGCGGTCACGGGCTTTGATGTTGTTGGTGACAAGGACGCGGCTCACCGTCTTCACCTTCGGGTCATCCAGGGCGGCCGCAAATGGGGGCTTTTGATCTCTGAAGGACACCCAGCGGCCATTCAGTGGATAGCTCTCTGCTCCTACCTGGGGCGGCGCCACTGCGCTGAGCCTTGAAGCAATCGCCATAAGACGATCACGATGCCCGCGAATCTCCGGGACTGGCGAGTCTGAGTAGTGATCTGCGAGAGAAATGAGGTACTGCTCGTCCGTCATGTCGTAGCTCCCTGCCGATTTTGTTTGGTTTGAGCCTGCAGCTTTGTCGCGCACTCAGCGCACACATGGCAGGCGTGGAATTTGAGCGAGCCCGCAGCAGGCTTTTTCAGATCGCATGCAATGCAGTCGATTGCATCTGCACGTAGATCGGCAAGCGTCATGCGTGCGGGTCGGCCCTTGTCGGGGCTGCGGGTCATTCCGGCTCCTCCGGGTGGTCTGGATCTCTCGGATCAGGATGAGCCATCAGCCTGCGCTGGTAGCTCGCTTCCCGCAGTGCGTCGAGCAACTCTTCGTTGTCCATCTTTTCGCTGTCGATCAGCAGGGCTGGGTCGATGGGCCAGCAGCGGTGCGTGTTCGTGGTGATGGGCACGGCAGTCATCGGGCGCTGCCTTCGTGGCCCTTGGCGGCCATGGCGCGCAACTCGGCGTTCACGTTCTCACGCCAGTTTTCGCGGTCCGCGAGGTAGTGGTTCAGCATGAAGTGGATGGCGGCGGCCTGTTCGTCTTCAGCTTTGGTGTTGATATCCCGCCCGCCCAGCCGAAGTGCCTGCACGATATGCATGCACTGAAAGCAGATGAAGCCCAGGATGAAGCGGACGTCGTCGGTCAGTTCGATGGACAGCACCGCCCCTGGCTGCGCTGCCGGTGGTTGTGGTGCGGCGGCGTTCTCTGGAGCAATAGCGCGCCCCGCTTCAAATGCAGCCTCAGCCAACATCCACTTATCGGCTCTCAGCACGGCTTGCCTGCCTTCTGGAAGAGCAGCGAACCAATCGTTAAGGCAGAGATATTTCTTGGATTGCATGCTTGCTCCAGGCGTAAAAAAACCTGCTCGCGGCAGGTTGGTTATTCAGTCACGCCAAAATTAGCGGCGATCAGTTGGCAGAAAATTCGGTATTGGCTGAGGTATTCGGCGTTGTCCGCATGTGTTTCCTCAATCGAAGTTGAGAATTCTTTTACAGTCCCTGAGAAGCAGCCGCAGGAAACGCGGACGCCGATCTCTTTGTCGCGATATGCGGTCGTGAACCTGCCGCTGCTTTTCGCTGGACCCACAAGCAACCAATCGGTTCGATTTTCGACCCACGCATCGCCGGAGACCTGCGCATTGCCGTAGACCTGCGTATTGCCGGAGACCTGCGCATTGCCGTAGACCTTCGCATCGCCGTAGACCCACGCATTGCCGGAGACCCACGCATAGCCGGAGACCCACGCATAGCCGTAGACCTGCGCATTGCCGGAGACCTGCGCATCGCCGTAGACCCACGCATCGCCGTAGACCCACGCATCGCCGTAGACCCACGCATCGCCGTAGACCTGCGCATTGCCGGAGACCTGCGCATCGCCGTAGACCTGCGCATTGCCGGAGACCTGCGCATTGCCGGAGACCTGCGCATTGCCGGAGACCTTCGCATCGCCGTAGACCCACGCATTGCCGGAGACCCAC
>NZ_BQXI01000019.1:0-103601 GCF_030158955.1 Acidovorax sp. SUPP1855 | reverse complement strand
CGGGCCTGCAAGGCCCCTCATGCACCCAGGCGCAGACCGCTGCTGGGCCTCATCACGCTCAAACGGCTGCTGGCGCCCACTCATTCCTGTTCGGATTCGTCAAACATGGGGTTGTGAGAGGCTCCCATCGGTCATGGGAGACTGCTGGCGCAGCCAGGCGTCCCGCGTGAAGCTGGCGCCGCTGGTCGTTTCCAGGTTGTACAACTTGCCGTCGCTGTCTCGCCATTGCACGAACAGATGGTTGGGGGCGGCCGCCAGGCTGACGTCCAGCCCCAGCCGCTGGCCCAGGAAGATGAACAGCAACGGCATCGAGACACAGTTACCCTTTTTTGTTCTCAGGTAGTTGGGCAACAGTTTGTTTTTGATATTGCGTCCGTACGGATCTTCCAGGTCGTACTGAAATGGCCGCCGCTCGTTCCACCCATTGGGCTGATAGATGTGAAAACGCAAGGCATCCAAGATCAAGCGTTTGGACGCCCCTGTGGGCAGCGTCTTTCGAATCCCCCGCGCCATCTCATCCAATCGTTCCAATGTCGCATCGACATCGACACTGGGGTCCATCATTCGGTCGATGACCAATTTGGCTCTGGAAAGGTCGATGTCGGCCTCTGGGGCTTCCAACATCTTCTGGATGATTTGTCGGTTTTCATCCGGCGGTTGGCTCAGCCGCTGGGCATGGGCCATCGAAACCAATGCCAGGAAGAAGATGGCAGATGCCCATCGCGTCAAACGCATCGCCAAGGCCAGCCATTGAGGCGTGGGAGAGGGGCTCGATGCATGTTCCGCCTTGCCCCCTATCCGCCTCGGTCGGGGGCGCGTTGCAAGATTTCGCGGGCCCTGTAATGCACTGCTGCGTTGGGTCTTGCGGCGATGATTGGTGTGCATCCCTGGGCACGCCCTCCTGGACTTGTCCATGGCCAAGGCCAAGACCTGTGCATCGCCGGCGTGCACGCACGTGGCCGCGCGTTCTGCGCTCATTGAAACCTCCCCGTTTCATCTTTTTTGTTGGGGCGGATGTTAAAGGCAGAGCGGCCGGAGCGGGCCAAAAATGCATGCCAAATATTAACTATTTGTTAACCACCGATCCGTGTGTTGCCCACGATGGTTTTTAGTGGCTTTTGTCGCGAAAATGCTCATGGGCGTCCTCCATCGGCCGGAGGAGCCCTCAGCAGAACAGGGTGGCAGGTTGCGTCAAAAGCAACCCCACTCGCCCCTCACACCTCCAGCCACTCCTTGCGCACGTAGCTGTTCTCTCGGAGGCCCTGCGGTGTACCCTCAAAAACGATGCTGCCATGGCCCATGACCAACGCGCGGTCGGAGATGGTCATGGCGATGGTGAGCTTTTGCTCTATGAGCAGCACCGAGATGCCGCGCGCCTTGATCGCCATGAGGTACTGCCCCACCAGCTCCACGATCTTGGGCGCGAGGCCTTCGGTGGGCTCGTCGATGATGATGAGGTCGGGGTCGCCCATGAGGGTGCGACACAGGGTGAGCATCTGTTGCTCGCCACCCGACATGACGCCGGCTTCGGTGTGCTGGCGCTCCTTCAGGCGCGGGAACATGCCGTACATGTCGTCGAAGCTCCAGCGGCTGCCCTTTCCTTTGCCCTTCTGGCCCAGCAGCAGGTTCTGGTGCACGGTCAGGTTGGGAAAGATGTCGCGGCTTTCGGGCACGTAGCCCAGGCCCAGGTGCGCGATCTCGTAGGCCTTCTTGCCATCGAGGCGCTGGCCCTTCCATTCGAGCGTGCCCTCCCAGTCCACCAGGCCCATGATGGCCTTGGCGGTGGTGGAGCGGCCCGAGCCGTTGCGCCCCAGCAGCGCGACGATCTCGCCCGGCTGCACGCCGAACGAGACGCCGTGCAGCACGTGGCTCTTGCCGTAGTAGGCGTGCAGGTTGTCGACCTTGAGCATGGTTCAGTGTCCTTCCGCCTGCTGCGCTGCCGCCACGGCCGAGCCCAGGTAGGCCTCCTGCACGCGCGGGTTGGCGCGCACGGCCTCGGGGGTGTCGAAGGCGATCACCTCGCCGTAGACCACCACGGCGATCTTGTCGGCCAGGCCGAACACCACGCCCATGTCGTGCTCCACGGTGAGCAGCGTGCGGCCCACCGTCACTTCCTTGATGAGGCGGATGAAACGCGCGGTCTCGCTCTTGCTCATGCCGGCGGTGGGCTCGTCCAGCAGGATGACGTTGGCGCCCCCGGCGATGGTGATGCCGATCTCCAGCGCGCGCTGCTCGGCATAGGTGAGGTTCATGGCCAGCGTGTCGCGCTTCTTGTCCAGGCGGATCTGTTCCATGAGCTGCGTGGCGCGCTCGTTGGCATCGTGCAGGCGCGAGAGAAAGCGCAGGAAGGTGTAGCGATAGCCCAGGCTCCACAGCACGCCGCAGCGCAGGTTCTCGAACACGCTGAGCTTGGGAAAGATGTTGGTGATCTGGAAGCTGCGCGACAGCCCCATGCGGTTGATCTCGTACGGCGCCTTGCCGTCGATGCGCTGGCCGTTCAGCAGCACCTGGCCGCTGGTGGCGCCGAAGCGTCCGCTGATGAGGTTGAACAGCGTCGACTTGCCGGCGCCGTTGGGGCCGATGATGGCCACGCGCTCGCCCGGGGCCACGCACAGGTTGGCGCCGCGGATGATCTCGGTCTTGCCGAAGCGCTTGTGCAGGTCGCGCAACTCCAGCGCATAGGGGGTGTTGACGGGGGTCACGCTCATGCGGCCTCCCCCCGCTTGATGTCCTGCTCGATGGCTTCCTGGATGGCGCCCCATTGCAGCAGGAACTGGCGCCGCACGGTCTCGAACAGGCCGAGGCCCACCAGCAGCACGAAGCCCGCCCCGAACCAGCTGGACAAGGCCCGCGCGTTCAGCGTGGCGCCGAGAAAGTTCATCTGTGGCCCGAGCGCCGAATTGAGTTGCAGGTGGTAGGTCATCTCCACCATGCAGGCCGCGCCCAACACCGCCACCAGGGCCGTGCCGCCCAGGGCCAGGTACGACACCCACAGCGTGCGCAGCCGGCCGTATTTGGCCACGCGCAGGTTCATCATGATCAGGCTGGCGATGCCGCCGGGCGCATACATCACCATGAACAGGAACACGAGGCCCAGGTACAGCAGCCAGGCCTTGGACAGCTCGGACAGCAGCACCGAGGCGAACACCAGCAGCACCGCGCCGATGATGGGTCCGAAGAAGAAGGTGGCCCCGCCCAGGAAGGTGAACAGCAGGTAGCCGCCCGAGCGCAGCACGCTCACGCTGTCGGCGCCGGTGACGATCTCGAAGTTGATCGCCGCCAGCCCACCGCCCACGCCGGCGAAGAAGCCCGCGATGATGAAGGCGAAGTAGCGCACGCGCTGCGTGTTGTAGCCGATGAACTCCACCCGCTCGGGGTTGTCGCGCACCGCGTTCAGGATGCGGCCCAGCGGCGTGCCGGTGAAGGCGAACATGAGCGCGGTGCACACGAAGCAGTAGGCCGCGATCAGGTAATACACCTGGATGGCCGGGCCGAAGGTGATGCCCATGAACCCCTTGCCGTACACGCGGTCGGTGGTGATGCCGCCCTCCCCGCCGAAGAACTCGGGGAACATCAGCGCCATGGACGCCACCAGCTCGCCGATGCCCAGGGTGATCATGGCGAAGGTGGTGCCCGACTTCTTGGTGGTGACGAAGCCCAGCAGCACGGCGAAGAACAGCCCCGCCAGCCCGCCCACGAGCGGGATGAACACCAGCGGAATGGGCACCGCGCCCTTGCCGGCCAGGTTCATCGCGTGGATGGCGATGAACGAGCCCAGGCCGGTGTACACGGCATGGCCGAAGCTCAGCATGCCGCCCTGCCCCAGCAGCATGTTGTACGAGAGGCAGATGACGATGAGGTAGCCGATCTGCGACAGCATGGTGAGCGCCAGGCTGCTGGTGAACAGCATGGGCGCCACGATGAGCGCGGCCGCGAACAGGCCCCAGATGACGATGCGCCCGATGTTGAGCGGTTTGAACCGGTAGGCCGGCGGCGAGGAGGTGTGGGAGCGCATGGGTTCAGTCCTCCCGCGTGCCGAGCAGGCCCTTGGGCCGGAAGATGAGGATCAGCACCAGCAGCAGGTACGGCAGGATGGGCGCCACCTGCGACACGGTGAGCTTGAGCAGCGGCCAGCCGAAGGTCTGCTCGGTCACCGCCATGCCGACCGCGCGCAGCGCATGCGCCAGCGAATAGTCCAGCGCCACCGCGAAGGTCTGCAGCACGCCGATCAGCAGCGAGGCAAGGAAGGCCCCGGCCAGCGACCCCATGCCGCCCACGACGACGACAACGAAGATGATCGAGCCCACCGAAGCGGCCATGGCCGGCTCGGTGACGTAGGTGTTGCCGCCGATCACGCCCGCCAGCCCGGCGAGCGCACAGCCGCCGCCGAACACCAGCATGAACACGCGCGGCACGTTGTGGCCCAGCGCCTCGACCATGTCGGGGTGCTTGAGCGCGGCCTGGATCACCAGGCCGATGCGCGTGCGGGTGAGCAGCAGCCACACGGACAGCAGCATCAGCAGCGCCACCAGCATCACGAACGACCGCGACTTCGGGAACTGCGTGCCGTACAGCGTGAAGAGCGGCCCCTGCAACTGCGCGGGCAGGCCGTAGGGCACGGTGGAGCGGCCCCACACCAGCTGCACCACTTCCAGCACCAGGTACGACAGGCCGAAGGTCACCAGCAGCTCGGGCACGTGGCCGTACTGGTGCACGCGGCGCAGCGCGTAGCGCTCGAACGCCGCACCGAGCGCGCCCACCAGCAGCGGCGCCACGAACAGCGCCAGCCAGAAGCCGACCAGGCCGGACAGGGTGTAGGCGATGTAAGCCCCCAGCATGTAGAAGCTGGTGTGGGCGAAGTTGAGCACGCCCATCATGCTGAAGATGAGGGTGAGCCCCGAGCTGAGCATGAACAGCAGCAGCCCGTAGCTGATGCCGTTGAGCAGCGAGATCACGAAAAACTCAAGATTCATCGAAGAACAGCGCCCGCACGGTTAAAAAAAGAGCCCGAGGAACCCCGGGCCCAAGGTCTCACAGCAATGAAATCGGATGCCCGGATCAGGAGGGCCGCTTCATCTGGCACGAGGTGGGCGTGCTGGCCACGTAGGGCTCGTAGTACTTCACCGGCACGAAGGTGTAGCCGGTATTTTCCGCGTCGTTGGGGTACTTGCCGCCGGCCTTCTCCCACTTGGAGACGAACAGGCCCTGCTGCAGCTGGTGGTCGCTCTTGCGCATCTCGACCTCGCCGTTGAAGCTGTTGAACTTCATGCCCTCCAGCACCGGCGCCACCTTCACCGGGTCGGTGGACTTGGCCTTCACGAAGGCGGCATCCAGCATGGCGAAGGCGTGGTACACGGCACCGGTGTACATGTCGTCGTTGAACTTCTTCTTGTATTCGGTGACCACGCGGCCGATGTCGCCGGGCAGGTTCAGGTGGTTGTACGACACCATGTACACGCGCCCCGCCGCCGCCGCGCCCATGGCCGTGGGGCTGCCCGTCACGCCGCCGTAGTAGGTGTAAAAATTGACGTTGGCCAGCCCCGCATCGTTGGCGGCCTTGATGAGCAGGGCCAGGTCCGAGCCCCAGTTGCCGGTGATCACGCTGTCGGCGCCGGACTGCTTGATCTTGGCGATGTAGGGCGCGAAATCGCGCACCTGGGCCAGCGGGTGCAGGTCGTCGCCCACGATCTGCACGTCGGGCCGCTTGCGCGCCAGGTTCTCCTTGGCGAACTTGGAGACCTGCTGGCCGTGGGAGTAGTTCTGGTTGATGAGATAGACCTTCTTGACCTCGGGCAGGTCCTTCATGAAGGTGGTCATGGCCTCCATCTTCATCGAGGTGTCGGCATCCAGGCGGAAGTGCCAGTAGCTGCACTTGCTGTTGGTGAGGTCGGGGTCCACGGCGGCGTAGTTGAGGTACATGACCTCCTTGCCGGGGTTGCGCGCGTTGTGCTTTTCCAGCGCGTCGATGATGGCCAGCGCCGGGCCCGAGCCGTTGCCCTGCACCACGTAGCGCGCGCCCTGGTCCATGGCCGAGCGCAGGGCGCTGGTGGTTTCCTGCGGGCTGAGCTTGTTGTCGATGCCGATGATCTCGAACTTCACACCCGCCGCGTTCTTCTTGTTGAACTCCTCCGAGAGGAACTGGAAGCTCTTGAGCTGGTTGGTGCCCACCGCCGCCATGAGGCCAGACAGCGGGTCGAGCCAGGCGATCTTCACCGTATCGCCCTTTTGAGCGAACGCGCCGCCAGCGCTCACCAGGATTGCGGATGCAGCTACAGCCTTGATAGCAAATCTCATCGCTTGTCTCCTCTTGGGTTCTTGAATGGAACAGGGCGCAGCGTAAGGCACGCCACAGAGGAGATGCTCAGGGATTCACCCTATCCGCTATCCCGCATGCGACTGGGCGGCGGCCTCGCGCGGCCGCCCCCTTCGCCGCATCAGCGAGCGTCACAGGCCCGGCAGGCGGTAGTCCTTGAGCTGTTCGCGCAGCTTGGCCTTGAGCATCTTGCCGGTGGCGCCGATGGGAATGGCGTCCACGAACAGTACGTCGTCCGGGATCTGCCACTTGGCGGTCTTGCCCGCGTAGAACTGCAGCAGCTCCTCGCGCGTGACCTCCGCGCCGGGGCGCTTGACCACCGCCACGATGGGCCGCTCGTCCCACTTGGGGTGCGGCATGCCCACGCACGCGGCCATGGCGACGCCGGGGTGGGCCATGGCGATGTTCTCGATGTCGATGGAGCTGATCCACTCGCCGCCGGACTTGATCACGTCCTTGCTGCGGTCGGTGATCTGCATGTAGCCGTCGGCATCGATGGTGGCGACGTCGCCCGTGGGGAACCAGCCGCGGCCCTGCGCATCGGGCACCAGCGGATCGCCCTCGCCGCGGTAGTAGTTCTCGACGATCCATGGGCCCTTGACCAGCAGGTCACCATAGGTCTTGCCGTCCCAGGGCAGTTCGTGGCCGTCGCCGTCCACGATCTTCATGTCCACGCCGTAGATCGCGCGGCCCTGCTTCATGAGGATCTGCATCTGCTCGCCGCGCGGCAGCGCCAGGTGCTTGTTCTTGAGCGAGCACAGCGTGCCCAGCGGGCTCATCTCGGTCATGCCCCACGCGTGCAGCACGCGCACGCCGTAGTCGTCCTGGAACGACTGGATCATGGCCGGCGGGCAGGCCGAGCCGCCGATCACGGTGCGCTTCAGTTGGCTGAAGCGCAGGCCGCCCGCCTTCACGTGGTTGAGCAGCATCTGCCACACGGTGGGCACGCCAGCGGCGAAAGTCACGCCCTCGGCCTCCATGAGTTCATAGACCGATTTGCCGTCCAGCGCCGGGCCGGGAAAGACCACCTTGGCGCCCACCAGCGGCGCCGAGTACGGTAGCCCCCAGGCATTGACGTGGAACATCGGCACCACGGGCAGCACCGCATCGCTGGCCGACAGGCCCATCACGTCCGGCAGCGCGGCGGCATACGCGTGCAACAGGGTCGAGCGGTGGCTGTAGAGCACCGCCTTGGGGTGCCCGGTGGTGCCGCTCGTGTAGCACATGCTGGAGGCGGTGTTCTCGTCGAACGTGGGCCACACGTAGGTGTCGGGGGCTTCGCCAATCCAGGCTTCGTAGCTCAGCAGGCCGGGGATGCCGCTGTCGGCGGGCAGCTGGTCGGCATCGCACAGCGCCACCCACTGGCGCACCGTGGGGCACTTGGCGTGCACGGCCTGCACGATGGGCAGAAAGGTCATGTCGAAGCACAGCACCCGGTCTTCGGCGTGGTTGACGATCCACGCGATCTGCTCGGGGTGCAGGCGGGGGTTGATGGTGTGCATCACCCGTTCGGAGCCGCTCACGCCGTAGTACATCTCCATGTGGCGGTAGCCGTTCCAGGCCAGGCTGGCCACGCGGTCTCCGGCTGCCAGGCCCATGCCGTCCAGCACATTGGCCAGCCGCCGCGCCCGCACCGCCATGTCGCGGTAGGTGTAGCGGTGGATGTCGCCCTCGACGCGGCGCGACACGATCTGCACGTCGCCGTGGTGGCGCTCGGCGAATTCGATCAGCGTGGAAATCAGCAAGGGTTGACTCTGCATCAGGCCCAGCATGTTGGATCCTTGGGTTGTCGTTGTGAATGGTTCCGCGGCATCCTACCGTGCGCCCTGTGCGCTGCCGCGCTGGGGGCGCCATGTGCCAGGGGCGCATCTGTCGCCTGCTTGACAGCCGCCGTCGCGGCCCCGGGCGCTCAAGCCCCCTCGCCGCGCGTGGCAAAGCGGGTCGGAGACAATTCGGCGGATGAACGCCCCCCTTCCCACCGCCGCAACGGCGCCCGCGTCCGGCCTCGAATGGCGCAACGGCTTTGCAGCACTGGGCCCGGATTTCTTCACCGAACTGGTCCCCACGCCCCTGCCCGCCCCGCACTGGGTGGCCACGAGCCTGGATGCCGCGCAGCAACTGGGCGTGCCCGCGGCCTGGCTGGCCTCCGATGCGGCGCTGCAGGTGTGTTCGGGCAACGCGCTGCTGTCGGGCATGCAGCCATTGGCCACGGTGTACAGCGGCCACCAGTTCGGGGTGTGGGCGGGGCAACTGGGCGATGGCCGCGCCATCCTGCTGGGCGAGACCGCCGGCGGGCTGGAGGTGCAACTCAAGGGCGCCGGGCGCACGCCGTATTCGCGCATGGGCGACGGCCGCGCCGTGCTGCGCTCGAGCATCCGCGAATTTTTGTGCAGTGAAGCCATGCATGCGCTGGGCGTGCCCACCACGCGGGCGCTGGCCCTGACCGGCTCGCCCGCCCCGGTGCAGCGCGAGGTGGTGGAGACCGCCGCCGTCGTGACCCGCACCGCGCCGAGCTTCATCCGCTTCGGGCACTTCGAGCACTTCGCGGCGCGCGACCTGCTGCCGCAGCTGCGCACGCTGGCCGACTACGTCATCGACCGCTACTACCCTGAGTGCCGCGGCCCGGATGCGCCGGGCGGCAACCCCTACGCAGCCCTGCTCCAGGCGGTGAGCGAGCGCACGGCGGAACTGCTCGTCCACTGGCAGGCGCAGGGCTTTTGCCACGGGGTGATGAACACCGACAACATGAGCATCCTGGGCCTCACGATCGACTACGGGCCCTTCCAGTTCCTCGACGCGTTCGTGCCGGGCCACGTGTGCAACCACAGCGACACGCAGGGCCGCTACGCCTTCAACCGCCAGCCCAACGTGGCCTACTGGAACCTGTTCCGGCTGGGCCAGGCGCTGCTGCCGCTGATCGAGGACGTGGCACTGGCGCAGGCGGCGCTCGCGTCCTACCAGACCGTGTTCCCGGCCGCGTTCCTGCAGCGCATGCGCGGCAAGCTCGGGCTGCAGGCCGCCCACGACGGCGACGCCGCGCTGGTGGACGGCCTGCTCAACCTGCTGGCCCAAGGCGGGGTGGACTACCCCATCTTCTGGCGGCGCCTGTCGCATGCCGTGGCCAGCGGGGACTTCGAACCCGTGCGCGACCTGTTCATCGACCGGGCGGGCTGGGAGTCGTGGTTGCTATCATTTTCAGAGCATCCAGGACAATCAAATCCCCGGCATATGGCCGATTCGATGCTGAAATGCAATCCGAAATTCGTGCTGCGCAACCACCTGGGAGAGCAGGCCATCCGCGCGGCCACGCAAGGCGACTTCGCGCCGCTGCACACCCTGCAGGCCCTGCTGGCCGAACCGTTCGACGAACACCCGGGCCACGAGGCCTGGGCCGACTTCCCGCCCGACTGGGCTTCCTCCATCGAAATCAGCTGCTCATCATGACCTTTCCCATCAAAAAGACCGATGCCGAATGGCAGGCCCTGCTGCAGAGCAAAGGCGCCGAGCCCGTGGCCTGGCAAGTCACTCGCCACGCCGCCACCGAGCGCCCGTTCACCGGCAAGTACGAAGCGCACTGGGCCGACGGCAGCTACCACTGCGTGTGCTGCGGCGCCAAGCTTTTCGACTCCGGCACCAAATTCGACGCCGGCTGCGGCTGGCCCAGCTTTTCCGAGGCGGTGCCGGGCTCGATCAAGGAGATTGTGGACCGCAGCCATGGCATGGTCCGGACGGAGACGGTTTGTGCACAATGCGGGGCCCACCTCGGCCATGTGTTCGAGGACGGCCCCGCCTCCACCGGCCTGCGCTACTGCATGAACTCCGCATCGCTCGATTTCGAGCCCGGCTCCTCCTGAACGACGGCAACGCCCGCCCACGCTCCAGCCCTCCCCCATGAAACTGCTGATCGACTTCTTTCCCATCATCCTGTTCTTCGCGGCCTTCAAGCTGTGGGGCATCTACACGGCCACGGCCGTGGCCATCGCCGCCACCGTGCTGCAGATCGGCTACCTGCGCTACAAGAACGGCAAGGTCGAGCCCATGCAGTGGGTGAGCCTGGGCGTCATCGTGGTGTTCGGCGGCGCCACGCTGCTCTCGCACAGCGAAACCTTCATCAAGTGGAAGCCCACGGTGCTGTACTGGCTGATGGGCTCGGCGCTGCTGATCGGCCAGCTGTTCTTCCGCAAGAACCTCATCCGCTCCCTGATGGGCGCGCAGATGGAGTTGCCAGATGCCGCCTGGCGCACCGTGAACTGGAGCTGGACCGGGTTCTTCGCGGTCATGGGCCTGGTCAACCTGTGGGTGGCCTACCGCTTCGACACCGACACCTGGGTCAACTTCAAGCTGTTCGGCGGTATCGGGCTGATGGCGGTGTTCGTTATCGGCCAAGCCCTGTACCTGAGCCGCTACATGAAGGAAGACGACACCAAGGCCGTGCCCAAGGCCACGCCCGAGGCGGCCCACAAGGACGTGCAGCCATGACGGTGCTGGCCATCACCGCCGAGGCCATGGCGGCCCGGCTGCAGGAGCGGCTGAACCCTTCCGCGCTGCAGGTGCTGGACGAAAGCGCCGCCCATGCAGGCCATGTGGGGGCCAACGGAACGGGTTTCGGCACCCATTTCCGGGTGCGGATTTCGTCACCTTTGTTTACAGGAAGACCCCGCGTCGCACAACATCGCCTTGTGTATGATGCGCTGCAAGAATTTATTGACCAGGGCGCTCACGCCATAGCCATTGAAGTTCTTTGATCCGGCCCTATTTGTCGGACTTGCGGTCAAAACGGCCGCAACTCATTTCCTTTTTGTGGACTCCCCAATGAAGAAAAAGCTTTTGTCCGGCCTCGTGGCCGCTGCCGTGCTGGGCGCGACGGCCTTTCCCGTCTACGCTCAAAACCTCGCCGTTGTGAATGGCAAGGCCGTTCCCAAGGAACGCGCCGAAGCCCTGAAGCAGCAAGTGGAACGCTCCGGCCGCCCCGTGACCCCTGAGGTCGAAGGCCAGATCAAGGAAGAAGTGATCGCTCGCGAAATCTTCTTGCAGGAAGCCCAGAAGCGCGGCCTCGAAGCCTCGCCCGACTACAAGGTCCAGATGGAACTGTCCCGCCAGACCATCCTGATCCGCGAACTGTTCGCCGACTACCAAAAGGCCAACCCCGTCACCGACGCCGAAATCCAGGCCGAGTACGACAAGTTCGTTGCCGCCAACACCGGCAAGGAATACAAGGCCAGCCACATCCTGGTGGAAAAGGAAGACCAGGCCAAGGCCATCATCGCGTCCATCAAGAAGGGCGCCAAGTTTGAAGACATCGCCAAGAAGCAGTCCAAGGATCCCGGATCCGGCGCCCGCGGCGGCGACTTGGACTGGTCGGCTCCGAGCAGCTACGTGGCCGAATTCACCGAAGCGCTGGTCAAGCTGAACAAGGGCCAGATGACCCAGACGCCGGTCAAGACCCAATTCGGCTGGCACATCATCCGCCTGGACGACGTGCGCGAAGCCAAGCTGCCCAAGCTGGAAGAAGTGAAGCCCCAGGTGGCGCAGCAACTGCAGCAGCAGAAGCTGGCGAAGTTCCAGGAAGAACTGCGCACGAAGGCCAAGATCGAGTAATCGCTCACGGTCGGTGGACCGGCAGGCACCCTGCCGATCCACCAAGCTTCGAGTCTCAACGCGGCCCCACGGGCCGCGTTTTGCTTTTGGGACGGGCCTTGTGCCTTTTCCTAAACACGGCCCAGCATCCAGGATGCCGCCATCAGCAGACCGATCATGACCGGCTGGTGCAGCATGTAATAGCTCAGGCTCCAGCGGCCCAACACCGCCAGCGGTGACAGCGCCCGGGGCAGCGCCACCTTCATCCATTGCGGGCGCCGTCGCAGCACCCATTGCCCGCTCGCCAGGCCCCACCACATCACGCCCAGCCAGGGCAGCACCGGCACATAGTCTTCGGTGAAAGGCTTGCGCGACACCAGTCCCAGCCAGTTGAGCGCATAGCCGTTGAACGTGGGCGCCCAGGCCGCGAGCGGCCCCTCCGTCAGCGCCCACCCCGCGATGGAGGGAAGCGCCACGGCCATTGCGCCGGCAGGCCAGAGCCAGGCGCCCCACCCCGCCGTGCATCGCGCGACGAGGAGCATGGCAGCCATCCCGTGCAGAACGCCGAAATGGATGAAGCTCTGCGGAAACATCAGGGACGACCCTGCGGTGACCAGCAAGGCGCATCCCACGATCTGCAGCCAGCGCTTGAAGAAGCGGGCCCATCCGAGGCCCTGCTGCCAGGCCAGTGCCTGCCCCAGCCCCGCGCAGAAGAGAAAGAGCGCCACGATGGCTGTCCGCTGGGTCGTCCAAAAAGGATCGGCACGGAAATTCTGCGGCCAGTACCCGAAGTGGCTGAGGTCAAAACAGAAATGAAAGACCGTCATCCACACCATGGCCACGCCCCGCAAGGCGTCCACGCCCTCCATGCGCGCCCCGCCGGTGCGCGGAGAAGAGCCAAAGGGGGAAAACGGACGAAACGTTGCCATGTGCTTTGGAAGAATGGGAAATGGTGGAGCGATCGGCCCAGGCGCTGCCATGGCTGAGCCTGAGCATGGGCCTACCGCGGTGCTGGATGCAATTTCAGCTTGTTGGCCGTATGGCCCCGTTCTAGCATGGGACCGAGGAGGCATTATGGACAATCATCCACAAGCAGAAATAGAACTGCTGCGCGAGGAAATCAGAACGCTCAAAAGCGCACTCGCCAACGTCACGACCCAGGTGCAACCGCTGAATATGCTGGCCCAGGCCTTGGTGATATTGCACCAGGAGCCTGCCGCATTGCGCATGGTTTTCGAGCATGCGATTCCCGAAGCCAACGTGCCGGATTTACCCTTCCTCATGGAAGAGGAAGACGTGGAACGCCTGGCGCACCAACGCGAATGGATCTTGAGGCTGCTGCGAAGCCGGGGTTGATTCTCCTGCGCCTGCCATGGACGCAGAAAACTGCAGCGAAGGGAATACCGGAGAGGAGGGCAAATCCAAAAAGACAAAAGGGGTCAGGTCAAATGACCTAACCCCTTGAATCAATGGTCGGAGCGGCGGGATTCGAACTCGCGACCCTCTGCTCCCAAAGCAGATGCGCTACCAGGCTGCGCTACGCTCCGACAACTAGTATTCTAACCTTGCATCACAGCCATATTTGGAAGATTCAAGGAAATTTGCCAGTTTTTTTCAAACTCACCGCGACGAGGGGCCCGGGCCACGGCCTGGGAGGTGGCGGAAGGTGATGCGGCCCTTGGACAGGTCGTAGGGGGACATTTCCAGCGAGACCTTGTCGCCGGCAAGAATGCGGATGTGGTGCTTGCGCATCTTGCCGCCGGTGTAGGCGATCAGTTGATGGCCATTGTCCAGCGTGACGCGAAAGCGGGAATCGGGCAGGACTTCCGTCACGGAGCCCTGCATTTCAATCAGTTCTTCTTTGGCCATGATTTCAAGTCAATCTTCAAACAGTAATAGGAGGTATCGGGGCCTGCGCGAAACTGCAACCGGAATGTCGGCCCACCTCGCAAGAGATCCAGGCGCGGTGCACAGCAAGCGGGGGTGGTCACTGCGCCCCATGGCGCATCGGTCGGAAAAGGCCGGCGGGGCGGCTTCCACACACAGCAGCGGCAGCGAGGCGCTGCGCAAAACCGCACCATTGTAACGTAGTAAGGAATCGTGTGGAATAGTGCCGATACACCACTGCGCCGCGCGCGGCCCATGCACCGCGCCGGTTGCGCCCTGTGGTGAATGGCATCGATTTGACGCAGCGGCCCCGACTGACTTCGTTCCGGCATCTGGCGCCAGATGGCCTGCGCATGCAGCGTCAAGGCGCACGGCCGGGCCCCGCAGGCGCGCTCGGTAGAATGCCTCGCACCCCAACCGCTCAGGAAGTCCACCTTGTCAGACCGCCTTGCCGTACTGCCTCAATATCTACTTCCCAAACAAGCGCTGACGGCGCTGGCGGGGCGGCTTGCACGGGCGCAGGGAGGCCCCCGCACCACTGCCGCGATCGAGCGTTTCATCGCCCGCTATCGGGTGGACATGAGCGAGGCGGTCGAGCCCCGCCCGGCCGCATACGCCACGTTCAACGACTTCTTCACCCGCGCCCTGCGCCCCGGTGTGCGCCCGCTCGCCGCGGCGGCCGCGGTCTGCCCGGTGGATGGGGCGGTCAGCCAGTTCGGGCCCATCGACCAGGACCAGATCTTCCAGGCCAAGGGCCACCGCTACTCGACCACGGCCCTGGTGGGCGGCGATGCGGCGCTGGCCGCGCAGTTCGACAACGGCAGCTTTGCGACGATCTACCTGAGCCCCCGCGACTACCACCGCATCCACATGCCCTGCGACGGCACCTTGCTGCGCATGGTGCATGTGCCGGGCGACCTTTTTTCGGTGAACCCGGTCACGGCGCGGGGCGTGCCCGGCCTGTTCGCGCGCAACGAGCGCGTGGTGTGCGTGTTCGACACGCCTTTGGGAAAGATGGTGCTCGTGCTGGTGGGTGCGACCATCGTGGGCAGCATGGCCACGGTGTGGCACGGTCAGGTCAACCCGCCGCGCAGCGGCGAGCTGCGCCACTGGGACTATGCCGACCGGCAGATCGTGCTGCGCCAGGGCGAGGAAATGGGCCGCTTCCTGCTGGGCTCCACCGTG
This sequence comes from Acidovorax sp. SUPP1855, assembly GCF_030158955.1. Classification (NCBI taxonomy): domain Bacteria; kingdom Pseudomonadati; phylum Pseudomonadota; class Betaproteobacteria; order Burkholderiales; family Comamonadaceae; genus Acidovorax; species Acidovorax sp. SUPP1855. Next base: position 88,639 of record NZ_BQXI01000019.1, on the reverse strand, counting down.
GTGCTTCTGTTTCAGCGCGGTGCGGTGCGGTTTTCGGAGCAGTGGGCCCCTGCCCGGCCCGTGCGGCTGGGCGAGGCCATGGCCGAGCGGCCGGCCGGCTGAGCGATTGGATGACCCAGGCCTGAGTCGGCCTCCGGCCGACGCGCCCTGCCCGGCTCCTGCATGAAGCGGGATGCCGGGGGACTTCAGCGCTTGCGCACGGTGGTGAACGCGCTGGGTGCCAGGAAGAGCCGGCTGGGGGAGACGGACGCCTCGTGGCCCACGAGGTAGATGGCCAGTTCCTGGCGGCGCAGGGCCACATGGCTCACGGTTTCCCACTGGTCGCCCATGCGCACCGAGGTGCCGGGCCGAAACAGCGGCATGTGAAAGAACTCTCCCCATCCAGGCAGGGCTGCGGGCTTTTCCGCGACCGCAGGCGCGAGGGTGGGGGCGATGTCCATGGCGCATGCTACCCCGCCGCGGGCTCCAGCGGGGAAATGATTGGCGTGCGGCGTCACGGCGCTGTCACAGCGCGACCCTAGAGTGCAGCCGCAGCAGGCCGCAAGCGGCCTGCGCGCACCCGTTTCGCTCCCGCCTTTCCAACCTGCCTGCTCCCCATGACGCTGCCTCTGCCCCGACGCACCCTGATCCTGGCTCTCGCCGCCGCATTCGCGCTCTCCGCCTGTGGCGGCGGGGGTTCCGATGCCGCACCACCCGATGCGCCGCGCGGCCTGGGATTTGCCGATTCCGCACCGGTGCCCAACGAATCGACCACGCCGCCGTTCGTGGACTTCGCCTTCACCAACCAGCGCGGCGATGCCCGCTACGCCACGCTGGCCACCAACGCCGGCGTGCGGGTGCTGTCGGGCTTTCTCGACATCTGGAAGCCCAGCACGCTGCTGGTGGATGCCGGCGTGACGGCCGATGCCAACGGCGCCTTCCCTGCGATCAAGCCGGCGGCCTGGACCGGCATTCCCGGTGACGCGACTGACGGCACGGTGCTGAACGCGCAGGTGCACACCCGCAACATCCAGTACGTGGTGGACGCCACGGCGCGCCGCACCGCGGCCCAGGAACTCCTGGCCTACGAAGACGACCGGCGCGGCAAGGCCTACAGCGTGACCGATGGACTGGGCCCGTTGACCAATGCATGGCGCACCGCGGCGCAGCAAAAGACCAGCATTTCGGGCATTCCCGCGGATGCGACCACGGTGCTCTACAACGACACCGGCAACAACGCCGGTGTGGGCGGCAGCGCCAACGCGGGCTTCGGCACGGTGGTGGACTTCATCGGCGGCATCGGCGACAACGGCTCGACCGAGCCGGCCAAGCGCTTCTACAAATACGCCCGCCCGTGGCGCTGGAGCGCCAATGTGCAGATCGTGCCGGCCCTGGTGCCTGCCAGGAGCACCACCCCGGCCACCGATGGCGGCTTCACCAGCGGCCACACCGCCGAGGGCGTGCGCGATGCCATCGCCATGGCCTACCTGGTGCCCGAGCGGTTCCAGGAAATGCTGGCGCGCGGGCTGGAGTTGGGCGAAAGCCGCATCCTGGCCGGCATGCACTCGCCCCTGGATGTGATCAGCGGCCGTGTGCACGGCCAGGCCGTGGCCGCCGCCAGCATCGCCACCGGCGTGAACGCGCCGCGCAAGGCTGCTGCCGTGGCTCAGGCCCGCAGCACGCTGATGGCGGCCGTCGGGGCGCGCACGCCGGAGGAATTCCTGCAGATCGCCCATTCGCAGGCCACCACCGCCGACCGTTTCGCCGACCGCGCCACCAACCAGGCCGAGTACCTGCGCCGGATGACGTTCGGCTTCGCTCCCATCGGCGACACCACGCGTCCGGCCGTCGTGCCCAAGAGCGCCGAGGTGCTGCTGGAAACGCGCTTCCCCTACCTGGATGCGGGCCAGCGCCGCGTGGTGCTCAAGACCACCGCGATCGCCTCGGGCTACCCGGTGCTGGACGACGCCGAAGGCTGGGGTCGCCTGAACCTGTTCGCGGCCGGCGACGGCTACGGCGCCTTCAACGGCGACGTGGCAGTGACCATGGACGCGGCGCAGGGCGGCTTCAACGCGCTGGACGCCTGGCGCAACCCCATCGCGGGCGCCGGCAAGCTCACCAAGCGCGGCAGCGGCACGCTCGTGCTGGCAGGCGCGAACCGCTACACCGGGGGCACGGAAGTGTCCGCAGGTGCCGTGCGGGCCGACAGCAGCAATGCGCTGGGACAAGGCGACGTGTACCTGAGCGGCGGCACGCTGATCGGCAACACGGCGGCGGAGCTGGCCATCGGCGGTGCCTTCACCCTGGGCAGCAGCAGCACGCTGGAACTGCGCGTGGGCGCCAACGGCGCCGGCCAGTTGCAGGCCGCCGGCCCGGTCACGCTGGCGGGCACCCTGCGCATCGCCTTCCGCTCGGGCTTCACGCCGACGGTCGGATCGACCCTCACGCTGGTGCGCGGCGCCCCTGTGCGCGGGACGTTCGGCAGCATCACGGTCAACGGCTTCAAGGTCACGCCCATCTATCTGGACGACTCCGTGCAGCTTCGGATCGACGCGGCGGCCTGACGCCGCGGGCGCCGGGCCGGCCGCTCCTGGCGGGCCTTATGCCCGCACCCGGGTGCGGGCAAATTCCAGCACCGCTTCCAGCATGCGGTGCAGCACGGGCTGCACGCCAGCCGCCACCTCGGGCAGGTAGTCGAACGGCAAGGCTTCCTGCATGTAGCTGCACTGCGTCATCTCCAGCTGCACCGCGTGCACGTTGCGCGCGGGATCGCCGTAGTGCCGCGTGATGTGGCCGCCCTTGAACCGGCCGTTGAGCACCGCGGTGTACGCCGGGTCGGACTGCCCGATGCGCAGCAGCGCCTGCGCCAGCGCCGGATCGCAACTGGCCCCTTCGGCCGTGCCCAGGTTCAGGTCCGGCAGCTTGCCCGCGAAAAAACGCGGCAGCACGGAGCGGATGGAATGCGCATCCCACAGCATGGCCACGCCATGGGCGGCGCGCAGGCGCTCCAGCTCGGCGGCCAGCTGCGCGTGGTACGGCGCCCAAATGGCATCGCGGCGCGCGGCGATCTCGGCGTCGTCCGGCGCATCGCCCGCCTCCGCGTAGATCGGCGTGTCGTCGAAGGTGTCCACCGGGCAAAGGCCGGTGACGCTCTGGCCGGGATACAGGCTGGCGCCGTCCGGCGGCCGGTTCAGGTCGATCACATAGCGAGAATGCGTGGCCACCAGGATCGAGGCGCCGAGGTCTCGGGCAAAGCCGTAGAGCCGCTCCAGGTGCCAGTCCGTGTCCGGCACCTGGCGGGCCTCGTCGGTGAAGCGCGCGGCGATGCCCTGGGGCACATGCGTGCCCACGTGGGGCATGGACACGAGCAGCGGCGCGGTGCCCTGGTGGAAGGTGAAGGGTAGCGGGGAATGGGTGGCGGTCATGCGATCGGGTCTGCGTTGGGGGCTTCGAAAGCCGAGGGCCGGCCGGTCGGTCAATGCCCGGCGCGGGTGATGGTGGCCATGCGGGCCGCCACGAAGGCGTCGGCGGCACGGTCGTGCAGCGCGTGGCGCCCCGAGACGACGCGTGGCGTGCCGGCGGTCCAGAGGCTGTGCAGCGCCGAGGTGCGATGGCTGCCGAACACGTGCGCGCCCAACATGCTGTCGGGCGGCAGGCCCTGCAGTGCGATGTGCTGCGCATCGAGCGCCACCAGATCGGCGCTCTCGCCCACCGCGATGCCGGCCGGCGCGCACGGCGTGCACCGGCCGCTGGCCTGCGCCCCGCCCTGCACCGCCTGCAGCGCCATGGCGGTGGCGACCTCGGGGTGGGCGCGGCTGGCCAGCACGTTGCGCTGGCGCAGGGACAGGCGCTGGCCGTATTCGAGCAGCATCAGCTCTTCCGCCGCGTTCACGCAGGCATGGCTGTCGGAGCCCACGCCCCAGCGGCCGCCGTCCGCCAGCCAGCGCGGCAGGTCGAACAGGCCATCGCCCAGGTTGGCCTCGGTGGTCGGGCACAGGCCGACCACCGCGCCGGTGCGGGCAGCGCGCGCGTATTCGTCGGGCGTCATGTGGGTGGCATGCACCAGGCACCAGCGCGCATCGACCGGCGCATGCTCCAGCAGCCATTGCACCGGGCGCTGGCCGCTCCAGGCGATGCAGTCGTCCACCTCCTGCGTCTGTTCGGCGATGTGGATGTGCACCGGCGCCGTTGCGTTCAGGGCCGTGAGGCCTTCGACCGCAATGCGCAGGCTGTCGGGCGGCACGGCGCGCAACGAGTGCGGGGCCAGGCCCAGGATGCCGCCCTGCGCGGCCACCACGGGCGCCAGGCGCTCCAGCAGCGCGAGCATGCTGTCGGTGCTGCGGATGAAGCGGCGCTGGTCCTCGCGCGGCGCGCGGCCGCCGAAGCCGCTGGCCTGGTAGAGCACCGGCAGCAAGGTGATGCCGATGCCCGCGGCCTGGGCGGCGCGCAGCAGCGCGAGCGACATGGCGGCATCGTCGGCATAGGGCTGGCCTGCCGGGTCGTGGTGCACGTAGTGGAACTCGCACACCGCGGTGTAGCCCGCCTCCAGCATCTCCACATAGAGCCAGGTGGCGATCGCCTCCAGGTGCTCGGGCGTGGTGCGCGCGGCAAAGCGGTACATGAGGTTGCGCCAGCTCCAGAAGCTGTCCTGCCCGCCGTCGGGCTGGGGCGCGCGGTATTCGGTCAGCCCGGCGAAGGCACGCTGGAAGGCGTGCGAGTGCAGGTTGGGCATGCCGGGAAGGACCGGGCCCGGCGCACGCGGAGCGGTGCCGGCGGCGCTGCCCGGCGCCACCACGGTGAGCCGGCCCGCGGCATCCCACTGCAGCAGCACGTCGCGCGCCCAGCCGCCGGGCAGCAAGGCGTCCTGCGCGAACAGGGCGCCAGCGGGAGGCGTCGGCCGCGCAGAGGACTCGGCAGGCGGGGGTGGAACGGTGGTGCGCATCAGTCAATGGCCTCGGGGCAGATGGGAAAAGAGAAAAAGGATTGGGTCCACCGGTGCATCAAGCCGCCGCCCGGGCGATGCGCCCCTGCCGCACGATGGTGTGCGCCGGCTTGTGCCCGAACCAGTAGGCCAGCTCCGCCGCCTCTTTGAAGGGCCACAGCACGAAGTTCGCCGGCCGCCCCGCGGCAATCAGTCCGTGCGAATCCTGCAGCCCCAGCGCGCGCGCGGCATGGGTGGTGATGCCGGCCAGCGCCTCGGGCACGGTCAGGCGAAACAGCGTGCACGCCATGTTGGCCATGAGCAGCAGGCTCAAAGCGGGCGAGGTGCCGGGGTTGTGGTCGGTGGAGACGGCCATGGGCACGCCGGCCTCGCGCAGCAGCGCGATGGGTGGCAGGTGCGTGTCGCGCAGGGTGTAGTAGGCGCCGGGCAGCAGCACGGCCACCGTGCCGGCGGCCCGCATGGCGGCGATGCCCTCGGCGGACAGGTGCTCGATGTGGTCGCACGACAGGGCTTTGTATCGCGCGGCGAGCGCCGCCCCACCCATGTCAGAGAGCTGCTCGGCATGCAGCTTGACCGGCAGGCCCAGCCGCTGCGCCGCCTGAAAGACCTGCTCGGTCTCGGCCAGCGAGAAGGCGATGCGCTCGCAGAACACATCCACCGCATCGACCAGCCCTTCCGCCGCGAGCGCGGGCAGCATCTCCTGGCACACGTGGTCGATGTAGTCCTGGCTGCGGCCGGCGTATTCGGGCGGCAGCGCGTGCGCGCCCAGGAACGTGGTGCGCACCGTGGTGCCGGTGGCCTCGCCCAGGCGCCGGGCCGCGCGCAGCTGCTTGCGCTCGTGCGCGGTCGCCAGGCCGTAGCCGGACTTGATTTCGATGGCGCACACGCCTTCGTCGAGCAGCGCCGACAGGCGCGGCAGGGCGAGGTCGAACAATTCGTCTTCGCTGGCCTCGCGCGTGGCCCGCACCGAGGCGACGATGCCGCCGCCGGCCCGGGCGACTTCTTCGTACGAGGCGCCGGCCAGCCGCATGGCGAACTCGTTGGCGCGCTGCCCGCCGTAGACGAGGTGGGTGTGGCAGTCCACCAGCCCGGGCGTGGCCAGAGCGCCGCGCGCGGCGTGGCGCGGCAAGGCGGCATGGGCCGCGGGCACGGCGGCCTCCGGGCCCACCCAGCGCACCACGCCCTGCTCCACCACCAGCGCCGCCGGCACACCATCGGGCACCGGCACGTCGGCCACCGCCAGCCCGGGCGCCAGGTGCAGGGTGTGCCAGACCCCGTCGGCGCTGGGGGCGTGGGCGAAGTCCTGGTGCGGCACGGTCATGCGATTCTCCCTTTTGCTATTAAATGCATAGCAGTATGCCCTAGTGATTATTGCGCCAGTGCCCGATTTGGCTGAAACCCCGGCACCAGCGCCACCCAGGCGATGGCCGGCGCGTCAGCCCCGCCGGCCTGCGGCTGGAGCGCGGCGCAGGCGCCAGCGGGCGCGGCGGCGGCCCACCACAGGCCCTGCCCTGGCCCGAAGACCTCGCCGCCCCGATGCCACCGGCCCGACAGCACCATGCACAGGCCCGCGGGCGTGCTGCCCGGCACGCACGCGTTCTGCAGCACCTGCACCGCGCCCTGCCAGCGGCCATGCCGCAGCATCAGGTTGAAGTCGGTCGAGGCGCCGCCCAGCGGGATGCAGTCGATGGCCTGGTCGCCCGCGAACGCCACGGGCTGCCAGCGCTCGTCCAGCGCATGGTCGATGCCCTCGTCCTCGGCGCGCAGGCGCACGCCGGCCCCGTCCAGCAGCATGATCTGGCGCTGCACGCCCTGGAAGGCCGAGAACGGCCCGGGCGCCGCGATGGTGGCCACGCTCACGCGCCACTCGAAGGCGTCCATGCCGGCGCCCGGCGGCCAGCAGGCCAGCTCGCGCGTGTCGCCGCCGCCGTTCTTCCACGGGGTGGGCGCGATGGCCGACAGGTCGAACCGCTGCAGCGCCGCCGTCATCCCGCCTCCCCCACCAGCAGCGGAAAGAGCGGGTGCGCCATGGGTGCGCCGGCCGGCAAGGTGTCGGCCAGGCCCGGGAAATCGGGCGAGGTCTTCCAGGCGCGCGGCGCATGGCGCGTGTCGTCGCCCAGAAAGCGCACCGAGAACACGCGGCGCCGCTGCGGCCCGGGCACACCGCCCGAGGCATGCAGGGCCAGCATGTGAAAGCACACCACGTCGCCGGGCGCGATCTCCCAGCCCAGGATGGGAAACGCCGCGCGGTCGGCCTCGATGTCGGGCAGCTCGGCCAGCGAGCCTTCGGGAAACCACCGCGCCTGCTGGTCCATGAAGGTGCGCGGCATGCGCCACGGGCCCCGGTGCGAGCCGGCCACGAACTCCAGCGTGGCCTCGCGCGCCACCGGGTCCACGGGAATCCACAGGCTCACGTTCTGCGTGCCGTCAATGTTGTAGTAGGGCTGGTCCTGGTGCCAGGGCGTGCGCTGGCGCGTGCCCGGCTCCTTGACCAGCACATGGTCGTGGTACAGCCGCACGCTGGCCGACTGCATGAGCCGCTGGGCGGCCCAGGCCACGGGCGTCTCGGCGATGAAGCGGCCGAAGGCGGGAATGTCCTGCCAGTTGCAGAAGTCCTCGAAGAACCGGCCCGGATCGTCCGGGCGGCTCGCCACCTTGGCGCGTGGGCTGGGCGCGGCCAGGTTGGCGTCGATGCCGCTGCGCAGCAGCGCCACCTCCGGGTCCAGGGCCGAGGTGGGTTCGTCGAACAGCATCACGCGCGGCTGCATGGCCAGGGCACGGGCGATCGCCACGCGCTGCTTCTGGCCGCCCGACAGGCTGGCCGGCATGGCCGCGGCCTTGTGGCCCAGGCCCACCTTGTCCAGCAAGGCGCGCGCCTGGCTTTCGGCCTCGGCGCGGGAAGCGCCGCGCAGCTTGCGCGGGCCCAGGGTGACGTTGTCGAGCACCGACAGGTGCGGGAACAGGTTGAACGACTGGAAGACCATGCCCACCTCTTCACGCAGGGCATTGAGCTCGCGCTCGGGCAGCATGCGGCCCTCGTCCACCAGGGTGCGCCCGCAGATGTCGATGCGCCCCCCCTGGGGCTGCTCCAGCCCGTTGCAGCAGCGCAGGAAGGTGCTCTTGCCCGAGCCGCTGGGCCCGATCACGACCACCACCTGCGACGGCTGCACGTCGAAGTCGATGCCGTTCAGCACCACGTGCTCGCCGAAGGCCTTGCGCAGGCCGCGGATGCGCACGATGGGTGCCGCATCCGCAGCGGATGCCTGGGTCGATGGGGACTGCGTCATTGCACCATCCCCCCGGCGCGCAGGCGCAACTCGATGTGGCGCAGCACCAGCGTGGTCGCGCCGGTGAGCAGGAAGTACACGACCGCGATGGCCAGGTACACCTCCAGCGAGCGGTATGACACGCTGATGATCTTCTGCCCCTCGTGCATCAGGTCGTGGATGGTCAGCAGCGACACCAGCGCCGAGTTCTTGATGAGCGCAATGAACTCGTTGCCCAGCGGCGGAATCATGCGCACCACGGCCTGGGGCAGCACCACCCAGCGCATCGCCACGCCCGAGGACATGCCGATGGAGCGCGCGGCCTCCATCTGGCCCCGGTCGATGGACTGGATCGCGCCGCGCACGATCTCGGACACGTACGCGCCCGAGTAGATGCCCAGCCCGATCACGCCGCACAGGAACGCCGGCAGCAGGATGCCGAACTGCGGCAGGCCGAAGAACAGGATGAACAGCTGCACCAGCAGCGGCGTGCCGCGGATGGCCGCCACATAGGCGGTGCACAGGCCATACACGATGCGGCGCCGGGGGTCGAGGCGGCCGATGCCCACCAGCAACCCCATCACGCAGCCCAGAAGCAGCGAGGCGGCCGTGATCTCCACGGTCACCAGCGCGCCCTCCAGCAGTTGGGGCCAGCCGGCCCACACGGGGGAAAAATCGAGTTCCATCGCTCGGGTTCAGTGCTTGTCGATTCGGTCGGCGGTGGTGGTCCGCCGGCTCACTTGGCAGCCGGCGTGGCCGCGGTGGTGGCGGCGCTGCCGCTGAACCACTTCTTCACGATGGCCGCGTAGGTGCCGTCGGCCTTGAGCTTGGCCAGCGCGGCGTTCACCGCGCGGGTGAGCTCCGGCGTGTCCTTGCGCAGCGCCATGCCGTATTCCTCGGTGGTGAGCTGCTCCTCGATCACGCGCAGGCCGGGCCGGGTGCGCACATATTGGTAGGCCGCGGGCTTGCCGGTGACGGCGGCGTCGGCGCGGCCGATGTCCACCAGGTTGAACATTTCCTGGTTCTTCTCGACCTCCACGCGTTGCGCCTTGGGGTAGTTCTGCGTGAGGAAGGCGACCGACTTGGTGCCCACCTGCACCGAGATCTTCTTGCCGTCCAGGTCGGCCGGCTTGCGGATGGTGGTATTGCCTTCCTTGACCATGGCGACCAGGCCGCCGGCGTAGTAGGGCTCGGTGAAATCGACGACCTTCTTGCGCTCGTCGGTGATGTAGATGCCCGAGACGGCCATGTCGAAGCGCCGCGAGATCAGGCCGGGGATCAGGCCCTTGAAGTCGATGTCCACCCACTCGACCTGCTTGCCCATGCTCCTGGCGACGGCCTCCACCAGCTCCACGTCGAAGCCGGTGCGCTTGCCGTTCTCGACGAACTCCATCGGCGGGAAGGTGGCATCGGTGGCCACTCGCAGCACGTTGTCTTGCGCGCGGGCGGCGCCGGCGCCCAGGGCGAACACGGCGGCCAGGCTGGCCAGGAGGAGATTGCGTCGGATGTTCATGGGAGTTTCCGGTGGGGGTGGGAGGAAGGGAAAGGCACTCGAGGAAAAAATAAAAACGATGCGGCCGGGTTCAGTGCAGAACGAGTTGGCGCGAGATGCGGGCGGCCGCCACGACCACCATGCGGATCAGCGCGGCCTCCTGGCCCTGGGCCCGCATCACCGGCGCCATCAGCGTGATGGCGCCCGCGGCCTGGCGGGACGCGCCGAACAGCGGCACGCTGCAGCCCCAGACGCCGGGGTCCACCTCGCTCTCGCTGGTGGCGAAGCCGGCCTTGCGGATCGCCTCCAGCGCCTGCTGGGCGGCCTCGCGCTCGGGCGTGCCCGTGCCCCACTGGCTGTCGAGCACCGCATCGCGCGCGGCGGGCGGCAGATGGGCCAGCACGCACTTGGCCGAAGCGCCCGTGCGCAGCGGCACGCTGCGACCCTTTTCGAACGAGCAGCGCAGCGAATGGTGGCTTTCCACCATGTCCAGGCAGATGGCCTGGTCGTTCACCGCGACGATCAGGCCGACGCTTTCCTGCGACTGCTGCGACAGCTCCACCATGCCGGGGCGCGCCTGCCTCACCAGGTGCGAAGCCAGGTCGAAGCCGAGGGCCAGCTGAAGGCTCAAAGGGCCCGGCGCATAGCCGCCATCGCTTTCCAGCACGAAGCCCCAGCGCTTCAAGCGCGCGAGCTGGCGGTACAGCGTGCTGCGCGCCATGCCGGTGTGCTCCATGAGCTCGGTCGCGGCCATCGCCCTGCCCTGCTGGGCCAGCACGGCCAGCACCTGGAGCACTCGGTCGGACGTCGCAACGGCGCTGGGCAATGCACTTCGGGTCATGCGTTCAGTATCGAAGGAAGCGGCCCGGGATCACACGCCCCCATTCCCGGCCATTGGGAATGGGGTTCCCCTTTTTTCTCGCGGAATGGCGAAATTCCGTTTTCCGGTGGCCCTGCGGAGGCCTCAGCGCACCATGGGAAGGTTCAGGCCCTGCCTGCGTGCGGTGGCCACCGCGATGTCGTAGCCCGCGTCGGCATGCCGCATCACGCCCGAGGCCGGGTCGTTCCACAGCACGCGGCCCAGGCGCGCGGCCGCCTCATCGGTGCCGTCGGCCACGATGACCACGCCGGCATGCTGCGAGTAGCCCATGCCCACGCCGCCGCCGTGGTGCAGGCTCACCCACGTGGCGCCGCCCGCCGTGTTGAGCAGCGCGTTCAGCAACGGCCAGTCGCTCACCGCGTCGGTGCCGTCCTTCATGGCCTCGGTCTCGCGGTTGGGGCTGGCCACCGAACCGGTGTCCAGGTGGTCGCGGCCGATGACGATGGGCGCCTTGAGTTCGCCGCTCCTGACCATTTCGTTGAAGGCCAGCGCCGCCTTGTGGCGCTCGCCCAGGCCCAGCCAGCAGATGCGCGCGGGCAGGCCCTGGAAGGCGATGCGCTCGCGCGCCATGTCCAGCCAGCGGTGCGTTTGGTGGTTGTCGGGGAACAGCTCCTTGATCTTGGCATCGGTCTTGTAGATGTCCTCCGGGTCGCCTGACAGCGCCACCCAGCGGAACGGGCCCTTGCCCTCGCAGAACAGCGGGCGGATGTAGGCGGGCACGAAGCCGGGGAAGTCGAAGGCGTTCTTCACCCCCTCGTCGAACGCCACCTGGCGGATGTTGTTGCCGTAGTCCACCGTGGGAATGCCCATGGCCTGGAAGTCCAGCATGGCCTGCACGTGCACCGCGCACGACTGGGCGGCGGCCTTCGTCAGGGCGGCATGCTGCGCCGGGTCCTTCATCGCGGCCTGCCATTGCGGCACTGTCCAGCCGGCGGGCAGGTAGCCGTGGATCAGGTCGTGGGCGGAGGTCTGGTCGGTCACCAGGTCGGGCTTCAATCCGCCCGCCTTCGCGCGGCGCACCAGTTCGGGCAGCACCTCGGCCGCGTTGCCCAGCAGTGCGATGGAGACGGCTTCCTTCGCGTCGCAATGCTGCCGGATCAACTCCAGCGCATGGTCGATGTCGCGCGCCTGCTTGTCCACGTAGCGCGTGCGCAGGCGAAAGTCGATGCTGCTTTGCTGGCACTCGATATTGAGCGACACGGCGCCGGCCAGCATGGCGGCCAGGGGCTGCGCGCCGCCCATGCCCCCCAGTCCCGCCGTGAGGATCCACTTGCCGGAGAGGTCGTTGTCGTAGTGCTGGCGGCCGGCCTCGACGAAGGTCTCGAACGTGCCCTGCACGATGCCCTGGCTGCCGATGTAGATCCAGCTGCCGGCCGTCATCTGGCCGTACATGAACAGGCCCTTGCGGTCCAGTTCGTTGAAGTGCTCCCAGGTGCCCCACTTCGGCACCAGGTTGGAGTTGGCCAGCAGCACGCGCGGCGCGTTCTCGTGCGTCTTGAACACGCCCACCGGCTTGCCGGACTGGATCAGCAGGGTTTCGTCGGCCTCCAGCACCTTGAGCGACGACAGGATCTGGTCGTAGCAAGCCCAGTCGCGCGCAGCGCGGCCGATGCCGCCGTAGACCACCAGGTCCTGCGGGCGCTCGGCCACCTCGGCATCCAGGTTGTTCTGGATCATGCGGTAGGCGGCCTCGGCCAGCCAGTTTTTGCAGTTCAGCTGGCTGCCGCGCGGGGCGCGGATCACGCGCGTGGGGTCGTGTCGCGGGTCGGCGAGCGGGGCTGCGGCGGTGGAGAGGATGGCGTCGTTGGCGTTCATGGCAAAGGCTCCTTCACGAAATCTGGAAAACGAAGCTGGGCAGGTGGGCGGTCACGGGCGCGGGCCAGGCGGATTCCTGGGCCCAGCCGCGCATGGCCTCGATGTCGGTGGCGAGAAAGCGGTCCTGCTCCAGGAAGGCGACCCGCGCGCGGATGGCGGCGATCTGCGCTTCGATGAGCGGTGAGCTTTTCAGCCACGGAGTGGCGGGGGCGCCCGGTGCGGGCACGCGGTCGAAGTCGATGCCCTGGGTGGCGGCCATGGCCTCGATGCCAACGACCACCGCCGTGTTGCGCACCATGTCGGTCAGGCGCCGCGCGGCGTAGGTGGCCATGGACACATGGTCCTCCTGGTTGGCCGAGGTGGGCAGGCTGTCCACGCTGCCCGGGTGGGCCAGGCATTTGTTCTCGGACGCCAGCGCCGCGGCCGTGACCTGCGCGATCATGAAGCCCGAGTTCACGCCGCTGTCGCGGATGAGGAAGGCCGGCAGGCCCGACAGGCCGGTGTCCAGCAGCAGCGCCAAACGCCGCTCGGAGATGGCGCCGATCTCGGCCACCGCCAGCGCGATGATGTCGGCGGCGAAGGCCACCGGCTCGGCGTGGAAGTTGCCGCCCGAGATCACGTCGCCCGTTTCGGAGAACACCAGCGGGTTGTCCGAGGCGGCATTGGCCTCGATCTGCAGCACGCGCGCGGCATGCTGCAGGTTATCGAGGCACGCGCCCATCACCTGCGGCACGCAGCGGATCGAATACGGGTCCTGCACGCGCCCGCAGTGCGGGTGCGACGGATCGATCTCGCTGCCCTCCAGCAGTGCGCGCACGGCGGCCGCCACGGCGATCTGCCCCGGCTGGCCACGCGCTTCGTGGATGCGCGCATCGAACGGCTTGACCGAGCCCTTGATGGCTTCGAGCGACAGCGCGCCCGACACCAGCCCGGCCGCGAACACGCTCTCGGCGCCGAACAGCCCGGCCAGCGCGAGGGCCGTGGACACCTGCGTGCCGTTCAGCAGCGCCAGCCCTTCCTTGGGGCCGAGCACGAACGGCTCGCAGCCGATGGCCGCCATGGCCTCTCGGCCCGGCACCGTGCGGCCCTGCACCTTGGCCTCGCCCTCTCCGATCAGCACGCAGGCCAGGTGGGCCAGCGGTGCCAGGTCGCCCGAGGCGCCGACCGAGCCCTTGGCCGGGATCACGGGCAGCACGTCGGCATTGGCCAGGGCCAGCAGCGCATCGACGATCTCGGGCCGCACGCCGGAGTGGCCGCGCGCCAGACTCACCGCCTTGGTGGCCAGCACCATGCGCACCACCGCGTCGGGCAGCGGATCGCCGGTGCCCACGCTGTGCGACAGCACCAGGTTGCGCTGCAGTTCGGCCAGCCGGCCGTGGGCGATCTTCGTGCTGGCGAGCTTGCCGAAGCCGGTGTTGATGCCATAGACCACCTGGTCTTCTTCGACGATGCGCTGCACCGTGGCCAGCGAGGCCTGCATGCCAGCCTGCGCGGCCGGGTCCAGCGACAGGCGCACGCCGCCCGCGCTCAAGCGCCGCAGTTCGCCCAGCGTGACGCGGCCGGGGTGCAGCACCAGGGTTTCAGGGGAGGAATCGGTCATCAAGTTCATCCTGTATATACAAGTAGGTTCGAGCGAAAAGGAAGCCAATGAAAGCAGCGGCCCGCTATCCGAACACGGGATTGCCGTCGGCGCGGAAGCGGCTGCCCAGACGGTAGCGCGAGGCGGGGTGCAGGCAGCGCACCAGGGTCACCGGCACGCCGCGGCTCCAGGTGCGGCGGGTGAGCAGCAGGCACGGCTGGGCGGGCTCCATGCCCAGCAGCTGCGCCTGCTCCGGCGTGGGCAGCACGGCATCGACCACGTGCTCCACCTGGTCGAACGGCACGTTGCGCACCAGGAATTCCGAGGGCTGCAGCTGCGTGAAGTCCTGCTGCGCGAAGGTGGGCACCACGCGCGGGTTCACATAACGGTCTTCCAGCTGCACGGCCACGCCGTCCTCGCGGTGCACGCACACGGCATGGAACACCGACTCGCCCGTGCGCAGGTCCAGCGCCGCGGCCACCTCCATCGAGGCCGACACGCGCTCCACCGTGAGCACGTCGCAGCGGTAGTCGTGCCCGCGCTGGCGGATCTCGCTGGCCAGGTTGGCGATCTGCAGCAGCGTGGACTGCGGCTTGTCCTCCGCCACGAAGCTGCCCACGCCGGCCACGCGCACGATGCGGCCCTGCTCGGACAGCTCGCGCAGCGCACGGTTGACGGTCATGCGCGACATGCCGAACTGCAGCACCAGCTCGCTCTCGGACGGCAGCCGGTCGCCCGCGCGCCAGGAGCCGTCCTGGATCTTGCGGGCGATGAACTCCTTGACCTGCTGGTACAGCGCCAGCGCGGGCTCCACCGGCGCCGCGGCAGCGGACTCGGCTTCGGCGTTGGCACGGAGGGCGGCGGCGTTCATGTCGGCGGGTTTCTTGGAGCGGCTCAATGCAGGTCCGCCGCCATGGACTCGGCGCGGATCTCCTCGGTCAGCCGCGCCTTCAGGTCCATGAACTCGGGCGAGGTCTTCACGCGGTAGTGCCGCGGGTGCGGCAGGTCCACCGCCAACTCGGTCTTGATGCGGCCCGGCCGGGCGCTGAACACCGCCACGCGGTTGGCCATGAAGATCGCCTCGTCGATGTCGTGGGTGACGAACATCACCGTCTTGCGCTCGGCCTCCCAGATGCCCAGCAGCAGCTCCTGCATGAGCACGCGGGTCTGGTTGTCGAGCGCGCCGAAGGGTTCGTCCATCAGCAGGATCTTGGGGTCGTTGGCGAGGGCCCGGGCAATGGCCGTGCGTTGCTGCATGCCGCCCGACAGCTGTTTGGGGTAGTGCTGCTCGAAGCCGCGCAGGCCGACCTTGGCGATGAAGTACGCCGCCCGCTCCTTCTGCTGCGCCTCGGGCATGCCGCGCTCGCGCAGGCCGAAGCGGATGTTCTGCTCGATGGTCAGCCACGGAAACAGCGTGTAGCTCTGGAACACCATGCCGCGGTCGGCGCCGGGGCCGTCGATGCGCTGGCCGTCCAGCAGCACCTCGCCCGCGGTGGGAAAGTCCAGCCCCGCCACGATGCGCAGCAGCGTGGACTTGCCGCAGCCGGACGGTCCGAGGATGGTGACGAAGTCGTTCTCGCGCACCTCGAAATCCACCGGCAACAGCGCCTGGGTGGCCTGGCCGCGCGCGCCGGCGAAGGTGCGTGACACGCCGCGAACGGAAAGCATCGGTGCGGTCATAGCGTGCTCCAGGCGAAGAGGCGGCGGTTGGCCGCCTTGAAGGCGAAGTCGGACACCAGCCCGATGACGCCGATCACGATGATGCCGAAGATGATCTGCCCCGTGTTCAGCAGCGCCTGGCTGTCGGTGATCATGTGGCCGATGCCCGACGACGAGCCGATCAGCTCGGCGACGATCACGTAGGTCCAGGCCCAGCCCAGCACCAGGCGCAGCGTTTCGGCAATGCCGGGCGCGGCCCCGGGGATGAGCACGCGCCGCACGATGCCCGTGTTGCCCGCGCCCAGCGTGTAGGCCGCCTCGACCAGGTCGCGCCGCGCGCCGCCCACGGTCACGGCCACCATCAGCGTGATCTGGAACACCGAGCCGATGAAGATGACGAGCAGCTTCTGCGCCTCGCCGATGCCCGCCCACAGGATGAGCAGCGGAATGAAGGCCGAGGCCGGCAGGTAGCGGCAGAACGACACGAAGGGCTCGAAGAACGCCTCCACCGGCTTCCAGGCGCCCATGGCGATGCCCAGCGGCACCGCGACCACGGCCGCCAGCACGAAGCCGCCGAGCACGCGCCACACCGTCATGCCAATGTCTTTGTGAAAGCCGTACTCGGTGAACAGCAGGCCGCCTTCCTTGAGCATGGTGGCCGGGCTGGCGAGGAAGGTGGGCGACACGAAGCCGCCCAGCGTGAAGAACGACCACACGGCGATGAACACCACGAAGAACGCCAAGCCCAGCACCCAGCGGGCGCGCGGGCTGACGGGCTCGAGCGGCGCCATGGCGCGGCGGCGAACGGGATCAGGGGCAGGCCCCGCCCGCAGCGCGGCGGGGGCGCTGGCGGACGGCCCCGCGGCAGGGTGGCGGGCGGCAGTCGTGGCGGGCATGGTGGCAGGCTCCCGTGCCATCACTGGATGAAGCTGGCGTCGAAGGTGGCCTCAAGTTTTTCAGGCGCCTTGCGGATCACGCCGGCCTCCAGCAGGATGGGCACCGCCTCCTTCATGAACTGCATCAGCTCGCCGGCGAAGAACTTCTGGTTGGCCGCCTTGTCCTGCCAGCGCAGGTAGGCTGACGACTTGGCGAACTGCTCGCCGCTTTGCTTGACGGCCGAGCCCATGATCTCGTTGGCCTTGGCCGGGTCCGCCTTGATCATCTCCAGCGCCTCGAAATACGAGTTGGCCAGGGCCTGCGCCGCCTTGGCGTTGGCCTTGAGCCAGGTGGGCGCGCAGCCCACGGTGTCCATCACCATGGCGTAGTCGATGGTGGTGGCCAGGATCTTGCCGGCCTGCGGGTTGGCGCGCACGGTGGACAGGTAGGGCTCGTAGGTCATGGCGGCATCGTTCTGGCCGGACACGAAGGCCTGCGCAGCGGGCTGGGGTTCGAGCGAGACGGTCTTCACGTCCTTGAGCGTCATGCCGTTCTTGTTCAGCATTCAGGCCAGGCCGAAGTACGGCGCGGTGCCCGGCGCGCTCACGCCGATGGTCTTGCCCTTGAGGTCGGCGAAGCCCTTCACATCGTTGCGCACGGCCAGGCCGTCGGCGCCGTAGGACTTGTCCATCTGGAAGATCTGCACGATGGGCACGCCGTTGGCGTTCCAGGCCACGTGCGTTTCCACCGTGGTGGCCGCGCACTGGATCGCCTCGGAGGCCAGGGCCAGGTGGCGGTCTTTCTGCGGAATCATCTTGAGTTCCACATCCAGGCCGTTCTTCTTGAAAATGCCCGCCTTGTCGGCCAGCGTGAGCGGCGCGAAGCCCGTCCAGCCCGACATGCCCAGCGCAATCTTCACGTTCTGCGCCTGGGCCTGCAGGGACAGCCCCGCCACACAAACGCCCGCCACCGCCAGCGACACCATTTTCAAAACCGATCGGCCCATCATCTGCTCCTCACAAGAAAAGATCGAGTCGCGCACCTGGAAGGCACGCGCCGCATTGCTCCGACGCCCGGAATGATGGCGGTGCGACAGGCCTGTCTATACAGGGTTACTACGCACAAGCCCTGATTTGGGCACGCACATTCCCACCGGGCGGGAGCCCCGGAGGCGGGCGATTTCTCGCGCCGGTCCGGGTGACGGTTGGGCTTGCAAGATCGGGGCCCGGCCGGCGCCCAGGCGAGCCGATCCGACGGCATTCCGGCAAACGCTATTATTTTCATAGCAAAGAAGGCATGAAATATCCCGGCAACGGCCCTGTTTCGATCCCAAAGGCCCCATCGCCGGCGGCAGGCGGCCACTGGCGCCACCGCTGCGGCGACCGGCGCAGGCCCGCACCGAAGGGCCCGGCCTGGTGCACCCCGCGCATCGCCATCCCACCGACTGCCCCAGCGCTGTGCGTCCCGGGCGCGCTTGCCGCGAAAAGTAGGTACAAGCCCGGTGCCCGCGCAGGGCAAGCCGGCGTGGCAAGGGGGCCCCGCCCGTTAGAATTTGTTTTTATCTAGAAAAGCGCCCTGCCATGAAGCAGCAACACCCGGCCCTTCTTTCCCTTCTGGAAACCCACGAAGCCGCCATCCTGGACGAGTGGTTGGCCGAGGCAGGCGCCCAAGATCCCACCCACCAACGCGCCACGGCGGCGCAAGCGCGAGAACTGCTGCAGCTGCTGCGCAGCGCGCTGCAGGCCGGCGGCGACGCGCAAGGCCCCAATGGCCCGGCCTGGCAAGGCATGAACGAGGCGCTCGAAGCGCTCTCGCGCTCGCGGGCCTCGCGCGGCCAGACGGCTGGCGAGACCAGCGTGTTCGTCCAGGCCATGAAAAAACCCCTCTTCACGCTGCTGCAGCAAACGGTGCCCGCCACCGCCGACCTGGTTCCGGCCCTGTGGTCCGCCACGGCGCTGGTCGACCAGTTGGCCCAGCGCACGGCCAACACCTTCCAGCAGGCGCGCGAGGACATCATCCGCCGCCAGCAGGAAGAGTTGCTGGAGCTGTCCACCCCCGTGGTGAAGCTCTGGGACGGCGTGCTGGCCGTTCCCATGATCGGCGTGCTGGACAGCAACCGCACGCAGGTGGTGATGGAAACGCTGCTGCAGCGCATCCTGGAGACCGAGTCGGAACTAGCCATCATCGACATCACCGGGGTGCCCACCGTGGACACACTGGTGGCGCAGCATCTGCTCAAGACCGTGGCGGCCATCCGGCTCATGGGCGCGGACTGCATCATCAGCGGCATCCGCCCGCAGATCGCGCAGACCATCGTGCACCTGGGCATCGACCTGCAGGGCATCTACACGCGCGCCAACCTGGCGGACGCGCTGTCGCTGGCGCTGCAGAAGACCGGCTGGCGCATCACGCGCGCCGCCTGATCCGGAGCACCCCATGGACCGCATTCCCATTCTTCGCATGGGCGAAACCCTGCTGGTCACCATCCAGGTGGACATGCAGGACCGCACCGCCATGCAGCTGCAGGACGACCTGGCCGACCGCATC
This sequence comes from Acidovorax sp. SUPP1855, assembly GCF_030158955.1. Lineage (NCBI taxonomy): Bacteria > Pseudomonadati > Pseudomonadota > Betaproteobacteria > Burkholderiales > Comamonadaceae > Acidovorax > Acidovorax sp. SUPP1855. The sequence goes on along the minus strand of NZ_BQXI01000019.1, from coordinate 69,604 downwards.
GCCAAGACGGGCGCCACGGGCGTCATGATCGACATCTCGGGCCTGGAGATCGTGGACTCGTTCGTCGGGCGCATGCTGAGCAGCATCTCCGGCATCGCGCGCATTCTCTCGGCCCACACGGTGGTGGTGGGCATGCAGCCCGCCGTGGCCATCACCCTGGTGGAACTGGGCCTATCGCTGGAAGGCGTGCGCACCGCACTCAACGTGGAGCGCGGAATGCAATTGCTGGAGCGCATCCGCCAGGAGCCACCCCTTGTCCGCTGATCCCGCCGGCACGTTGCCGATCGCGTCGGAGCAGCACATCGTCGCCTGCCGGCAGACGGTCCGCGTCCTGTGCACGCAGCTGAAGTTCTCGCTGGTGGACCAGACGAAGCTCATCACGGCGGCCAGCGAGCTGTCGCGCAACACCCTGGTGCACGGTGGCGGTGGCCGCATGCGCTGGGAAACCCTGGAGCGGCAGGGCCGCCATGGCCTGCAGCTGCATTTCGAAGACGAGGGGCCGGGCATCTCCGACCTGAAGCTTGCCCTCACCGATGGCTGGACCTCGGGCGGCGGCATGGGCCTGGGGCTACCGGGCAGCCGGCGCCTGGTCAATGAGTTCGACATTCACACGGCCCCTGGCGAAGGCACCCGCGTGAGCATCACCAAATGGAAGTAGCCGCCCCCACGGGCAACGCCCCCCAGTTGCTGATGGGATGGACGCACACGGCCTTCGCAATGGGTGACACCAGCTGCGTGGGCGAAGCACGGCGCTTCGCCGCCCACGCGAGTGCCGAGATGGAATGGGGCGACACCGACAGCGGGCGCCTGTCCATCGTGGTGACCGAGCTGGCCAACAACCTGCACCTGCACGCCCACGAGGGCCGCTTGCTGATCGCGGCCGTGCCGGCGCTCGACCTGGTGGAGGTGATCGCCATCGACCACGGGCCCGGCATAGAGGATCTGCCGCTGTCCATGCGCGACGGCTACTCCACCGGTGGCACGCAGGGCGCCGGGCTGGGTGCGGTCCGGCGGCTGGCGGACGATTTCGATATCCACTCGTCCGTGCCGCAGGGCACGGTGTGCGTGGCCCGCGTGCGCCAGCACCGGGAGGCGGGCGATGCGCCAGCCGCCCTGCCCCAGACCCTGAGGGTGGGGGCCATCCGGTTGCCGCTGGCGGGCGAGACCATGTGCGGCGATGCCTGGGCCGCGGCCCTGGACGGCCCCCGGGCCGCGCTGCTCGTGGCCGATGGTCTGGGCCATGGCAGCGAGGCCGCCAAGGCGTCCGACGCGGCGGTGGACCTGTTCCTGCAAGCCCCGTTCGGCGACCTGCGCGAGCAGATCGAAAGCATGCATGCCGAGCTGCAGTCCACGCGGGGCGCCGCCGTGTGCAGCTTGCGGCTGGATGCCACGGCGGCCACCGTGCGCAGCTCGGGCGTGGGCAACGTGGTGGCCCGCGTGGTTACGGGCCTGTCGGACCGCTCGGTCGTCACGCAGCATGGCACGGTGGGCCTGACCATGCGCCGGCCGCAGGAGACCACCACCGAGCTGCCGCCGTATGCGCTGCTGGTGGTGCACAGCGACGGCATCGAAACCCGCTGGCATCCCGCCAGCATCCAGCGCCTGCTGGGCAGCGATCCCACCCTGGTGGCCGCCGTGCTGCTGCGCGATCACCACCGGGCGCGCGACGACGCGACCGTGGTGGTGGTGCAGTGCATCGAGTGACCCGAAGTACGAAAGACACCATGGACGGCACCTCCGACCTCATTTCCGACCGCACCTACGAGGCACCCGCCACGCCGGCACCGACGCAGGCCCCCACCGCTGCGCCCCAGGAATCCATCGAGGCGCTGCGCGCCGCCCTGGCCGAAAGCCAGCGGGAAGTTCAGGAGCTGAGCGCCGAACTGGAGGAAACCAACCGCGGCGTGGTCGCGCTGTACTCCGAACTGGACGCGCAGGCCGAGCAGCTGCAAAAGGCCACGGAGATGAAGAGCCGTTTCCTGGCCTACATGAGCCACGAGTTCCGCACGCCCATCAACTCCATCCGCAGCATCGCCCGGCTGCTGGCCGACCACGTGGACGGGCCGCTCAACACCGAGCAGGCCCGCCAGGTGGGGTTCATCCAGAGCACCGCGAGCGAGTTCGCCGACATGGTGGACGACCTGCTCGACCTGGCCAAGATCGAGGCCGGCCGGGTCGAAATCTCGCCGGCCTGGTTCGACATGCTGGACCTGTTCCAGGCCCTGCGCGGGATGTTCCGGCCGGTGCTGACCAACCCGGACGTCAACCTGTTCTTCGACGAGCCCCAGGGCATCGCGCCGCTGTACACGGACGACCGCAAGCTGTCGCAGATCCTGCGCAACTTCATCTCCAATGCGCTCAAGTTCACGCCCCGGGGCGAAGTGCGGGTATCGGCCCACGCCGTGGAAGGCGACCGCGTGCGCTTTTCGGTGACGGACACGGGCATCGGCATCGCGCCCGAATTCCATTCGAGCGTGTTCGACGACTACACGCAGATCGGCTCGTCGCTGCAAAAACGCCTGCGCGGCACTGGCCTCGGGCTGGCCGTGAGCCGCCAGTTGGCCGAGTTGCTGGGCGGCACGGTCACGCTGGAGAGCGCGCTGGGCAGCGGCTCGGTGTTCTCGCTGACGCTGCCGCTGCGGCTGCCGGGCAACGAAGCCGCGGCCACGGGGGCTCCCGCAACCACCGAGGGCGGTCCCCATGGGTAACGGCATGCAGGACGTCAGCGCCATCCACACGACCATCGACCGCGCCGCGCACACGGTGCTGGTGGTGGACGACAACCCGGTCACGCGCTACTCCACCGTCCGGGTCATCCGCGCCGCCGGCTTTCAGACCGTGGAGGCCGACAACGGCACCGAGGCCATCCGCCTGGCGGCCACCGGCGTGTCGGCGGTGGTGCTGGACGTGCACCTGCCCGACATCGACGGCTTCGAGGTCTGCCGGATCATCCGCCAGCAGGAAGCCACGGTACTGCTGCCGGTCACGCACCTGTCCGCCGCCCACGTGCACAGCGAAGACCGGGTGACCGGCTTGAACGCGGGGGCCGATGCCTATCTCACGCATCCGGTGGAGCCGGCGCTGCTGGTGGGCACGCTGCAGGCGCTGATCCGTGCGCGCATGGCCGAAGACGGCCTGCGCCGCAGCGACCGCCGCTTTCGCGCCATCTACAGCCAGGCGCTGGCGGGCATCGGCCTGATCCAGCCCGACGGCCGTTTCACCGACGTCAACCCCGCCATGATGCGGCTGCTGGACCGCTCGCGCGACGAACTGCTGGGCCACCCCATCAGCGACTTCGCGCCGCCCGGCTGGCTGGACTTCATCACCGAAAAAACCGTGGGGGGAGAGCGGGGCCAGCCCTGGCAGGGCGAGTTTCCGCTGCAGCGCCCCGACGGCGCCTGGGTGTACCTGGAGTGGAGCATCTCGGCGCACGTGGAGCCCGGCCTGCGCATGGCGATCGCGGCCGACATCTCCGAGCGCATGGAGCTCGACTCCCGCCGCCAGGACGTGCTGGAGCGCGAGCAGGCGGCCCGCGCCACCGCCGAGCGGCTGAGCCGCACCAAGGACGATTTCATCGCGGTGCTGTCGCACGAACTGCGCACACCGCTGAATGCGATCGCCGGATGGGTGCACATCCTCAAGCGCCGCGGTGGCACGCCCGAACTGCTCAAGGGCCTGGACTCCATCCATCGCAACGTGAAGGCGCAGGCGCGCATCATCTCGGACATCCTCGACGTGTCGCGCATCAACAGTGGCAAGCTGCACCTGGAGCGGGAATGGATCGACCCCGTCGAATCGGTGCGCTCCTCCATCGACGCGCTGCAGGCCTCGATCGCCGAAAAGCGCCTGGACGTGGTGCTGGCCGTGCAGGACGCGAATGCCCCCGCCTGGCTGGACCCGACGCGCTTTCAGCAGATCTTCTGGAACCTGCTGACCAATGCCATCAAGTTCTCCAACGACGGCGCGCGCATCGACGTGGCGCTGCGGCGCGAGAAGGGCCAGCTCACCCTGTCCGTGCGGGACTACGGGCGCGGCATCGCCAGCGAATTCATCGACCACCTGTTCGACCGGTTCACGCAGAGCGACTCGCCCGACAACCGCCGCCACGGCGGCCTGGGCCTGGGGCTGTCCATCGTCAAGCAGCTGGCCGAACTGCACGGCGGCCGCGCCACTGCCGTGAGCGCCGGGCTCGACCAGGGCACCACCATGCAGGTGATGCTGCCGGTGGACCACAAAGGGGGTGACACGGCACGCGCCGCGCCCCGGGGCGACGATGCCCCGGCCGATCCGCCGATGAACGACCGGCCCCTGGCGGGCCTGGACATCCTCATCGTGGAAGACCACCCCGATGCGCGCGAAATGCTCACCGTGGTGCTCACCGATGGCGGCGCGCGCCTGCGCGAAGCCGGCGACTACGACGCGGCCATGCAGGCCCTGGCCGAACGCTGGCCCGACGTGCTGGTCTGCGACATCGGCCTGCCCGGGCGCGACGGCTACGACCTGGTCCGCAGCCTGCGCTCGCTGCCCCTGCCCGAAGGCAAGGTCCAGCCGATCGCCATCGCGCTGACCGCCTTCTCCCGCGCGCAGGACGCGCAGCGGGCCCTGGAAGCGGGATTCGACGCGCACCTGGGCAAGCCCTTGCAGCCCCATGCCCTGATGGCCACCATCAACCGACTGGCCGATTCACGCTGACTTTTGCATGACCCCCTCCCCTGCCACCGCCACCACCGCAGACAGCGACCGCTTCGCGCACATCTTCGTCGGGGACAGCGAGATGGCGCAGCTCATGCGCGCCCACGACTGGGAGGCCACCCCGCTCGGATCGCCGGCGTTCTGGCCCGAGCCGCTGAAAGTGGCGTTGCGCATCCTGCTCACTTCGCGCTTCGAGATGTGGCTGGGCTGGGGGCCGGACATCGCTTTCTTCTACAACGACGCCTATCGCCCCACGCTAGGGGCCAAGCACCCGCGAGCGCTCGCGCGCCCGACCGCCGAGGTCTGGGCGGAGATCTGGGACCAAGTGAAGGGCCGCATGCACGCCGTGTACGAGCGGGCCGAGTCCACCTGGGACGACTCGCTCATGCTGCTGCTGGACCGCGCGGGCTACCTGGAGGAGACATACCACACGTTTTCGTACAGCCCCTTGCACGGCGACGACGGCCAGGTCTTCGGCCTGTTCTGCGCGGTATCGGAAGACACGGGCCGCGTGCTCAACGAGCGGCGCCTGCGCCTGCTGCGCGAACTGGGCGCGGCGCTGTCGGCGGTCAACAGCCGCCGGGCCGTGCTCGACACCGCCTGCGAACGGATGGGCCAGGCCCAGCGGGACCTGCCGTTTTCACTCGTCTACCTGTACGAACCCTCGGGCGTGGCCCGTCTGAGCTGCAACGCAGGCATCGAACAGGGCCATCGGCTGGCGCCCACCGTGCTGGATATGAACTCCCGGGAGCCCTGGCAGGTCCACCGCCTGCAAGCTGGCGACGTGGCCTTCGCCGTGCCGCTGGATGCGGTGGACGACGTGCCCACCGGCGACTGGGATACGCCGGCGCGGGCGGCGTTCGTCGTGGCGCTGCCGGCCCAGGGCGGCGCGCGGTCGGCGGGATTCATGGTCTGCGGGGCGAACCCCCATCGGCCCATGCACGACGGTGAGGCCATGGCGTTCGTACAACTGCTGGCCGGTCAGATCGCCTCGCGCCTGGCCAGCGCCGGGGTGCTGGAGGAAAGCACGGCGGAACGCGATCGCCTGCGCAGCCTGTTCCAGAAGGCGCCCGGCTTCATGTGCGTGCTGCGCGGCCCGGAGCATGTGTTCGAGTTCGTCAACGACTCCTATGTGCAGTTGATCGGGCACCGCAGCGTGGAAGGCAAGACGGTGCGCGAAGGCCTGCCCGAGCTGGAAGGCCAGGGGCTGTACGAACTGCTGGACGAGGTCTACCGCACCGGTCAGCCGTACCTGGCGCAGGGCCTCAAGGTCCTCATCCAGCAAAAGCCCGGCATGCCGCTGGCCGAGCGCTACCTGGATTTCATCTACCAACCCACCACCGACGGCCAGGGCGAGGTCACCGGCGTTTTCGCCGAGGGCTACGACGTGACGGAAAAGGTGGTGGCCGAACAGGAGCTTCGCGCGCTGAACAGCCACCTGGAAGCGCGCGTGGTCGAGCGCACCCAGGAGGTCGAGAACGCGCTCGCGCGACTCACCACCGAATCGCGCGAGCGCGAAGCCGCGCAGGAGGCGCTGCGCCAGTCGCAGAAGATGGAGGCCGTGGGGCAGCTCACGGGCGGGCTCGCGCACGATTTCAACAACCTGCTGGCCACGATCACGGGCAGCCTCGAACTGCTTCACCGCCGCGTGGGCCAGGGCCGCTACGACGACCTGGAGCGCTATGTGAGCGTCGGCCAGGGCGCCGCCAAGCGGGCCGCCTCGCTCACCCACCGCATGCTGGCCTTCTCGCGCCGGCAGACACTGGACCCCAAGCCAACCGACGTGAACCGGCTCGTGAAGGGCATGGAAGAGCTGATCCGGCGCACCATCGGGCCTGAAAACGAGCTGGAGGTGGTGGGCGCCGTCGGCCTGTGGACCACGCACGTGGACCCCCACCAGCTGGAAAGCGCCCTGCTCAACCTGTGCATCAACTCGCGCGACGCCATGCCGGGCGGCGGCCGCCTCACCATCGAGACCGCCAACAAGTGGATGGACGAGCGTGCCTCCCTGGACCGCGACCTGCCCCCGGGCCAGTACGTGTCGCTCTGCGTGACCGACACCGGCACCGGCATGGCGCCCGAGATCATCCACCGCGTGTTCGAGCCCTTCTTCACCACCAAGCCGATTGGCATGGGCACGGGCCTGGGGCTGTCGATGGTCTATGGATTCGCGCGGCAGTCCGGCGGCCAGGTGCGCGCCTACTCCGAGCCCGGCATGGGCACGACCATGTGCATCTACCTGCCGCGGCACGAGGCGCCAGCCCAGGACATCGACCTGCCCTCGGTGCCGTCGATCGCGGGAGGCCAGGGCTCGGGCACCGTGCTGGTGGTGGACGACGAGCCGAGCGTGCGGTCGCTGGTGGTGGAGGTGCTGCAGGAGATGGGCTACGACACCATCGAAGCTCAGGACGGGGCATCGGGGCTGCTGGTGCTGCAATCGAGCACCCACCTCGACCTGCTGATCACCGACGTGGGCCTGCCCGGTGGAATGAACGGGCGGCAGATGGCCGACAGCGGCCGGGTCTACCGGCCGGACCTGAAGATCCTGTTCATCACCGGCTATGCCGAGAACGCGGCCGTGGGCAACGGCCACCTGGAGCGGGGCATGCAGGTGCTCACCAAACCCTTCACGCTGGATGCGCTCGCGCGCCGGGTGCAAGGGCTCATCGCCCCGCCCTGAGGTCCTGCCCGTTGAGCCATCCCACTGCAGCCGAGAGGCACGGGGTTCGCCATCGCTGCCGCCGCAGCAGCGGCCTCGGGCCGTACCGGCCCCGCCCTCTGCAAGCACAGGTGTTGCAGGCACAAAACAGACGGTTAACCTGCCCGCTGCCATGGGCAGATCCAGCCCCTAGAATCTTGCTGCAGTCTTTTCTGCCCATCCCGATCCCCTGCCCTTCTTCCGTGTCACAGCGATCCCCTCTCCCTTCCGGCACCCCGGTGCCGGAGACCGACTGCCTTTCGGCGCTGCGACGAACCACGAAGGAATCGCACGCGCAGCTGGATGCCAGCCTGCCACTCGGCAGGGCCGATGCCAGCCTGGAAGACTACCGCCACCACACCCTGGCGCTGAGCGCCTGGCTCACGGCGCTGCAGCCGCACTTGGCGGCCCTGGAGTCGCTGGTGCCCGGTTTCGACTTTGCGCGCCCCGCCCGCCTGCACGCCTTGCACGCGGATTGGCTGGCAACGCACGCCGCGCCGGCGCACGCCAAAGACGGCTTCGGTGATACCAGCGGCTGCACGCAGGAGGTGGCGTCGCAGGCGTTTTCCGCCTTCGGGGCGCCAGGCCATGCCGCCGTCTGCTGGGGCCTGGCCTATGTGGTGGAAGGCTCGCAATTGGGCGGCCAGTTCCTGTACCAGCGCCTGGCGCCCCGGCTGGCGCCGCATCCGCTGCGCTATTTGCAGGGCCTGGGTGCCGGCACGGGTTCGCGCTGGAAACATTTCACCAGGCTGCTCGACACCCACGTGCAGAGCCGTTTCGATATCCAGGCGGCCTGCGCCGGCGCACGCGCCGGCTTCGATGGCCTGCGGCAACAGTTGCAGGGCCAGGGGGTGCTCGCATGATCCAGTCATTCACACCCGGCACCGCCACCACGCTGGACAACTGCGATCGCGAGCCCATCCACGTGCCGGGCAGCATCCAGAGCCATGGCACCCTGATCGCGGTGGACCGCGAAGGCGTGGTCCGCTATGTCGGCGCCAACGTGCAGGCCCTTCTGCACTGCGGCGTGACCGTGGGCGAGCCCCTGCCCGAAAACCCGGGCACCGTTTGCCCGCTGATTGCCGCGCTCCTGCAGGACGGCCTGCAGGCGCTGCGGGGCGAGCGGGATGTGCCCATGCCCAGCGAGCTGCAGGTGCAAGACCGCCAGTTCGACGTGGTGCTGCATGTCGGCAGCGCGATGCTGGTGGCCGAATTCGAACTGCGCCACCAGACCCACAGCGAGCTGGCAGGCTTTGCCGTGCAGGCCCACCGCGCGATGGAAAAGCTGCGCCGGCCCCGGGCCATCGACGAGTTGCTACAACTGGCGACCGAAGAATTGCGGGCCCTGACCGGCTTCGACCGGGTGATGGCCTATCGCTTTCGCCACGACAGCAGCGGCGAAGTGGCCGCCGAATCGTGCGTCGACACGCTCGACCCCTACCTGGGCCGGCGCTATCCGGCCAGCGACATTCCAGCGCAGGCACGCCGGCTCTACGTGGCCAACACCCTGCGGCTGATCGCCGACGTGCGCTCGGCCGCGGTGCCCCTGCTGCAGGAGGCCGGCGCGCCCCCGCTGGACCTGAGCGGAAGCATCCTGCGCAGCGTGTCGCCGATCCACATCGAATACCTGTCCAACATGGGCGTGGGTGCCTCGATGAGCGTGTCCATCGTGATCAACGAACAGCTCTGGGGCCTGATCGCCTGCCACCACATGGGTCCACGCCAGGTGCCTTACAGCGTGCGCATGGCCTGCGACGTGATCGCCCAGGTGCTCTCGGCCAACATTCAGAGCACGCTCTCGCGCTCCCAGGCGGACCGCTTGCAGCAACTGGCCGGTGCGCGCACCCACCTCATCGAAGAGTTGCTGCACGCGGACGACGAATTCACCGCCCTGACCCAGCACACGGCCGAGATGGCCGCCATCTTGCAGGCCGATGCGGCGCTGGTGGCCCATGGCGCGAAGCTGACCGTTTTCGGCGAGGTGTCGGAAGCAGCGGGCAGCGCCATCGTGCAATGGCTGGCCGCCGAGCCGGTCCAGGACCGGCAACGCCTGTTCCAAACCCAGTCGCTGCCGCAGCTTGCACCCGACCTGGCCGCCGTGACGTCGCCCTGGTGCGGCGTGCTGGGCATTCCTTTTGACCGGGACCGCAACGGCTGGTTGATCTTTCTTCGCAAGGAGCAGATCGAGACCATCCACTGGGGCGGCAAGCCGGACAAGGACATCCGCCACGGCCCCCTGGGCCCGCGACTCACCCCGCGCGGTTCGTTCGATCTGTGGAAGGAAACCGTCCGGTCCACCGCGGAGCATTGGAGCACGCTGGAACTGGACGCCGCCCGGCAGTTGATGGACGAACTCGTGCGCGTGCAGAACGCGCGCACCGCCGAGATCAACCGCACGCGCAACCAACTGATGGCCGTGCTGGGCCACGATCTGCGTGACCCGCTGCACTCCATCAGCATGGCCGCGCGCGTGCTCGAACAGGGCGGCACCGACGGCGGGCGGGCCGGCAGGATCGGCCAGCGCATCCAATCCTCCAGCAGCCGCATGCAGCGGCTGGTGAGCCAGGTGATGGACATGTCGCGCCTGCAGAGCGGCCTGGGACTGGATCTGCAGCGCACGGACGTGGATCTGGTCGCCCTGCTGAACGACCTCATCGACGAGGCCCGCACGGCGCACCCCGGCACCGAGATCGTGGGCACCATCCCCGCTGCCCTGAAAGCCCAGGTCGATGCCGATCGCATTGCCCAGGTGGTCGTCAACCTGATCGGCAACGCACGGCACCATGGGCAGAGCGGACATCCCATCGAGGTGCATGCCAGCGCCACTGGTGAATGGCACGAGATCGCCGTGCGCAATGTCGCCGCCCCCATTCCGGAAGACATCGCCCGCAATCTGTTCAGCCCGTTCAAGGCCTCTTCGGTCGGCAACGCGCGCAATCGGTCGGGGATGGGACTGGGGCTTTACATCGCCCACCAGATCGTCCAGGGGCACGGGGGCAGCATCGGGTACGAATACCGCGCCCCCCATGTTGTCTTTTCGGTCCGGTTGCCGGTGCAGAGGCCGGGCACAATAGAGGCTTAAGAAGAAGACTATTGGACTTGATCGTTCGATGGTCTTTAAAAAAACACTGTACCGTCAGCGAAGCCCCGCATGCCTGCAGACATTCTCATCATTGACGACAATCGCGATGCCTCCGAACTGCTGAGCGACCTGCTCGATCTGCAGGGCTACACGGTGCGCGTCGCCCACAGCGGCAGCGAAGCGCTGCAGCACATGGCGCAGCGCCCCGCCTCGCTGTTCCTCGTGGACCAGCAACTGCCCGACATGCTCGGCACCCAGCTCGTTCCGCAACTGCGCGCTGCAGCGGCCGGCCGGCCCTGCATCGCGATCGCCATCACGGGATTGGGCGTTTCGGACCGGGCGCAGTTGATCGGTTTCGATCACGTGCTGGCCAAACCGCTGGCCTTCGATGCATTCGACGCCCTGATCGCTGCCTGCGCAGCCCAGCTGGACCAGCAAGGCAACGCAGAGCGCTGACGGATAGCTGACGACCCCGCTCCCCCCGGGCACACGCGGCCATGCTGCGACAAGCCAACCACCCGTCGGCCGGCATGCGCGTGGCGATAATGCGTCGCTCCATGGCGAGTGCACGTGAATGTCGGGGAATGTACGGGCTTCAGGGGCTCCAGCCGCCGCCAAGCACTTCGCCTTTACCCATAAAACAGCGGCTTTGGCCCACGAGGCCAGGGCTGCCCCGAGTGTCAGAGCAATCCGTTCAGGTGTCTTGTGCTGGACTGGCAGGGATTGCGAGGACTCTTACACTCGACCGCCCGGAAACCCTCCATGCATGAATCTCCCGTCGATCCATCCACCGTCCAACACCTGCTCGGCTACGCCCTGGCACAGGCACGGGTAGCGGCCAACCGCGCCTTTTTCCAGGCGATCGGCGAGCCCATGCAACTGCGCACCGTCGAGTTTTCCCTGTTGATGCTGCTTATGCCCGGCGAAGGATTGTCCCAACGGCAGCTGGCGCAGGCGCTCAACCTGAGTGCGCCCAACCTCACCCTGGTGGTGAGCCGACTGCAGAGCCGGGGCCTGCTGGTGCGCGAGCGCAATCCCACCGATCGCCGGGCACAAGCCATCCGCCTCACGGCCGAGGGCCTGTCCATTGCCCGGCAGGCGCATGCCATTTCGCTGGAGATGGAAGCAGGCATGCGCCAGCTGTACTCGCCGGCCGAATGGGCGCTGCTGCTGGAGTTGCTGCAGCGCGTCAGCCCCGGCGCGCAGTCGGCCAGCGAGGAGCAGGCGCGGGCAGCCCAGCGGCAGGCGACCCGTGCACCCATCGGCCACCAGCGCAACAATATCAACGGCATATAGCTATCAATTAAATAGCAAATATCCTGAAGGCCACGGCCAGCACGCCATTCGCCGTACGCGAGATCCGGCTGTACGCTGGCGTCCCCGGCGCGTAGCCGCTTAAGCGGCATGTGACACCAGCGCGGGTGTCCGCTGCGATGGTGGCCGTGACAATTCGCAGCCGTGCCGGCGCCCGGACCAAGCACCGTGGCGAGACCGCAGAACCATGTAGGCAAGTGCCTACATAGGCAGGTAGGAACTTCCTGCAACCTCTTGTTGCATCGCAACAGAAGATGCGTCCAGGACCACCTGCATGCACCCCAACTCCCTCCATGACCCGGCCTCCGGAGCCCCCTGCCTTCCAGGCAAGGCTCCGAGCCGGGCTCCGTCGCGCGTGAAAAGGGATGCAAGAGGAGGATGGCCCGGATCGATCCGCATGGCGCATGTGCTGGCAGCCACCGGGCTGCCCAGTATCCCCGCGTTCCGATGTCGATCTCCGCAGCCCACCCTGATTGTCTCCACCTCACCTTTCCACGTCTGATCCATCTGGGAGTTCCCACCATGTCACGCACCAAAAATGTCCTCGCCATCGTCATGGCCGGCGGTGAAGGCTCCCGCCTTCATCCGCTAACCGCGGAGCGCTGCAAGCCGGCCGTGCCGTTCAACGGCAAGCACCGCATCGTGGACTTCGTCCTGTCCAACCTGGTGAACTCGGAAATCTTTTCCATCTACCTGCTGGTGCAGTACAAGTCGCAGTCGCTCATCGAGCACATCCGCCAATCGTGGACCATGGCCCGCTTCATTCCCGAGCATTTCGTGACGGTGGTGCCGCCCCAGATGCGCAACGGCCCCGAATGGTTCCAAGGCACGGCCGATTCGGTCTACCAGAACATCCACCTGATCGAAAGCTTCCGGCCCGACATCGTCGCGGTGTTCGGAGCGGATCACATCTATCGCATGGACGTGCGCCAGATGATCGACTTCCACGTGGCCAACAACGCCGATGTCAGCGTGGCCACGCTGCCGGTGAAGCTGTCGCAGTGCGACCAATTCGGCATCGTCGAAACGGACGATAGCCACCGCATCACGCAGTTCGTCGAAAAGCCGAAATCCACGCACCCCATGCCCGGCAGTTCCACCCATGCGCTGGCCTCCATGGGCAACTACCTCTTCAATGCGGACGTGCTGCTCGACGCACTCAAGAAAGCGCACGAGACCGGTCACAGCGATTTCGGCAAGCACATCCTGCCGACCATGCTGGAGTCGCACCGCCTGATGGCCTATGACTTCGACACCAACACCATCCCCGGGACCGAGCCCTACGAAGAGCACGGCTACTGGCGCGATGTGGGCACCATCGATTCGTACTTCGACGCCCACTTCGACACGCTGGGCGCAACGCCGCGCTTTCGCATGACCAACCGCCAGTGGCCGATCTACGCCAGCCCCGACCAGGCGGAATCCGCCCAGATCGAAAATGGCGTGATCCACCGCTCGGTGGTGGGTTCGGGCAGCATCGTGGACGGGGCCTCGCTCGACCATGCCATGTTGCGCCGTTCGGTCGTTGTCGAGCGCGATGCCCGTCTGGAGCATTGCATCGTGATGGAGCGTACCCGCATCGGCCGCGGCGCCCAGATCCGACGCGCCATCATCGACCAGGACAACGACGTGCCCGCCCAGGAACGCATCGGCTTCAATCTGGAGGAAGACCGCAAGCGCTTCCATGTCACCGAAAGCGGCATCGTGGTTGTCCCACGCAAGTTCTTCACGACCCAACAGGATTCCGGCACCAACACCCCCAGCATCGGCCGTGCCCGGCCACCGGCCCCCATGGCCCCCGAAAGCGACCGCAAAGTAGCTGCATGAAACCCGACCTGATGAATACGCCTTCCGCTCCCGTTGCATCCCGCCACAAGAAAGTCCGTTATACCGTGGAGCCGGGCCGCCATTGGCCGCATGGGGCCACGGCGAGCCGGCACGGCGTGAACTTCGCCGTCTATGCGCCATCGGCCGAAAAGGTGGAGATCTGCCTGTTCTCCGAGGACGATCAGGAAACGGCGCGCATCACGCTGCCCTGCCTGAGCCGGGACACGTGGCACGGATTGGTGAAGGGGTTGAAGGTCGGTCAGAAGTACGGACTGCGGGTGCACGGCCCCTACGAGCCTGGCAACGGCCATCGCTTCAACCCAGCGAAACTGTTGCTGGACCCGTACACACTCGCCCTCGATCGGCCGGTGCTCGGCCATGCGGAGCAATTCGGCTACGAACTGGATCAGGAAGAAGAAGACCTGCAGCCCAGCACCGTGGACAACGGTGCGGTGGCGCCCAAATGCCGCGTCGTCAAATCGCGTTTCGACTGGGGTGACGATGCGCCACCCCGCGTTTCTGCCAAAGACACCGTGTTCTACGAAGTGCATGTGAAGGGCTTTACCCAGACCATGCCCGGCGTGCCCGAGCCCCTGCGAGGCACGTATGCCGGACTGGCCAGCGATGCCGCCATTGCCCACCTGCGCGAGCTGGGAATCACCAGCGTTGAGCTGTTGCCTGTCCAGGCATTTCTGGACGACAAGCGGCTGGTGGACAACGACCTCACCAACTACTGGGGCTACAACACCGTTGCGTTCTTCGCGCCGGAGCCACGCTACAGCGCCTCCAAGTCAGACGGCGGCGTGGACGAATTCAAGGCCATGGTGAAGGCGCTGCACGCTGCCGGGCTGGAGGTGATTTTGGACGTGGTCTACAACCACACGGGAGAAGGCAATCACTTGGGGCCGACCATCAGCTTCAAGGGCATCGACAACGCCGCCTATTACCGGCTGTCTCCGGAAGACGCGCGCTACTACGTGGACTACACCGGCACCGGCAATACGGTGGATACAAGCAGCCCGGCCGCGTTGCGCCTGGTGCTCGACAGCCTGCGCTACTGGGTGACGGAAATGCACGTGGATGGTTTCCGCTTCGACCTGGCCTGTGCACTGGGCCGTGACCCCACGGGCGCTTTCACGCACCGTGCCGCCTTTTTCGCAGCCGTGGCGCAAGACCCCGTGCTGTCGGGTGTCAAGCTCATTGCCGAGCCGTGGGACCTGGGCCCGGACGGCTACCAGGTGGGCGGATTCCCGGTGGGATGGATGGAATGGAATGGGCGCTACCGCGACGCCGTGCGCGATTATTGGCGCAACGCCGACAGCAGCCTGCCCTCGTTCGCCGCCTGCCTTTGCGGTAGCGCCGACATGCTCGCCGCGCGCAAGCGACCGCCGGTGGACAGCGTGAACATCGTTACGGTGCATGACGGCTTCAGTCTGGCCGACCTGGTGAGCTACAACGAGAAGCACAACGACGCGAACAAGGAAGACAACCGCGACGGTGAAAACCACAACCGCAGTTGGAACTGCGGTGCCGAAGGCCCATCGGACGATCCCGCAATCCAGACCCTGCGCGCGCGCCAGATGCGCAACTTCATCGCCACTCTGTTCGTCTCGCACGGCACGCCATTGCTGCTGGGCGGCGACGAGATGGCCCGCACCCAGCACGGCAACAACAACGGCTACTGCCAGGACAGCGCCCTGTCCTGGTACGACTGGAACCAGGCCACGAGCGAGGCCGAACTGATGGGATTCACCCGGGCCCTGCTGGCACTACGGCATGCATTGCCTGTGTTGCGTCCTGCCGTGCACCCGGCAGGCACCACCGGACACCCTGCTTGCGTGGCCCTGAACTGGCACAGCGTCTGGGGCCTTTCAATGACCCAGGAAGAATGGGAAGACCCCCAGGTGCGCTGCGTAGCAGCGCTGATGGAGGGCCACGGTGACAGCGAGTCGGTCATGTTGCTGTTCAATGCGACCCCTGCCGATGCGGTCTTCACCCTGCCTCAGGACGAGCATGGCCGCGTCTGGACCGTGCGAGTGGACACCCGCACCGCTGCCGTGCCACCAGCCGACGCGGCAGACATCGCTGCTGGCGGGCAGTGGACGCTGCAACCGCATTCCATGGCCGTTCTGACCACACCCTCACGCGCCGACCTGTCATGAAGTACCGGCATGACATGCCGTTCGGCGCCCGGCTCACGGCCGACGGCGGCGCCGGATTCAGCCTTTGGGCGCCCAACGCACGCGAAGTGGTTTTGCACCATGGCACGGCGCCAGCGTCGCCCATGATGCCGCTCCCGGCGCAATCCCGTCCGAACGGCTGGTGGCACGTGGAATTGCAAGCAGCCTCTCGCGGCACCCGCTATCAGTGGCAGGTGGACGGTGGCCCGCTGATGCCGGACCCAGCTTCGCGCAGCAATCCCCATGGCCCGCATGGCGCCAGCGAGATCACCGATGCCAAGGACTTCGACTGGCAGGTGGACTGGCAAGGGCTGCCCTGGAGCGAGGTGGTCCTGTATGAACTGCATGTGGGCACGTTCACGCCCGAAGGCAGCCTGCAAGCCGCGTTGCAGCAGTTGCCGCGCCTGAAAGATCTGGGCATCACCGCAGTGGAATTGATGCCCCTGGCATGCTTCGGGGGCCGGTTCGGCTGGGGGTATGACGGCGTGCTGCCTTTCGCTCCGCACCCTGCCTACGGAACGCCCGACGATCTCAAGCGCTTCATCGATGGGGCGCATGCGCTGAGCCTCATGGTGATGCTCGACGTGGTTTACAACCACTTCGGACCGGACGGAAACTACCTCGGCCTCTACGCGCCGCAGTTCTTTTCGGAAACACATACCAGCCCCTGGGGCGCCGCCATCAACTTCGACGGCGACCAGAGCGGGCCCGTGCGTGAATTCTTCATCCACAACGCGATGTACTGGATCGAGGAATTCCGGTTCGACGGCCTCCGGCTGGACGCGGTGCACGCCATCATCGACGACAGCGAGCCCGACTTTCTCGCAGAACTTTCGCAGCGCGTGCGAACCGCATGCGCTGGCCGGCATGTACACCTCGTCCTCGAAAACGAGAAGAACCAGCCGGAACATCTGTCCTCCAGTCCCCAGCCCTCCCGCTATGACGCGCAATGGAATGACGATTTTCACCATGCACTGCATGTGCTGCTGACTGGCGAAACGCAGGGCTATTACGGCGACTACGGCATTGAGCCAACCGCCCTGTTGGCGCGCGCGCTGACGAACGGCTATGTGTTTGCCCACAGCGACCGCGACGGACAAGGCCGCAGGCACCAGGTGGTGGCTGCGGCGCCCGAGCCCCTTTCCACCATGGTCCAGTTCTTCGGCAACCACGATCAGGTCGGCAATCGCGCGTTCGGTGAAAGGCTGGCGCAATTGGTTCCAGCGCCCGCTGCCGAACTGGCCATGCTGCTGACTTTGCTGGGCCCGGCGACGCCGCTGATCTTCATGGGCGATGAATTCGGCGCCCAGACACCGTTTCTCTACTTTGCCGATTGGGAAGGGGAACTGCGCGATGCCGTGCGCCAGGGCCGGTTGCGCGAATTCGGCCACGAAGTCCCGCCGGGCGGCACGCTTCCGGATCCTTGCGATGCGGTCACCTTCGCACACAGCCGCCTCGACTGGCAGCAAGCCGACAGCCCGCAAGGCCTGGCGCGGCAGGCCTTGCTGCGCGAGGCGCTCGCGGCGCGCAGGCAGTGGCTCAACCCACGCCAGTACCGGCTGGCACCACGGGGCCACGTGGCCAGGGTGGTTGGCGCCCGCGGCCTGCAGGTGCGGTGGCATTACGACGATGGCGCGCAATGGCAGATGGATATCAACCTGAGCGAAATGCCCGTCGAGGCGCCGATACCCGACGGCCCGCAGGGAACCCCGCGGTTTTCACACCGCTGGAGCAATGACACGACCCAATGGGCACCTTGGTCCGCCCGCTGGTGTTTTCTGGAGCCCAACGCATGACGGACCCCACCCCCGGCGAAGCACTGCGCCATCGCGCCCACTTGGCTGGCATTGCACTGAACTACACCAGCTTCTGGGGCGAGCACCGGGACGTGCCGGCCTCCGTCATCGAGCGGGCGCTGGCCGCCATGGGAGACCATGCAGATACCAGCGCCGTGCCCTCCCCCGTGCTGGTATCGGAGGGCAGCGCGGCCACCGTGCCGCTTCACAACGAAGGGCCCTGGCGCCTGTTCACCGCTGAGACGGCGGAACGCACGCTGGTGTGCGAGGGCGTAGGCACCGTCGCCGAGGTGCCCGCTTCGCTGGCCATGGGCTACTACGCCCTCCATTCACCGGGGGCATCGGCCGAACGGCTGGTCATCGTGGCGCCCGAGCATTGCTGGTCCCCGGAACCCCTGCGGCAAGGCGAACGCTGGTGGGGCCTGAGTGCCCAGCTGTACGCCCTGCGCTCGGAGCGAAACTGGGGGATTGGCGATTTCACCGATCTGGCGGACCTCGTGTCCATTGCTGCCGGGCAAGGCGCGGCGTTCGTCGGATTGAGCCCGTTGCATGCCTTGCGCGCGGATCAGCCAGAGGCTGCAAGCCCCTATAGCCCGTCAAGCCGGATGGCCTTGAACACGCTCTTCATCGATGTGGCGGCGGTGCCTGAATTCATGCGCAGTTCGGCTGCGCAGACACTGTTCTCGGACGCCGCTTTCCAGCAGCGGCTGGGTGCGTTGCGGGCTTCGAGCGAGGTGCGCTATGCCGAAGTCGCAGCCGCCAAGCAGGAAATGCTGGGGCTGCTGTGGGACGAGTTCCAGCGCAGCGAGTCGAGCACCGACTCGCCGCGAGCGGCGGCTTTCCGCGACTTCATGAGGGGTCAAGCCGACATCCTCGGGCAACACGCGCTGTATGAGGCCATCCAGTGCCATTTGAACGCCGTCGATCCCAGTGTCTGGGGTTGGCCTGCATGGCCCGAAGCGATGCGCGACCCCCAGGGTGCCGAGGTGAAAGCCTTTGCCCAGGACCATGCGGATCAAGTGCAGTACCGCTTCTGGCTGCAGTGGCTGGCCCATGCACAACTTGATCAGGTGAGCCAACGGGCCCGTTCGATGATGCCGTTGGGTCTGTATTGCGACTTGGCGGTGGGGGCGAACGACGGGGGCTCGGAGACCTGGACCGGCCAGGGCCTGTACGCGCGTGGCATGAACGTGGGCGCTCCGCCGGACCCGCTCAACCACCAGGGACAGGATTGGGGCCTTCCTCCCATGAATCCCTGTGCGTTGGCGGCGGCGCATTTCCTGCCCATGCGCCGATTGCTGACCAGCGTGATGCGCCCGGCCGGCGCCTTGCGGATGGACCATGTCATGGCACTCATGCGCCTGTTCTGGACCAGTGCGGACGGCGGTGCGTACGTTTACTACCCTCTGGACGCCTTGCTGGCCATCATGTCCATCGAAAGCCATCGCCACCAGTGCCTGGTGATCGGCGAAGACCTGGGCAACGTCGCGCCGCAGATGCGGGAGGCCATGGCGCACAAAACACTGTTGTCCTATCGGCCTTTGATTTTCGAACGTGCCGATGGCGGCGCGTTCCGCACGCCGGCCCATTGGCCTCATCAGGCCCTGGCAGTGGTCAGCACGCATGACCTGCCCACACTGCGTGGGTTTTGGGCGGCCGAAGACATTGAGGTGCAGTCGCGCCTGGGCTGGCTGTCAGCCCCGGACGCCCACGCCCGCGCCTTGATGGAGCGCGCCCAGGACCGCGTGAGATTGCTCATCGCACTCAACGAGGAAGGGCTGCTTCCGAGCGGGGCCACTGCGGACCCGCAATCGGTGCCCGAAGCCAACGCGGACTTCGTGGCCGCAGTGCATCGCTATCTCGCCAGAACACCCTGCTGGCTGGCGGCAGTGCAACTGGAAGACGTGACAGGCCAGCTGGAGCAGGTCAATGTGCCGGGCTCCACCGAGGCCATGCAGCCCAACTGGCGTCGGCGCCTGAGCGTGCCGCTGGAAAAGCTGGCGACCCATCCCTGCTTTGCGGACATTGCGGCCGCGATGCGCGCAGAGCGCGGTGGCGCAGCCCTGCCCTTCAGCGAGGCACTGCCGCCGCTCGACACCGCCGATATTCCCCTGGCAACGTACCGGGTGCAATTCCACGAAGGCAATACCTTTGAGCAGGTCACCCGGGCCGTGCCCTATCTCCATGCACTGGGGATCAGCCACCTCTACAGCTCGCCGTATCTGAAAGCCGCGCCGGGCAGCACGCACGGCTACAACGTGGTGGACCCGACCCGTCTGAATCCCGAAGTCGGATCGGAGGCCACGCATACCGCCTTGTGCGAAGCGCTGCAGGCGCACGGGCTCAGCCAGGTGCTCGACATCGTGCCCAACCACATGGGGGTGCTGGATTCCAACAACCCCTGGTGGCAGGACGTGCTCGAGCATGGGCGGGCCTCCGCCTATGCAAGCACCTTCGACATCGAGTGGGAGCCGACCGCGCCAGAAATGCACGGGCGCGTGCTCCTGCCGATGCTGGGCGGTCATTACGGCCGCGTTCTCGAATCGGGCGAACTTCAGGTGGCCTTCGACCCTCAATGGGGGCGGTTCAGCATCCGCTACTGGGACCACGAGCTTCCCATCGACCCACAGCATTACGCGCGCATTTTTGCAGCCGTGCCGGCACCAATTTCCGGCGGCGAACGCGATGGCGACAGCCTGGCACAGATGCAATCGTTGGTGGATGCGTTCGGCAATCTGCCCTCGCGCAATACCAGTGACGAGAACGAGCGCACCATGCGCCAAAGGGATGCGCCGCTGCATCAGCGGCGGCTTGCGGAATTGGCCGGCGAGCACTCCTGGGTGCGCCAATGGATCGAAGCGCTTCTGACACAGTGGAACGGCCAAAAGGACAGTCCGGAAAGCTTCGACGCGCTGGACCAATTGCTGCGCGATCAGGCGTACCGCTTGGCAGACTGGCGTGTGGCAGGCGACGACATCAACTACCGCCGATTCTTCGACGTCAACTCCCTGGCTGCCGTTCGCATGGAAGACCCAGCCGTCTTCGAGGCAACCCACACCTGCATCTTCCGCTGGCTGGCCGAGGGAAAAATCTCCGGATTGCGCATCGACCATCCGGATGGATTGGCCGATCCCGCCCAGTACTTCGACCGGCTGCAAAAGCGCTATGCGTCGCTGGCGCGGACCGCGGGGCGGGAGCCCCGTGCGCTGTACCTCATCGTGGAAAAGATCCTCGCAGACCATGAGCCCCTGCCGCAGGATTGGCCCGTGCATGGAGCCACCGGTTACCGGTTCAGCAGCCTGGTCAACGGGCTTTTCGTCGAGCCTGCCTCTCAAGCGGCTTTCGACGATGCGTACTCCGCCTTCACCGGCGATCGCAAGGAATTTGAAGAGGCGGTGCACGAGTGCAAGAAGCACATCATCGAAACCTCGCTGTTCAGTGACCTGGGGTGGCTGGCCGACACGCTTTACCGCATCAGCCGCACCGACCGAAAGACCTGCGATTTCACGCGCAACCAGCTGCGCATCGCGCTGACGGAGGTGGCGGCCGTCTTCCCCGTCTACCGCACCTACATCGCGCCCGACGGCACGGGGCTGTCCGACACGGATCGGCAACACATCGAATGGGCCATTGCGGCGGCACGTCGCCGCATGGGCACCGCCGAGGGCGGTGTGCTCGCGTACCTGCAAGGCGTCTTTGTCGGTACGGAAGGCCAGCACCTACCCGCGTTGCGGGGCGCGTTCCTGCGCCGCTGGCAACAGTTCACGGCGCCGGTGATGGCGAAGTCCGTAGAGGATACGGCGTTCTACCGCTATGTGCGCCTGGTGTCGCTGAACGATGTCGGCTCGGAGCCGCGGCGTTTCGGATTGTCCGGCGCCGCATTCCATCAGGCCAACCTGCAACGGTCGCGGCGATTGCCGCATGGGCTGCTGGCGACCTCCACGCATGACAGCAAGCGCTCGGAAGATCTGCGCGCCCGCCTGAACGTGCTGTCCGAGATTCCGGCGCTGTGGGAAGACACGGCGATTCAACTGCGCGAACTCGGGACCCGTTTCACGACGGAGATCGACGGTGCGGTGGTTCCCAGCCCCCATGATCTCTGGGCGCTCTATCAAGCCCTGGTCGGCATCTGGCCCGCAGAAGGCGCCGATGCGGAGGAGCGGATCGGCTTGCGAGACCGCGCCAAGCAGTACATGGTCAAAGCCATGCGCGAGGCCAAGCAGGCGACCAACTGGCTGTTTCCCAACGAGGCCTATGAGGCAGCCGTTGACCGCTACATCGACGGCGCGCTCTCTACGGATCGTTTCGTGCGCGAACTGGAGAAATTCGTCCAGTCCATCGCCCCCTACGGATTTCGCAACAGCCTTTGCCAGCTTGCGCTGAAGCTGACGGTCCCCGGCGTGCCCGACATCTACCAAGGCTGCGAGCAGTGGAACTTCAGCCTCGTGGACCCGGACAACCGCAGGCCCGTCGATTTCACGGAACTGGAGCGTTCACTGGAAACAGTGCGCTCGCACTACGCCCTGGGGTATCCCAAGACCGACGCATGGCGAGAGATGCTAGGCGCATCTCCGGCGCCTCTGATCAAGCAACTGGTCACATGGCGGCTGCTGCAGTTGCGGCAGAAAATGCCGGAGCTGTTCCTGAACGCCACCTACCTTCCTCTGACCCTGGAGGGGCCGAGCGCCGAACATGCCGTCGCGTTTGCACGCTTCCGGGAAGGCAAAGCCATTGTGGTTGTCTGCTCGCGGTTGCTGTACGGGCTGACCGCGATGGGTTGGCGTGGAACCCGCGTCGCGCTTGCCGCGGCACATCCTTCCTTGGACAAAATTCCAAGGTGGAAAAACTGGATGACGGGAGTGTTCCTGGTAGCCGACAAAGATGAAGGCCTGCAACTGGACATGCTGATGGGCGAGTTGCAACCAGAGGGCGGTACCTTGCCATTCGTGGTGTTGGTGCCCGAGGACGTCGAATGAAAGTCCTCTTCGTCACGCCTGAATGCGCCCCACTGGTCAAAACCGGTGGGCTGGGCGATGTCAGTGCCGCCCTGCCCCGTGCGTTGTCAGCCCTGGGGCACGATGTTGCCTTGCTCATGCCGGCCTACGGCGATATGACCATCACTGGCCAGATCGTCGGCTTGTTTGCCATTGCGCCGCAGGGTGCCTGGCCTGCAGCGCAATTGCTGCAACTGCGCCAGGAAGACGGCTTCATCCTCTACCTGCTTTCGTGCCCTCAACTCTATGCACGCGCTGGCACGCCCTACGGCGCACCCAACGGCACGGATCACGATGACAACGCGTTGCGCTTTGGCCTGCTCAGCCGCGTCGCGGCCATGATGGGAACACATGCTACGCCCTGTGGATGGCAGGCCGACATCGTGCATGCCAACGATTGGCCCACTGGGCTGGCGCCGTTCTATCTGGCGCAAGCGCGTGCCACGGCCGACGGCGCTCCAGTGGCACGCAGCATCATCACCGTGCACAACCTGGCATTCCAGGGCATCTTTCCGATGCAGACATGCGATGCGCTGGAGATTCCGCCGGAGCACCGTGGTATCGCGGGTGTCGAATTCTGGGGCGGCATGTCGATGCTCAAAACCGGCCTGAATTTTGCAGACGCCATCACCACCGTCAGCCCCACGTACGCACGCGAAATCCAGGGCCCCGAACTTGGCTTCGGTTTGGACGGGGTGCTGCAGGAGCGTGCGGACGCCTTGCACGGCATTCTCAATGGCGTCGACACGAACGCATGGAACCCGGCGAGCGATCCTCTGATCGCTGCGCCCTATAGTTTGGAAAGCCCATCGGGCAAGGCGCTGAACAAAACCGCGTTGCGCCAGCAATGCGGGCTGGATACTGCGGAAAACCGCATGCTGTTCGGTCTGGTCGGACGGCTCACCCAGCAAAAAGGCGTCGATCTCGTGGTGGAGGGCGCGGAGCGTTTGGTGCAGCAAGGGGCACAGCTTGTCGTCTTGGGCAATGGCGATGCTGCGATCCAGTCCCGCTTCACGCATCTGGCGGCCCTGCACCCTGAGCACATCAGCGTGACGCTGGGCTTTGATGAATCGTTGGCCCACCAGATCGAGGCGGGCGCGGACTGTTTCCTCATGCCCTCGCGATTCGAGCCATGCGGACTGAACCAGATGTACAGCCAGATCTACGGAACACCACCGATCGTGACGAACACGGGTGGACTCGCGGACTCCGTCGTGGACGCTGATTCACCTCAGGCGGCAGGCACCGGATTCATCATGCCGGCCGCCACTCAGGAAATGTTTGACGAAGCGGTGCAGCGGGCCATCGCGGCATGGCAATCACCCGTCACCTGGGAATCGCTTCAACGCGCCGGAATGCGGCAAACCTTCGGTTGGGACGCATCGGCCAGGGTCTATTCTGATCTGTACGGGCAATTGCTTCAGCCCTGAGCGCCAGGCCGAGATCATCGTTCTGTTCTGTCCTACAAAAAGCGAAACAGGCTGCGGAAATACTTGTCGAGCGATTGGCAACAAGGCATCGCCAACCCGGCGCCTGCACTTTTCTAGGAGATAGAAATGACCCGTAAATCCTGGCCCTTCCTGTCCACATACCAAGAGCGCAGTCCTGAACAGAGCGTGGCCTTTTCATCTGCCGATGTGACCAAGTCTTCAGCCGGGCAAAGCGCTATTTCCTTGGGCATGGAACGGGTAGGCACTGCTTCACCCATGAACCACACACCCCTTCGCTGCTCCGACTTCACCATAAGCAATCTTTCGCCTTCGGTTGCTTAACGAAGGAGAGGCCGCAAATTGCGGCCTCATCCCATCGATCAGAAGGTTCTACCCTCGCCCCGCGAATGGCATCTTGGTGGCCATTACCGTGTGGAACATGACATTGGCCTCCAGAGGCAGATTGGCCATGTAGAGCACCGACTGGCCCACGATATGTACGTCCATCAGCGGCTCAGCCGCTATTTGCCCGTTGGCCTGCTGCACCCCCTGCGTCATGCGCTGGGCAAGCTCTGTACCCGCATTGCCCACATCGATCTGGCCCACTGCAATGTCGTATTTGCGGCCGTCCAAAGACGCGGTTTTGGTGAGTCCAGAAACTGCGTGTTTCGTGGCCGTGTAGGCGATTGAATGCGGGCGAGGAGCATGCGCGGAGATGGAACCGTTGTTGATGATGCGACCGCCTGGCGGCTGCTGCGCCTTCATCACACGAAAGGCCTGCTGCAGGCAATAGAACATGCCGTTGAGATTGGTGCCGACCACCCTGTGCCATTGCTCCAGCGGTAGCTCGTCAATGGGCACAGCCGGCGCGCCAACGCCAGCATTATTGAACAGCAAGTCCACCCGTCCGAAGGCCTCCACCGCTCGGTCGAACAAGGCCCGAACTGCAACGGGATCCGCAACGTCGGTCGGAACCGCCAAGGCTTGCCCCCCGGCACTGGCTTCGGCAATCACCGCATGCAGCAACGATTCCCGGCGCCCAGCCAGGACCACACGCCATCCGTCCTTCAGCAAGGCCAACGCAGCGGCTTTGCCAATGCCCGACCCGCCGCCTGTCACGACGGCTACTTTGGATACATCACTCATCGACCATTCCTCATGCGACTTTTTTCAACGTAGCTGCGCATAACGTTCATCTGCGGGATTTGCGGCCCTTTGCAGGCGGTCCGGCACGCTTGCCAGTCGCCTTGGGCGACTGCTTGCGCGAGGAGCGCTCGTCGGTCGACGCCCGGGTAGCGGATCTACCAGGGGATTTTCTGTTCGAGGGGCTGGCCGCATGCGCAGAGCGGTTGTCGGAGGAGCCTGCGCCCGCGGTTGCCTTGCCTTTCGTTGGCCGAAGGGGCGCAAGGTCTTCACCTTCCCGCATGAGCCGGAAATCGATCTTGCGGCCATCGAGATCCACGCGGCTCACCTGCACCCGTACGCGCGAGCCGATCGCATAGCGTATTCCGGTGCGTTCGCCGCGCAATTCCTGGCGGGCCTCATCGAACTTGAAATATTCACCGCCCAGCTCGGTGATATGTACCAGGCCTTCGACATACATGGCGTCCAACGTCACGAAAATGCCGAAGCTGGTGGCCGCGCTGACCACGCCGCTGTACTCCTCGCCCAGGTGCTCACGCATGTACTTGCATTTGAGCCAGGCTTCGACATCCCGGCTGGCCTCGTCCGCCCGGCGCTCATTGGCGCTGCAGTGCAGCCCTGCCGCTTCCCAGGCCTGTGTTTCCCGGGTGCTCACCGGTGCTTCCTTGCGTGGTTGCATGGTGGGCGCAGCAACGCGCGCAGCCAGGCGCTTTGCCAGCTTGGCATGGGCTTCGCCTGGCGTGGGCAATGCCGGCAACCGGTACTTGGTTTTACCGAGGATGGCCTTGATCACCCGGTGAACCAGCAGATCGGGGTAACGGCGTATCGGACTGGTGAAGTGGGTGTAGGCCTCGAATGCAAGCCCGAAATGGCCGCTGTTGATCGGCGTGTAAATGGCTTGCTGCATCGATCGCAGCAGCATCGTATGGATCTGCTGAGCGTCCGGACGGTCCTTGGTGGCGTCAGCGATGGCCTGGAAGTCGCCAGGCTTCGGATCGTCGCCAATGGACATGCCCACCCCCATGGCCTTGAGGTAATTGCGCAGGATCTCCTGCTTCTCCGGCGTCGGTCCTTCATGCACCCGGAACAAGCCAGGCTGCCCACCTTGTGCGATGAAATCGGCACTGCAGACGTTGGCGGCCAGCATGGCTTCTTCGATGAGGCGGTGCGCGTCGTTGCGGGTGCGTGGAACGATCTTCTCGATGCGGCCGTTATCGTCGCAGATGATCTGCGTTTCGGTCGTTTCGAAATCCACGGCACCTCGCACATGCCGCGCAGCCAACAGGGCCCTGTAAACGTCGTGCAGATTGAGCAGGTCTTTGACACGGGGCTTGCGCTTCGTCGCCTCCGGTCCACGGGTGTTGGCCAGGATGGCGGCCACCTCGGTGTAGGTGAAGCGGGCGTGGCTGAACATCACCGCGGGATAGAACTGGTATGCATGCACATCGCCCTTGGCCGTGATGAGCATGTCGCACACCATGCACAGGCGCTCGACCTCGGGGTTCAGCGAACACAAACCGTTGGACAGTTTCTCGGGCAGCATGGGAATCACGCGCCGGGGGAAATACACGCTCGTCGCCCGGTCATAGGCGTCGATATCGATCGCACTGCCGGTCTCCACGTAGTGGCTCACATCCGCGATGGCCACCAGCAGGCGCCACCCCTTGGCACGCCCGACCTTGGCGGGCTCGCAGTACACGGCATCGTCGAAATCGCGCGCGTCTTCGCCATCGATGGTGACCAGCGGCACGTCCGTCAGGTCCACCCGACTGCGCTTGTCCTGCGCGCGGACCTTATCGGGCAATGTCTTGGCCTGCGCCAAAGCATCGGCCGAAAATTCGTGCGGCACACCGTATTTGCGCACCGCGATCTCGATCTCCATTCCCGGATCGTCCACCTCTCCCAGCACCTCGGTGATTCGACCGACCGGTTGCCCGAACAGGGCTGGAGGCTCGGTCAGCTGAACCACAACCACCTGCCCTGGCTTGGCCGCTCCGGTGGCGCCTTTGGGGATCAAAACATCCTGGCCATATCGCTTGTCTTCCGGGGCCACGAGCCAGACACCGCTCTCTTGAAGCAATCGCCCGATGATGGGCTGGTCGGGCCTCTCGACGATTTCAACCACGCGCCCTTCCGGACGGCCCCGGCGATCCTGGCAAACGATCCGGACACGCACGCGATCCTTGTGGAGCACGGCCCGCATCTCGTTGGGGGGAATATAGATATCGGATTCGCCGTCGTCTCGCTGCACAAATCCATGCCCGTCGCGATGCCCCTGCACACTTCCTTCGATCTCGTCTTCATTGCGCGCAGCAGGTGCGCCAGGGGTCGTTTTTTTGATATACAATCTGAGTCTTTCCTGAAATGCCCAGGTGGCGGAATTGGTAGACGCACTAGTTTCAGGTACTAGCGAGTAACATCGTGGAGGTTCGAGTCCTCTCCTGGGCACCAAGTTTAACGACAACCTGCAGGGTTGTCGGCCAAAAAAGCCGCTTCTTTTGAAGCGGCTTTTTTATTGTCCGCATTCCCGGCGCATGGCATGGTCCCAACAATAAATTTCGCAACTCAGCCAGAGCCTTCAAAAAAGACTCTATAATTCAAGTCTTTCCTGAAATGCCCAGGTGGCGGAATTGGTAGACGCACTAGTTTCAGGTACTAGCGAGTAACATCGTGGAGGTTCGAGTCCTCTCCTGGGCACCAAATTCAAAAAAGCCGCTGTGAAAACAGCGGCTTTTTTTTGCCCGATGCACCATGAACCTGCCGTCATGGCTCGGCTCATTCCGTGATAGGCCGCTACGCCATAGGCGTGGCTGCGCAACCTTAGGCTGGAGCCTTCTGCAAACAACCAACCCGCAGTTCTCCATTGGCGGTTTGGTAGAACAGCAAGGCCGGTCGGGCCAACGGCCTTGCTGTACTTCGCGCTTATTATTTACGCAGCAGGGTCTTCAACGCGTTCTGCAACCTGCGGGCGCTGGTTTCGTCGGTTGCACTTGCAAGCACCCGGGCCACATCCTGCCCCCACGTCTGGACGGGCGTGGGATCGTTTCGGCGGGTGAGCAACTGCAGTTGGAGTGCACGGCGGGCCTGCAACTGCTCCGCAGGGGTCGGCACCTCGGCCGCCATTTCCAGCCTCAGCAAAGCCTCCGATGCATCCCCTTGGGGCGCGGCAGAAACCGCCTGGGTCCATGCCGTGCGGACGGACGCTTGCACTCCCAGTTCTTGCACACTGGGCAACTGGGCTGCGTCCCGTTTTTGCCAAGCGGCAATCAGCTGGGTGAGTGCCTCGCCATGCGCTTGCGCAGCCAGTTTGCGCAGTGTGAGTTGCGCATGTTCGAGTGCCTCGCGCTGGGCACGGAAAGCGCTGTCGCCCAAGCGAGGACCGCGGGCTTCCGAACGGTCCCCAAACCGATCACCCCGATCCCCGAACCGGTCGCCCCGAGCATCGCCACCCCGGCCCGGGCCGGAGGAATCGCGCGGACCACGTCCGTCTTTGCGGTCTCCCGGCCGTGCTGGACGGCCCGGTAGTGCAGGCGCATCTTTCTTCATACCCGGGCGATCGTCGCCACGCACAGCCACCACGGGACGCGGTGCAGGCTTCGGCGCCGCGGCAGGCGGCGGAGCCTGATCTGCATCGGCGCCCTCTCCTTCCGAAGCCGTGGCCCCCTCTGCGGGTGCGGAAGTCACGTTGTCCGGCGCAGCGGCTGGCCTGTTCTGCGCAGCGGATGCTGCCGCTTCATTGGCCAATGCCTGTCCACGCAGCGCAGCCTCCAGAGCGACCATTGCGCCACGGATCTTTTGCGCATCGCCGCTGGCATTCGCCTCCTCGAGCGCCTTGGAGGCTTCCAACACGACGCGGTCCCGGGCGCTGATCTCGCCAGCCATCTTGTCCCGGTCAGAGGATTTGCGATTGAACGCTTCGTCAATCGGCTTGCGGAAGGCATCCCACAATTTCTGTTCGTGCTTGCGATCCAGTGGCACGGACTGCGCCTCGGCCTGCCAGCGCTGCTGCAGTGCCTTCACCGCGTCGACCCGCAGTGTCGGCGCAGCCCCCAAGGCGATTGCCTCGTCGATCAGCGCGTGCCGACGTGCCAGACTGTCCTTCTGCGCGGTTTCCAGCGGCGCGGCGGCGGCCGCCATGGCTTCTTTCCATTGGGGTTGCAGTTCGGCGAACACCTTTTCGCTGACATGACCACCATCGCGCCACCGATCGCCGAACTGGTGGAGCGCACGGTTGACCGCCTTCCAGTCGGGCTGTGCGGCCGTTGCCTGGGCCGCCGTCCAAGCCTTCACCTCGTCCAGCAAGGCCACACGCTGGGCTTTGTATTCAGCCGCATCGGCCCGCACCTTTTCCAGCCACGCCTCGACCACCTTGTGGGCGGCATTGCAAGCCTCGTCGAATTTTTTCCACAGCGCATGGTTGGCCGGCCCCCCTTGGTCGGCCTGTTTCCACTGCTCGCGCAACTGGCGCAGCGTTTCCTGCATCTTGCGACCGCCCAAAGCCTGGCCTTCGGGACGTTGCAGCAACCCTTCCGCACGGGCCACCAAGTCTTCACGAACCTGGTCTGCGCTCCAGCGCTGCCAGCCTTCGAGTTCACCCGCCGCGACCAAAGCCGTATGCACCTGCTGCTCCAATGCCGCGTCGATGTGCTTGCCATGGGTTTTCAGCACGCTGCGCAAAGCAGCCGCAGCGCCTGCGCTGGCTTTGCCGTGGCCTTCCGCCGTCTCACGCTCCAGTTTGACCAATGCGTCGCGCACGGCCTGCACGGCCTTGTCTCGCACTTCAGGATCCACCTTGGAGCGTGCAGGTGGCCGCGCGGCCGGCTGCGCCGCGGCGGCTTCCGATGGTTGACCACGGGCCACACGGAGCTCATCCGCCCACACGGGAACCGGAGGCAAGGCTGCCGCAGGATCTTCCGCCGCCGCCACCGCCTGAGCGACTGCAGGCTGGAATGCATCCCACACCACGAGAAGCTGGGTGCGCGAGGCATCCAGCAGCGGCGGGAAACGCGCTTCCACGCTGGCCCAGGATGGGTCGTCCGTCAGTTCCTGAGCCTGTTGCTGCCAGCGGCCCACGTCGGTGCGCAGCGCCTCCAATGCGGCCTGGGCATCACGCCAGGGCTTGGTGGAAAGCACCTCGATGCGCTGGGCCAGCAACACTGCGGCCTCCCGCTGCACCTGCACACGGTGCTGCAGATCTTCGATGACCTTCATGCGCTCTGCCAATTGCACCTTGAGTGACGCCAAAGGTTCCCGTGACAAAGGGGCTCCCGCTTTGGCCGCGTCGCGCTGCCAAGCCAGCGCGTCGGCGATGTTCAGCTTGGCGGCAGCCAGCAAGCCCTGCGCCTTTTCGGCCCACTCGGCAGCAATCGCCTCCTGGCCCTTGGCGCGCCGGATTTCATCAAGGCGCTCGCGAACAGCACGGGCCGCGCCCTTGTCGCGCCCACTCAGTTCCTTGAACACCTCCTGCAACTGCTCCGGCGACGGCTGGGTCTGAAGCCATTCGCGGATGCGCGATGCCCTCTCTCCCGAGGTCGCGGCGGAAAACGCGCCGCCCGTCAGCGCATCCAAAGGATGCGGCTCGGTGTGCTTGGCCGGGGCCGGGTTCACTTCGGGTGCGTCAGACATTTTGTTGCGAGAAGAAAAGGGAAACATGGATTCAGGGGGGTAAAAGGCCGTGGCCGAGGGAGCCAGCGCCTACAGGCAGCGCAGATGACGCCGCCGACAAGGGCGCTATTTTCGCCCGGTTTTAGCAAGTCCCCTATATGGGGCGTTTTTATTCGGACTCAGCGGGCACACGGGGCCATGGTTCAGACACTGGAGCGTTGAATATGGGGTGCCGCGCTGCGACTGCAATACGGCAATGTAGCCCACTGCCATGGATGGATGAAAAAGCTTGTTTCCACCGGATGCGCCCCGTCAGCGAGTGGACAAAGTGAGTTCGGCGTGGGGTGCGCCGTTCGCACTCTCCGAATCGATTTTCGGTGCGCCGACGAACAATCGTCCCAGCGCGACTTGCCGCCCCGCCAGGTAGTCACGGACCGCTACCGCCCGTGCCTGTGCCAGTTCTCTCATCGCGTCATCGGGAATCGCCATGTCCGCCAATAACAAGGCTTCCATTTCTGGCACGGACAGATCCTTCGCCATGCCGACCAGATTGCGGGGCTTGGCCATGTCGGTGCGGCGATACACCTCCTTGAGCGAGTCAGCGTACTGCGGCGAACCCGACGCCAGCGCCTGGGGTTCCGAGGGCGTTTGATCGCCCCGCGCAGCTATGCGGCGCGCTTGTGCCGCCACCCGGGACTGCAGCGCGGCCCGTTTCCAGCCCTCTTGTTCGGCCTCTCGCTGAGCGTGGCCGGCGACAGTCATGTTCAGTCCCGGTCGCTCGGAGAGTGCCTGTCCGATCTTGTCGAGCGTCTTTCGGGCTTCATCGTCCAGTGCCGCGCTGCCCGGGGCGAAGTTGACGCGATCCAGCTCAGAACTGCCCCCCATCCATCCGGCCAGCAGGGAAAAGGGCGAAGTGATCGCCTTCATCACCAAGTTGCCCACCGCGCGAAAAATCACCGGCCCCAGGCGGAACTGGGGGTCGTTCAGCGAGCCATTGATCGGCAGCTCGACGTCAATCACACCATTGCGGTCGGCCAGCAAGGCAACGGCCAGACGCACGGGCAAACTGGCCGGAGCGCCCTCCACCGGCTCGCCAAAACGCAACTGGTTCAGCACGAGCTTGTTGCTGGCCGTCAATTGACCATCCAGCAGAACACGATAGTTGACGTCCATGCTCAGCTTGCCCCGCTCGATACCATGGCCCGCGTACTTGATGCTGTAGGGCGAGAGAGGCGGCAGTTCCAGATCGCGCATCCGCCCCTGGATGTCCAGTGCCAAGGGCTTGGCCAGCGGATTCAGGCGCCCCGTGATGTCGAGCGAGGCGGAGCCCTGCGCCCGTCCGCGCAGTTGAAGTTCGGCCATGGCGGGCTCACCACCCTCGCCGGGGGGCGCGGAGGCAAAAGCCCCCAGGCGACCATTCAATTCGCTCAGGTCCGCCGAGTAGTTGGGCCGAACAAACGAGTCGGTAAAACGCACCGAACCGCCAGTGAGCACCACGGGGCCGAAACGCATGACCGGCGCCATTGACGGCTTGGCGGCCTGGGGCGGCTTCGAGCCGGCCGCTGCGGTGATCTCGGGGGATGCCTCCGCTGTTGCCGATACACCGGGTGGCCCCTGGGCAGGCTGAGCAAGGTCCTGCAGATTGATGCGCCCATTCGGCTGAACGATGATGCGGGCAAAAAAGTCGCTCAACGCCGTTTCCTTGACGTCGAGCGCGGTTGGCTTTCCGGGCGCCAGGGTGAAATCCACCCCCTGCAGGGCCAGCGACTTCCAGTTCAGTAGTTCTTCCCCACGGATGGGTGCGGCACCGTCGACCGGTCCATTCGCGGCTGGGCGAACGGCCAGGGCCCTCACCCGCACGTCGTCCAGTGCGGCATTGCCTCGCACGCCGACGGCCGGTCCGTCGGCTTGCGCGGCGTAACGCACCTCGCCATTGAAGCTGCCGAGGGCACGCACCACATCGACCGCCAACGGGTTGTCCACATACGGCTTGAAGGGATGCAGTGGCAGGCGGGACGCCTGCACCTTGCCTTGTGCCAGCAGGGGCGTCATCTGCACCGTTCCTTCATAGGCCAGGTTGCCGGGATCCGTCCGCCCGGCCCCCAGTCGTGCCGACAGCGACAACGACACTGGAGGTGCGCCGGCATTCACCGGCCATGCCAGGCCCTTGGCCCGCATCTGGAAGGTGTCGAGCAGTACCGCCACAGGCTGTGCCTTGGCCGCATCGTTGAACGCCAGCGCTCCACCGTCCACCGACACGTCGGCCAGTTGCACGCTCCAGCCGGGGGCGGCATCCGTCCGCGTTGCGGCGGTGACTGGCACACGGCCTTTCCCTGCGGTATCGGGCACCGTCGTCAGCCAGCGCTCCACCATCCAGCGCCCGTCCCCAGTGCGCTCCAGGCGCACTTTGGGCTGCGATGTCACCACCCGCGCGATGGCAACGGTGCGCTGCGGCATCCGGATCAACGCATCCTCGACCTCGATGCGGCCGATTTCGGCCCAGGCCGCGTTGTTGCGCAGGCCCGAGACCGTGGCGGTCCCCGCTGGGCAGTCCCGCCCAGCCGGGGCACAGGCCCATTCTGCGCGGTCCACCGACAGCTTGGCGATCTTTGCCGCCCATGAGGAGCCGTTCCAGGCGACGCCCCCATCGGAATCCAGCGTTCCGTCCAGTTGGGGCTGGACTAGATTGGCCAAGTACGGCCGGGCCATGGACAGCGGCCAGCCGCGGGCGGACACGGCCACGCGGCCCGATTGCGCCAGCACCTCCCCTTGAAGCGACAGGGTCGCGGCGTCGCTCCCCGCTTCCGATGACAGCCGGGCATCCGCGGTGAACTGCACTGGCCGGGTGAGTGGCAAGGCCAGCCGGGTCGCGCGCACCCGCAGGTCGCGTGCCGAGATACGGGCGGGCACCGCCGTCCCCTCGTCCAGCCAGTCCACCTGCCCTCCGTTGATGGCCACCCGATCCACCACCACATCCCACGGCGCATCGGGAGCCGCAGTGGTCTCCGCCTTCGTGGCACCCTGGCCTTGTGCCGCGCCGCCCAGCACGGCCATGCGCCCTTCCCGGTCACGCCGCACCGTCGCATGCGGCCCACGCCACTCCAGCGAGGCCACATGCACCTTCCGCTGGAAGGGCTGCAGCGCCGCCACCTGGGCGGTGGCCATGTCGAACGACAGCAGTGGCCCCCCCTGTAGATCGCTCACGCGTGCACCATGGACCTGCACGACGCCGCTCACCGAGAGAGCGGGTTCGGACTGTTTCTGGAACGTCAGCCGCAGATCGGCGTCCAGCGTGCCTTGCTCGATGCGCACCGGCATGCCGGGAGGAAGGTAGGCCAGGAACGGCTGCAGATCCAGCCCCTTGAACTGCAGCGTGGCTTCGGTGTCCCGGCTGTCCAGAAAGGGCGTGCTCTGGGCCCCGGTCGTGAACGCCGTGCCGTTGAGCTGAAAGGCCAGATGGGGCGCGACCTTCACGGTGCGGTCCGCCAGCAGATTGCTCAGAAACGGCACGCTCAGGGAAAATCCACGCACGGTGTGGGCCCGTTTTTGCGGCGCATCGCCGAAATCCACGGCGCCATCCCTCACCACGATGTTGTAGAGCGAAAACCGCTGGGGCTGCGCATCGGGCGCAGCCGTCGCCGAGGATGGTGCCGAAAGCTTTTTCAGCAGGTCATCGAAGTCGGTCTGCCCAGCCGACGTGCGCGCCAGGCGCAACGTGGGTCCATCGATCTCCAGCGCGTCGATCACCGGCGCCAGATGCCAAAGGGACTGCAGTTCCGCATCTATATAGAGGCGCTGAATTTCTACCTGGGGTTCCTTGCCCGAAGTCTCTGCCGCCATTCTCAGATCCCGCAGTTCCAGCTCCAGGGTCCATGGTTTGAAATTGATCGTCCCGACAGACAGTTCTCGCCCCAACTGCTTGGACACTGTGGTGTGCAGCACATAGCGGAGCACGGGCGGAACCACGACCCAGGCCAGCGCCCAGAGTCCCAGCCAGGCCAGCAACGCCCACACCACGCGGCGCACCCACAGTTTTTTGATGATCGAAAGCGCTTGCAGAGGCACGTCAGAGTCCGGTTTCTATTGCACAGATCATGGGATTCGAGCAGAAATCGGCCAGCACAACATGTAACCAGTCGCAAAAAAGAAAGCCCGGTGGGATCTGTCGATCCGCACCGGGCTTGACGGCTGACACAACGGTCTTTT
Organism: Acidovorax sp. SUPP1855; assembly: GCF_030158955.1. Classification (NCBI taxonomy): domain Bacteria; kingdom Pseudomonadati; phylum Pseudomonadota; class Betaproteobacteria; order Burkholderiales; family Comamonadaceae; genus Acidovorax; species Acidovorax sp. SUPP1855. The sequence goes on along the minus strand of NZ_BQXI01000019.1, from coordinate 34,638 downwards.
GCCATCATTTGCACCCTGGAGTTTGAACGTCCACGGGGCAGGAGGCAAGGTATTGCCTCCGGGCTCTGCCTTGGAAGTTTGACCAGTCACCTTCAGTGCACTGCATGCGTCTGGAGGGCGGCTCCGCTTCGTCCGGCGATGCCTGAATCACTCAGGCAAGGCCACTTTAGCCAAGTTGACGGACCACCACAAGCTGGATTTTCAATCGCTATCCATGCCTCGATTGCATTCATCACAGTGGGGCTGCAGAAGCGGTAACGATGCCTCATGCAAGAGTGCCGATGCACCCTATAAACCTGTGTTTCCTATCAGATTTTTAAGATCCAATTGATCTAACGATCGGCTTTGTTAGTATTGACTCTGTATTAAGAGCCCTCCTAGAATCCGCGAGCCCTGAAAAACGGGGTTGACGATCTTCCATCCGCTGCCGATCCCGGCTAAGTCAGTTCGGTCATTGAACGCTCTCCGGAGGCAATGCGAACCTGATGGCGTACCAATCCAGGCGAGATGCCTGGCACGGCCTGGCCCCTTGTGGGCCACCTTGCTCAGGCCTCGACTCAGAAAGGAAAAGCTACATGACAGCGTTAGGAACAGTGGTCGCCGGAGTGCGAACGTTCGCATCCGATGTGATCGACGGTTTTCTTGAAATCACCCACAGCAGCTTCGCCCTCCTCGGCTTGGCTGTCGCTTTTGCCGTCATCACTTTGACCGCACGTCCCGACCTGCGCCAGACCGGAGAAGAAAAGCTGATGGGCTGGCTGCAAGCCCGCCAGGTCGCGGTCATGGGCACGCCCATCGAGCCGGAAGCCAGCGAGCGCGCCACGGCGAGCAATCCGAAGGAACTCCCCAAGGAGCAGGCAGCCGTTACCTATTGGCTGAGCAAGAAGTACCGCGTGGCGCCGGAGCCTTTGGCAGTGCTGGTGGCCGAGGCCTACGAAATCGGCGGCAAGACCAAACTGGACCCCACGTTGATCCTGTCGATCATGGCCGTGGAATCGAGCTTCAACCCCTTCGCCCAGAGCGCGGTGGGCGCCCAGGGCCTGATGCAGGTCATGACGAACGTGCACACCGACAAGTACCAGAATTTCGGCGGCCACTTCGCGGCCTTCGATCCGGTGAGCAACCTGCGCGTGGGCGTGAAGGTGCTGCAGGAATGCATCACCCGCGCCGGCTCCCTCGAAGGCGGCTTGCGCTACTACGTCGGCGCGGCCAATCTGCCCGACGATGGCGGGTACGCCGCCAAGGTGCTGGCCGAGCACTTCCGCCTGCGCCAGGTGGCCAGCGGCCGGTCGGTGCCCTTGCAACCGCCGGCTCCTGCCACGCCGGCTGCCCCGCCGATGCTCTCCACGCAGGCGCCGGCACAGACCGTTCCCGCCAAGGCGGCCGCCGAAGCGGAAGCCCCCAAGGCCAGCGCCGACAAGGTCGCGCTTCTCTCCGACCTTTGAACCGACGGTGCCCGGCTTGGGGCATCGATTCATCCTCGGGCTCCAGGCCCGGTGCGGTCAGCTACACTCGCGGGGTACGCAACTGGCGATAGGCGCGGCACTCCACTGCCGCCGCTGACGTGGAAACCGACAGGGGTTCACCCCCTGTGAACCACTGGGGAGCGTGCCGCACGGGCTGAAAGGCCTGCTGTGTTCCGCCGTTCGCCTGGGCAGCCCTTGTTTCAAGGGACACCAGTTCATAGGACTGCCAACATGTACCAACGCAATATCCTCGTCAGCCAGGCCGACCCTGAAATCTGGGCGGCCATCCAGGCCGAAAACGTTCGCCAGGAACAGCACATCGAGCTGATCGCCAGCGAAAACTACGCATCCCCCGCCGTCATGGCCGCCCAGGGCTCGCAGCTCACCAACAAGTACGCCGAAGGCTATCCCGGCAAGCGCTACTACGGCGGCTGCGAGAACGTGGACGTGGTCGAGCAACTGGCCATCGACCGCGTGAAGAAGCTCTTCGGCGCCGAAGCCGCCAACGTGCAGCCCAACTCCGGCTCGCAGGCCAACCAGGCCGTGCTGCTGGCCTTCCTCAAGCCCGGCGACACCATCCTCGGCATGAGCCTGGCCGAAGGCGGCCACTTGACGCACGGCATGCCGCTGAACATGAGCGGCAAGTGGTTCAACATCGTTTCGTACGGCCTCAACGACAAGGAAGAGATCGACTACGACGCGCTCGAAGCCAAGGCCCGTGAACACAAGCCCAAGCTGATCATCGCCGGCGCATCGGCCTATTCCCTGCGCATCGACTTCGAGCGCTTCGCAAAGATCGCCAAGGAAATCGGCGCGATCTTCTGGGTGGACATCGCCCACTACGCCGGCCTCGTGGTCGCGGGCCAGTACCCCAACCCCGTGCCCCATGCCGACGTGGTCACCTCCACCACGCACAAGAGCCTGCGCGGTCCGCGCGGCGGCATCATCCTGATGAAGTCCGAGCACGAGAAGGCCATCAACAGCGCCATCTTCCCCGGCCTGCAAGGCGGCCCGCTGGAACACGTGATCGCCGCCAAGGCCGTGGCCTTCAAGGAAGCGCTGGAGCCGGGCTTCAAGGCCTACCAGGAGCAGGTCGCCAAGAACGCCAAGGTGTTCGCCGAGACGCTGATCGAGCGCGGCCTGCGCATCGTGAGCGGCCGCACCGAGAGCCACGTGATGCTGGTGGACCTGCGCGCCAAGGGCATCACCGGCAAGGAAGCCGAAGCCGCCCTGGGCAACGCCCATATCACCATCAACAAGAACTCGATCCCCAACGACCCTGAGAAGCCGATGGTGACCAGCGGCATCCGCGTGGGCACGCCGGCCATCACGACGCGGGGCTTCAAGGAAGAGGAAACGCGCCTCACGGCCCATCTCCTGGCCGATGTGCTGGACAATCCGCGCGACGAGGCCAACCTAGCCGCGGTGCGGGCCAAGGTGCACGCGCTGACCTCGCGCTTTCCCGTCTACGGCTGATCCATGCCCCGCTCTCCGCTCAGCGCCGCCTGCCCTGGCCCAACCGGGGCAGAACGAGCGCTGGCGCCAGCCTCGGCCCTCTCTGCGGCCCTTTTCCGCCGGCATGATGGGGAGGCCTTCCGATGAAGTGCCCTTTCTGCAGCCACCCCGAAACGCAGGTGGTGGAAACGCGGGTGGCCGAGGACGGGGATTTCGTGCGCCGCCGCCGCCAGTGCGGCGCGTGCGACAAGCGCTTCACCACCTACGAGCGGCCGGAAGTGAACTTTCCGTCCATCGTGAAGAAGGACGGCCGGCGCATCGAATACGAGCGGGCCAAACTGCTGGCCTCGTTCAACCTGGCGCTGCGCAAACGCCCGGTCAGCACGGTGCAGATCGACAGCGCCATCGAGCGCATCGAGGAAACGCTGCTCAACCTGGGGCAGCGCGAAGTGCCTTCCAGCCAGATCGGCGAGTGGGTGATGCGCGAGCTCAAGAAGCTGGACAAAGTGGCCTACATCCGCTTTGCCAGCGTGTACCGCAGCTTCGAGGACATCGACGACTTCCGCGCGCTCGTGGACGAAGTGCGCAAGTAAGAATCGATGGCATGGGGTCTTTCGGGCCCTCACCGCATGACTACCATGCGGCTAAAGCTATCGATTTCATAGCAAACGAAAACGGCGCTCTGTCTGACAAGGCAGGCGGCCACGTGGCCGCCTCTGCGTTCTAAACTGGACCGCTTCGTCCGCCGGAGCGGTCTGCGTGCCCGGCGTCCTCGCTACGATCCGCGTCCGCCGCCCTCGCTCCATGGAATCCCAGCCGCCGATTTCCAACCATCCCACTTCGCCCGCATCCGCTTCCCAAACCCCCAGCGGGCCTGCCCACCGCCACACCTGGCAATTCTTTCGCGCCGGTGGCGTGGACCAGGTCACCATCCGCACCGGCGCCGATATCGCCCACCTGGCCGAGCTGGACCAGAAACTCTGGGTGGCCCTGGCCTGCCCCACGCGCGGCATCGAGTTCGACCCACGCACGCTGGACCTGATCGACACCGACAAGGACGGGCGCATCCGCCCGCCAGAACTGCTGGCGGCCTGCGCCTGGGCCTGTGCCCGGCTGGGCGACCCCGACCTGCTGGCCCGGCCGGCCGATGCGCTGGATCTGCAGGCCATCGACGCCACCACGGACGAGGGCGCCGCGCTGGTGGCACAGGCGCGGCGCATCCTCGCGCTGGCCGACCAGCCCGATGCCACCACCATCACGCTGGCCCAGGTGCTGGAACGCAGCGAACAGCTGAGCGCCATGCGCTTCAACGGCGATGGCGCGATCACGCCGGACACGGCGCAGGACGACACGCCGGCGCGGGAGGCGATCGAGCAGATCATCGCCACGCACGGCAGCGTGCCCATCGAGCAGAAACCCGTGAAGGGCGTCGGCCAGGAAGCCCTGAAAGGGGTGGACCGCGCGCATGCCGAGGCCTTCTTTGCCGAGGTGGCGAAATGGCACGCCTGGTCGGCCCAGGCCAATGACCGCACCGCCGGGCTGGCGCTCGGCGATCGCACGCTCGCCGCCACGCAGGCGATGAACGCGGTACGCCACAAGATCGACGATTTCTTCGCGCGGTCCCGGCTCGCCGCCTACGATCCGCGCGCGGCGGCGGCACTCAACCCCACACAGGAGGAATACGCCGCAATGGCAGGGGTCGATCTGGATGCATCGTCCCGCGCGGTGGCCGCCCTGCCCCTGGCGCCCATCACGCCCCATGGCGCCCTGCCCCTGGCGCGCGGCACCAATCCCGCCTGGGCACAGGCCCTGCAGACCTTCCGGGAGCAAGCGGTGGAGCCGCTGCTCGGCCGCCCCGCCGAGGCGCTGACCGAACGAGAGTGGGAGCAGGTGCAAAAGGCCCTGGCCCCCTGCCAGCAATGGCTGGCCGACAAGCCGGCCACCCGGCTGGATGCGCTCAAGGACGATGCCATCCGCCAGTTGCACGAGAGCGGCGTGCGCGAGCGCGTGATGGCCCTGATCGAGCAGGACGAGGCCGAGAAGGCGCACAACACGCAGATGCTGGACCTCGAGAAGCTGCTGCGCTTTCGGCGCGACCTGCTCTTGCTGCTGAAAAACTTCGTCTCGTTCTCGGCGTTCTACCAGCGCGAAGGCGCGATCTTCCAGGCCGGCACGCTGTACCTGGACGCGCGCAGCTGCGACCTGACCGTGCAGGTGGCGGATGCGGGCAAGCACGCCAAGCTCGCCGGACTGGCCAAGACCTACCTGGCCTACTGCGACTGCACGCGCAAGGGACAGAAGATGACCATCGTGGCGGCGTTCACGGCGGGCGACGTGGACTTTCTGTTCGTGGGGCGCAACGGCGTCTTCTACGACCGGCAGGGCCAGGACTGGGACGCCACCATCACCAAGCTGATCGAGAACCCGACCAGCATCGCGCAGGCGTTCTTCTCGCCCTACAAGAAATTCCTGCGGATGATCGAGGAGCAGGTGGCCAAGCGGGCCTCGGCCAGCGATGCGCGGGTGGAAAAGTCCCTGGGCGCCACGGCCGGGCAATTGGCCAACACGCCGCTCAAGGCTGGCGGCACCACGCCCGCCGCCTCCACCGTGGTGGAGCCCGGGCGCCGCACCGACGTGGGCACGGTGGCGGCGATCGGTGTGGCGTTGGGCAGCATCAGCGCCGTGCTGGTGGGCATCTTCGGCAAGTTCGTGGACCTGGGGGTGTGGATTCCGCTGGCGCTCATCGGCATCGTGCTGGCCATTTCCGGGCCGAGCATGCTGATCGCGTGGCTCAAGCTGCGCCAGCGCAGCCTGGGGCCGATCCTGGACGCGAGCGGCTGGGCCATCAATGGCCGCATGCGCATCAACACGCGGCTGGGGGGCTCGCTGTCGCAGACGGCGCACGTGCCCGCCAACGCACGCCGGTTGCTGGACGATCCGTTCGCCGAATCGCGCCGGCCGGTGTGGCTGGCGGCGGGGGGATTGCTGGTCGTCGCCGTGCTGGCGGTGGCCGCCTGGCGCTGGTACCGGCTGGAGCATGCGCCGGCACCGGTCCCTGTCGCCGCCCCCGTTGCCGCCACGGGCAGCGCACCGGCCACGGCAGCCCCCGGTGCGCCGGCAGCGTCGGCGCCTGTGGCGCCCCCCGTGCCTGCCTCGGCCGCGCGCTGAGGCGCGGGCGGCCCGAGGGCCCCGGGCTCAGAGAAACGATGCCTGGATCGGCGGCACCGGCGGCTCGACGTCGCCGCACTGCCCGCGGTGGCGCAGGGCATGGTCCATCACGACCAGCGCCAGCAGGGCCTCGGCGATGGGTGCGGCGCGGATGCCCACGCAGGGGTCGTGCCGGCCCTTGGTGATGACCTCGGTGCTCTGGCCGTGCACGTCGATGGATTCGCGCGGGCTGATGATGGAACTGGTGGGCTTGATGGCCAGCGACACCTCGATGTCCTGCCCCGTGCTGATGCCGCCGAGCACACCGCCGGCGTTGTTGCTGGCAAAGCCCCGGGGCGTGAGCGAATCGCCGTGGGTGGTGCCGCGCTGCGCCACGCTGGCAAAGCCCGCGCCGATCTCCACGCCCTTGACGGCATTGAGCCCCATCATGGCGTGGGCGATGTCGGCATCCAGCTTGTCGTACAGCGGCTCGCCCAGGCCGACCGGCACGCCCGTGGCCTGCACGCGGATGCGCGCGCCGCACGAATCGCCCGACTTGCGCAGCGCGTCCATGTAATCCTCGTACGCGGACACGTCGGCGACCGGCGCGAAGAACGGGTTCTGGGGCACGTGATCCCAGCTTTCGAACGGAATGGCCAGCTCGCCGATCTGCGTCATGCAGGCGCGAAAGCGAACGCCGTATTTTTCGGACAACCACTTCTTGGCGACCGCGCCGGCCGCCACCGTGGGGGCGGTGAGCCGCGCCGACGAACGCCCGCCACCGCGCGGGTCGCGGATGCCGAACTTGTGCCAGTAGGTGTAGTCGGCGTGGCCAGGGCGAAAGCTCTCGGCGATGTTGGAGTAGTCCTTGCTGCGCTGGTCGGTGTTGCGGATCAGCAGGGCGATGGGCGTGCCGGTGGTCTTGCCTTCGTACACGCCGGAGAGGATCTCGACCGCATCGGCCTCGTTGCGCTGGGTGACGTGGCGGCTGGTGCCGGGGCGGCGGCGGTCCAGGTCGGCCTGGATGTCCGCCTCGGACAGGGGCATGCCGGGCGGGCAGCCATCGATCACGCAGCCGATGGCCGGGCCGTGGGATTCACCGAAGTTGGTGACTGCGAATAGGGTGCCGAGTGTGTTGCCGCTCATGGGGCGCGATTATCACCGAGCCTTGCGGCCCGGCCCGAACCATCCCACCCGCTGCCGGATGCTATTAAAAAAATAGCAACCCAGGCAATCGATACCCCGGCATGGGGCCTGTGGGGGCTTGAAGGGAGCGATCAGACCGCCGGGCGGGCGTCTTCCTCGGGCCAGTCGCGGATGTAGGCCTTGAGCATCTTGTTCTCGAAGTTCTGGGCATCCACGACGGCCTTGGCGACGTCGTAGAAGCTGATCACGCCCATGAGCATCTTCTTGTCCATCACCGGCATGTAGCGGGCATGGCGATTGAGCATCATGCGGCGCACCTCGTCCATGTCGGTCTCGAGCGTGCAGGTGAGCGGGGCGTCGTCCATGGCCGTGCGCACGAGCAGGGTGCCGACCGAACCGCCGTTCTTCACCACGGCCTGGATCACTTCGCGGAAGGTGAGCATGCCCACCAGGTCACCCAAGTCCATGACCACGAGCGAGCCGATGTCCTTTTCGGACATGATTTCAGCGGCCTGGGACAGCGGCTCGTCGGCGTTGACGGTGTAGAGGGTGTTGCCTTTGACGCGAAGGATGTCGCTGACTTTCATGGGGGAGGTCTCCGTGGTGCGCGCCAGGGCGCTGCTGGCTGAATCCTGCGCAATATAGCCCACAATGCGGCGCTTACCCCCCTACAGAGGAGACACGGATGCCCGGTTACTCAGACCCTGGCTTCGACACACTGGCGCTGCACGCGGGCGCCTCGCCCGACCCGGCCACCGGGGCGCGCGCCGTTCCCATCCACCTCACGACGTCGTTCGTGTTCGAGTCGAGCGACCACGCGGCCGCGCTGTTCAACCTGGAACGCCCGGGCCACGTGTACAGCCGCATCAGCAACCCCACCAACGCCGTGCTGGAGCAGCGCGTGGCCGCCCTGGAAGGCGGCGTGGGCGCCATCGCGGTGGCCAGCGGCCAGGCCGCGCTGCACCTGGCGATCTGCACGCTGATGGGCGCGGGCGGCCACATCGTGGCCAGCACCGCGCTGTATGGCGGATCGCAGAACCTGCTGCACTACACGCTGGCACGCTTCGGCATCGAGACCACCTTCGTCGCCCCGGGCGACATCGACGGCTGGCGCGCCGCGGCGCGGCCCAACACCCGCCTGTTCTTCGGCGAGACCGTGGGCAACCCGGGCCTGGACGTGCTGGACATTCCCACGGTGAGCGCCATCGCGCACGAGGCCGGCGTGCCGCTGCTGGTGGACTCCACCCTCACCTCGCCGTGGCTCATGCGGCCCTTCGAGCACGGTGCGGACCTGGTGTACCACTCGGCCACCAAGTTCCTGTCGGGCCACGGCACCGTGATCGGCGGGATCGTGGTGGACGGCGGCAGCTTCGACTGGGAGGGCCCGCGCACCGCGGGGCGCTTCGCCGAGCTGACCCAGCCCTACGACGGCTTTCACAACATGGTGTTCACCGAGGAAAGCACCGTGGGCGCCTTCCTGCTGCGCGCGCGGCGCGAGGGCCTGCGCGACTTCGGCGCGTGCATGAGCCCGCACACGGCCTGGCTGATCCTGCAGGGCATCGAGACGCTGCCGCTGCGCATGGAGCGCCACATGCGCAATACGCAGAAGGTGGTGGAGTTCCTGGCCAGCCACCCCTTCGTCTCGCGCGTGGGGCACCCGATGCTCGATTCGCACCCCAGCCACGCGCTGGCGCAAAAGCTGCTGCCGCGCGGCGCGGGATCGGTGTTCAGCTTCGACCTGAAGGGCAACCGCGCGCAGGGCAAGAAGTTCATCGAAACGCTGAAGGTCTTCAGCCACCTGGCCAACGTGGGCGACTGCCGCAGCCTGGTGATCCACCCGGCCAGCACCACGCACTTTCGCATGAGCGACGAGGCGCTCGCCCAGGCCGGCATCTCGCAGGGCACGATCCGCCTGTCGATCGGCCTGGAGGACGCGGACGACCTCATCGACGATCTGCAGCGCGCGCTGAAAGCCGCAGAAAAGGCAGGTGCGTGATGCGCATCACCGTCAACGGCCACGGCACCTATTGCTATACCGGCGGCAAGGCGTTCGACGCGGCCAAGCCGACCGTCGTCTTCATCCACGGCGTGCTCAACGACCACAGCGTGTGGGCGCTGCAAAGCCGCTATTTCGCCAACCATGGCTGGAACGTGCTGGCGGTGGACCTGCCGGGCCACTGCCGCAGCGAGGGCGATGCGCCCGAAAGCGTTGAGCAGGCGGCCGGCTTCATCGCCGCGCTCCTGGATGCGGCCGGCGTGGCCCGCGCCGCGCTGGTGGGGCACAGCTGGGGATCGCTGATCGCGCTGGAGGCCGCCGCCCGCCTGCAGGACCGCATCACGCACCTGGTGCTGGTGGGCACCGCCTACCCGATGAAGGTGTCCCCCGCCCTCATCGAGTCGGCCCTGAACACGCCCGAGAAGGCGCTGCGCATGGTGAACGTGTTCTCGCGCAGCACGCTGGCCTCGCCCTCGGGCGCGGGCTTCTGGGCCTATGGCGCGGGCATGGCCCTGGGTCGCCGCGTGCTGCGCAGCAACCCGGCCGTGAACGTGTTCCACCGCGGCTTTCTGGCCTGCGACCGCTATGCGGGCGGCGAGGCGGCCATCGCGCGGATCACCTGCCCGGTGCTGTTCGCCCTGGGCGCGCAGGACCAGATGACCAACCCGAAGGCGGCGCAGGGCCTGATCGCGGCGGCGCGCGCGGCCGGCAAGGCGGTGCAGGTGGCGAGCCTGCCGGTCGGCCACCACCAGATGACGGAGGCGCCGGACGCCACGTTGTTCGCGATCCGGGACTTCCTCGCGGCCTAGCGGTTTTACGAACGGCCCGTGGACGTGCCCAGCGTGCGCACGACCTTCAGCACCAGGTTGCGCGCACTGTCTTCCTCCGAGCTGATCACGAGCCAGCGCCCCGCGCCGTCCCGGAGCACCTCGCGCGGCTCTGCTCTGGTCGGCGGGTCCTGAATGGAAGTCGCCACGTTGGTGTCATTGTTGGCCAGTGCACCGTTGCCCGTCAGGCTCGTCCACACCGCACGGAACCGGCGTGCAGCGGTGCCCGCTGCCGCGCCTTCCTCGATGGCGCCGAAGGCCTTCATGCTTTCGTCGCTCTGGACGAAGAAGGATTTGAGGCGATAGTTGGCAGGAAGCACCACGCGCTCGATGCCTTGGTCGCCAAAGGACGTGTCGAGCGCGCCATTGGCACTGAACTTGGCGACGCTGAGCTGGCAGTCGCTGCCCGCGCACGTTCTGGCGGCGACGACAAATCCGCCATCGGGATGGGGCGCGAGTTGGTATTCCTTCAACTCCGCCCCGAAGGATGTCCAGCCACCGGAGGTCTGCGCTCGCGTCCCGCCCGCGTGCACCGCGACGCAAAGCCCGGGGTCGGATCGGGGGTCAGCGTAGATCCGGCCACCCAGTTGGCCTGCGGTGACGATGCTGCCGTTGCGCAGCGCCATCACCGCCGCGCCGCTGGCCTCGCAGGGCGCAGGCGGCTGCGATGCCGTCGGTTGATTGAACGCGGCATCGGGGATTCCGTCCGCAGACAGGCGGCGCAAAGAACGCCCGAACACTTGCACGATGGGGCGGTCGTTGGACGTCAGCAGAACGGGTTTCTGATCGGGCTGGATCGCCAGCGCGAGGGTGTTGAGATTGGTGGAGACGAATCCCTCCGCAACGCCCTGGGTGCCGAATGTGCTGTCGACCGCCCCGTTCGCGGTAAGGCCGACCACGGTGTGGTGCCATGTGCCGGGCTCCCCGGACGCCGTCAGGCACCGGGTCTGGTAGGAGGGTGAGAAACACGGCTCGTGTGCCTGAACCGCCACCAGGATTCTGCCGTCGGCCTGGAGTCGAACATCGCCGAGCGACTCGTATCCCTTGACGGAAAACCGTGCTTCGCCGTTTTGGCCGAAGCCCCTGTCGACATGTCCGTCGGCGCCCATCCGGACGACAAAGGTCTGCGTGGCGGGCAGCGATCCGAAACCCGAAGGGGCTGCGGGAACCGCGACCCTGCTGCCCGCAATCAGCAGCCTGCCATCCGGCTGCACGCCCAGGCTGGCGAAGGACGGCGTGCCGAGCGGGAAGGCGGCCACCCCGGCTTCGCCGTACGTGGTGTCGACCTTCAGGGCATCGGAGAGAGTGACCGTGGTGGATCCCGATCCGCCGCCACAGGCCGTCAACCCGAATGCCACCAGGCAACTCGCCAGCCAGACGTCGTGTGTCGGTCGTTGAAAAATACGCCCCGTATCGAGTCGATGCATGCCAAACCCCTCCGTTGATTGAAAACCCTTGCCGGACATTCTGCATGGCTGGTCGCTGGGTTTCACTCCGCGGGCTTGCGTTGTGTGGGATGGCGTAACACCCGCCGAAAGATCTGCGATAGATTCCGCCATTCCGAACAACACCCCCGGTACGGAAAAATGGGGAGGGAGGCAACCGATGCGTGAGTTTCTGATGTGGGAAAACGAACAGGTGGCCGTGCCCGCGTTCCGGTCGATCGCGATCGTGGAGGGCACGATCCACGCCCCGACCATCGCCCCGCACCTTCGCAAGCTCTACGCCCAGTTCGAAGCGCGCTTCGGCACGTCGGCGAACGAAACCTCGTACCACTTTCCCGGCTACAAGGGCAAGATCCGCCCGGCGACGCCGCGCATCCTGAACGACGGCCGCGCCTATCTCGCCCGGGACGGCGGCACCCCGTATGGCGAGGGCCTGCGCCGCTACGGCCACGCGCTCGCCGACTTCCCGCACCCCGGCTTGCCGTTCTTCGGCATCGAGCAGCGCAGCGACCGTTTCTTTCTGGAGACCGCGATACCGCAAGACTCGCCCCATTGGCACGGCTTCGCGCAGGAAGTCAGCGCGACCTTGATGGAACTGCCCACCATCAGCGGCACGATGGGTATGGGACGATTTCTCCCACCCCACAAAAGCAGCCTCAGGTTCCTGTTGAGCGCCGATCCGGAGCGCCATCGGGCCGCGTTCAGCACCGACGCCGACATGGTGGAGCCCGCGCTTCGCAGGGAGTGTTCACCGCATCGGTGGAAGGCGGGAGAAGAAGCCGGTATTGCCGATGTGGGCTGGCGAACGTTCATCGGCCGCGAATACTGGGACCGGATCGACCCCGCACTGGCCGAGCTGGCCCGCGACCCCGACATCGCGATCGAGCGATCCCCCCACCTTCTCTCGATCACGGCCGGCGAGCGCCCGATCTGGGGCGCGCCCGACGAAACCGATGCGTTGCGGCCGTTTCGAACGGTCGCCCGCGCGCTCGAGCCCGTCCGCCAGCCCCTCAGCGCGGCCCGGGCCTTCTGGTTCGGTGGCGGGGCCACCGACGATCATGATGATTTGGTCGCGGCGTACCTCGCCCGTTTGGACCCGGCGTAGTGTTCCGCCCGCCGCACAGGCGCTTTCATGCTGCGCACTGCCATTTCGATTGAAATGTGCTCCATGCCCTAGTACTCATTGCCCTTGCCGCTATTTATTTCATAGCACTTCAGCAATCATCCCCGTGCGGATGCGCGTGTGGGAAAGCCATCGGGCCTACCCGCCCCACCCTGCGCGGCCACGCATCGGCGCCTCCGTTGGGCGCTTAGCGGCGCATCCACACCCTTGCCGCCAGGGCCCCGGGCGTTCATGCGCCCAAGGCCGCGAGCGCGGAGGTCACGCCAGCAGCCGGCACAGTTCGGTGAGATCGGGCACCGTGGCGTGCGGCTCGCCGTCGTGCGGCCAGGCCGCCTCGGCGCGGTTGATCCACACCGCCTGCATGCCCGCACCCAGGGCACCGTGCGCGTCCAGCGTGGCATCGTCGCCCACGTGCAGCACGCAACCGGCCGGCACGCCCAGGGCCTCGGCGGCCGCATGGAAGATGCGCGGATCGGGCTTGGCGATGCCGAACTCGCGTGCGCTGATGCGGGCCTGGAAATAGGCGCCGATGCCGATCAGGTCCAGGTTGGCATTGCCGTTGGACAGGGCCGCGATGGGATAGCGCACGGCCAGGAATTCCAGCGCCGCGATGGCGTCGTCGTACAGCTGCACGCGCTGGCGCTCCGCGAAGAAGGCATCGAAGGCGCCGTCGGTCAGGCCGGTGTCGTCGCCCGCCTGCTGCAGCGCGGCACGGATGCTCTCACGGCGCAGGGCGCTCAGGTCGTGGGACAGCTGCGGATGCGCCTGCACGACCTGGCTGCGCAGCACGGCGGCGGCTTCGGGGTCGGCCAGGAGCGCGGCCGTGGCGGGCGCCCGGTCCTGCAGCCAAGCGCACAGGACGGCCTGCGCGCGGGCGATGGTGGGCCAGATGGGCCAGAGCGTGTCGTCCAGATCGAGGGTGACGGCGCGGATGCGTTGGGTGTCGAGCATGCGGGGAGGATAGCGCAGGGGTTTCGCGCGCGACCCGCCGAAAGGGTGCGTGGCCTTTGCCACAATGCGGGCATGCCCTGCCCCACCTCCGCGCCCTCTTCGCTTGCCCCTGTGTCCGGCGCCCCGACTCCCCTCCCCCCTGCCGCCGCGCAATCCGCCGGCTTGTCCCGTGCCGCCGTGCTGCTGTGCAACCTGGGCACGCCCGAGGCGCCCACCGCACCGGCGCTGCGCCGCTACCTGGCGCAGTTCCTGGGCGATCCGCGCGTGGTCGAGATTCCCCGCGTGGCCTGGCTGCCCATCCTGTACGGGATCATCCTGCGCATCCGCCCCGCCAAATCCGCCGCCAAGTACGCGAGCGTGTGGATGCCGGAAGGCTCCCCGCTGGCCGTGTGGACGGCCAAGCAGGCCACGCTGCTGCGCGGCTGGCTGGGCGAGGCGGGCCTGGGCGTGCGCGTGCGCCATGCGATGCGCTACGGGCAGCCGTCGATCGCCTCGCAGCTCGATGCCCTGCAGGCCGAAGGCGTCGAGCGCGTGCTGGTGCTGCCGCTGTATCCGCAGTATTCGTCCACCACCACGGCCAGCGTGGTGGACGACGTGCAGGCCTGGACGCGCAGGCAGCGGCGGCTGCTGGAGTTTCGCTTCGTGAACAGCTACCACGCGCACCCGGGCTACATCCACGCGCTGGCGCAGAGCGTGCGCGCGCACTGGAAGCGCGAGGGCGCCCGCGCCGAGCAACTGGTAATGAGCTTTCACGGCATTCCGGCGCGCAACGTGCAGCTGGGCGATCCCTACCAGCAGGAATGCCTGACCACCGCCACGCTGGTGGCGCAGGCCCTGGGCCTCTCGCCCGAGCAGTACCGGGTGACCTTCCAGTCGCGGTTCGGCAAGGCCCGCTGGCTGGAGCCCTACACCGAGCCCACGCTGATCCAGATGGCCCAGTCCGGCACGCGCAGCGTGGACGTGATGTGCCCGGGCTTTCCCTGCGACTGCCTGGAAACCCTGGAAGAAATCAACCAGGAAGCGCGCGAGGCGTTCCTGCACGCGGGCGGCCAGACGTTCCGCTACATCCCCTGCATGAACGACGACAACGCCTGGATTACCGGCCTCAGCCAGATCGCGCAGCAGCACCTGCAGGGCTGGGACAGGCACTGAGGCACGCCGAGCACGGACGGCCCGCCATGCAGATTTCCGCCCCTTCGGCCACCCGCACGCTCTGGTTCACCGGCCTGTCGGGCGCGGGCAAGACGACGCTGGCGCAGGCCTTCGCCAGCCGGCTCCAGGCCCGCGGCATCGCCTGCACGGTGCTGGACGGCGACGTGTTGCGCGGCGGCCTGAACGCCTCGCTCGGGTTCAGCGCCGCCGACCGCAGCGAGAACATCCGCCGCACGGCTGAAGTGGCGCGCCTGTTCAACGAGGCCGGGCTGTGGGTGGTCGCCGCCCTGATCTCGCCCCAGGAGAGCGATCGCCAGCGGATGCGCCAGATCGTGGGCGAGGACCGCTGCCGCCTGGTGTGGGTCTGCACGCCCCTGGCCGTGTGCGAGGCCCGGGACCCCAAGGGCCTGTATGCCCGGGCGCGGGCCGGCCAGTTGCCGGGGTTCACCGGTGTGGGCGGGGCCTACGACGAGCCCCGGGATGCGGACTTCGAGATCGATACGGCGGGGGCGTCGGTACAGGCCTGCGTCGAGGCGCTGTGGGCCACGCATGGCCCGTCCCCCACCGCGCAGGGGCCAGCGCGATCCGCTGAGCGCTGAAGCGCCCGGCAACACAGCCCGACAGGCCTGCAGCGCAATCAAATCGCCGGCATCATGCTATTGATTCAATAGCAAAGCTGCTGCCGCATGCGACACGGGCCACCCGCCACGCGCCGCAGTGCGGCCCCACTCACTCCGGCACGCTGATCGCGCCGCTGGTCACGGTGATGGCATTGCCGTTCACCGGCGTGGCGGCGATGGCCGGCACGTTGGCCGCCGTGATCGCGGGCGCGCTGCCCGGCTGGCCGCCGCGTGGCACCGTGCGCACCACCTGGCTGGCGGGCAAGGCGGTGCCGTTGGCGAGGTGGTCGTACATGGCGTCGAGCGCACGGTTCAGGTACACGTGCAGCGGGATGTAGCGCGTGTCGTAGCCCGGCAGCACGCCCGTCAGGCCGATGAAGCTGTCGAAATGCTGTGCGTTCGTCACCTCGATGTAGCGCAGGCGACTGGAGGCGCCTTCCACCCGGCGGTTCAGCGCCGCATAGGGACGGGAGGTGTGGTTGACGGGCAGCAGCGCGTCCGAGCGGCCGTGCACGATGATGGCGGGCTTGCCGCGCAGATTGCCGCTGCGGCGGGTTTCGTCCACGCCGGCCTGCAGCCGCTGCGCCGCGTCGTCGGTGCCCGTCACGAGGTTGCGCAGGCACAGCGCGCCGCTCAGGTTCCAGTCGCGCGCGCCGGTGGCGCTCTGCGACAGCACGTCGCGCGTGGCGCCGCCCAGGCTGCGGTTGTTGACGAGCTGCACGCCCGCCGAGGGTGGCACGCCGTTGCCGGTGGCGAACATGTCGGCCAGCGCGGCGGGCGCCAGCGGCGTCACAGCAGCTTGCGCCGTGGTTGCCGCGAAGCTGTAGCCGCACAGGTTGTCCTTCACGCTCGAACGCGAGAGCGCGTTGGCGAAGGTGACCGCCACGGCGGGCACGACCTCGAAGCCGGCGAGGGACGGGTACTGCGCCACCGATTCCGCCTCCCAGCCGTAGGCCCGCAGCCGGGCCAGCGCCTGTTCGGCCAGGGCCACGGTGCTGCCGCCGGTGATGAGCCCCTGCGCGCGCAGCGCCTCGCAGCGGTTGGAGGCGATCGGCAGCGACGGGCTGGCGAAGCCCACCGCGAACGTGCTGGCGTACGGGCTGTCGCTGATGGAGGGCGCCAGCGCGGCGCAGGCCTGGTACAGCTGCGCGTAGGTGGTGTAGTCGATGAGGGTGCGGCTGTTCACGGCCACGTCGGTGGTGCCGCGGCGCACGGTGACGCCGGGGTTGGCCGGCAGCTCCACCGCGGGCTCCGACACGGCCACGCCGCCGATCAGGCCCTGCGTGTCCTGCTCGGCCGCGGCGATGGCGGCGGCCCCGCCATTGGAGAGGCTGGAGGCGATGACGATCGTGTTGGACGGCTTGAAGGTGCGCAGCCGCTGCCCGCCCGGAGACAGATCGCCGAAGCGTTCGTTGATGACGTAAAAGCCCATCTCCACCGCGCGCAGCGTGGCCAGGCCCCAGTCCTTCTCGGGGTTCTGCCCCGAGTGGGCGTGCTTGAACGCGAAGCGGTTGGGCGTGGCGGTGTTGAACGCGGCCAGGTCGGCGGCCGACAGCCCGGCGTTGAACGCGGCGCTGGTGCCGGCCGAGGTGGCCGAGGTGCGGGTGCCGTCGATCAGCGGCACGGTGTCGGCCTGCAGGTCATGCGGGGCCGCGCCCGTGCCCTTGTCGGTGTAGGCCACGGCGCAGCCGCGCTTGAGGCCCCACTCGCCGGTGGACATGCCGCCGTAGATGCCGCGCGAGCCCGAGGCCGTCGCGGTGATGATGCAAGGCCTGGCGGGGTTGAAGGTGTCGGGCACCTGCACCATCAGCGTGACGTTCTGCCGGCCCGAGCCGTCGTCGTAGTAGGCGATGGTCTCGGTGCCGGCGATCTTGCCCTCGCCCGCCGTCACGCGGCCCTGCGCATCCACGTTGGGTCCGTAGAGCGTGCCGTAGCCGCCTGCGGCCGTCATGTCCAGCAGCGCGCGGTAATTGGTATAGATGGCGTTGCGGCGCAACTCTGCCGCCGTGGGCTGGGCGCCTTCGTAGCCGGGGGCATCGGGGTCCGCCAGGCCGGTGCGGCCCAGGCCGGCGGTCAGCAGATCGTCGTCCACGCCGTCGTGGGTCGCCTGGCGCAGGCTGGCCAGGTAGGACGGGCGCACGTTGAAATCGAAGTCCACGGTGTTGCCGCCGCCGCCACCGCAGGCGACCAGGAGGGCGGCGGTCAGGGCAGCGAGGGCAATGGCGCGGGGAATGAGCGGTCGCATCGGAAATCTCCTGCAGCGGGGAAACGGAATGAAATTGTCGTGGAGAGTATGCAATGGCGGTGCGGGGCGTTGCCAATGGCGGCATCCACAAGGCGTTGCAATGTTTTCAAGTGCGGATCATGCCACGGTGAGGAATCTCGCCCAAAAACAATGCGAACCATTCGCAATATCATTTAACATGCCGCCTTGAAAAACAGCGCCCTGGTGGGGAGCCCCGGGGAGAGCCTCTCCCCGGGGCGCTCGCTGCGCCTCGCTGGCCCTGCGTGGCGGCCCCTGCCGTCGCCACCGCCCCTCCCGATTGCGCCCATGCCACCACCGATCGAACCACCGTCCGACCTCCGCCCGACCCCTGGCGGCTTCTTTCCGCTGTGGGGCTGGCCCATCGCGCTGGGGGTGCTCACCGCCACCGGCCTGCTGAGCGCCCTGGTCAGCGATGGCTGGGGAGACGTCTGGTCCTGGGTGGCGCTGGGGGTGCCGGTGGCCACCATGGCCTGGTTCGGCCTTCGCCGCCGCCCGCCCTCGGCTTAAGCCCGGTCCCGATTTTCCGTGGCCCGATGCACTTGGCTCCTGGATGGACTTGTCCATGCCGCGCCGCCCCTTTCATTCATTCACGCCCTTCCTGACCTTGCCCCTCCCATGCCCATGAACCAGCACACCCCCATCGCCCTGGCCGTCGCACTGGCCCTCGCCACATTCGGCCTTCAGGCCAATGCCCAGGCCACGGCCACCCCTGCGGATGCCCCCACCCTGCCCACGGTGACAGTGGGCGCCAGCGCGGACGCATCGGCACAAGGCCTGTCGCCCGCCTACCCCGGCGGCCAGGTCGCCCGCGGCGGGCGGGCCGGCATTCTGGGCACGCGCGATGCGATGGAGACGCCTTTCAGCATCACCAGCTACACCAACGAACTGATCCAGGACCGGCAGGCGCGCAGCGTGGGCGAGGTGCTGCAGAACGATGCCGGCGTGCGGCTGGCGCGCGGCTTCGGCAACTTCCAGGAAACGTATTTCATCCGCGGCTTTCTGCTGGACTCGGACGACGTGGCCTACAACGGCCTGTACAGCCTGCTGCCGCGCCAGTACATCGCGACCGAACTCTTCGAGCGCGTGGAGCTGCTGCGCGGCGCCTCGGCGTTCCTGAACGGCGCGGCGCCCAACGGCGGCGGCATCGGCGGCGCGATCAACCTGCTGCCCAAGCGCGCGCCCAACGAGCCGCTGTCGCGCGTGACCGTGGGCACGGGCTCGGGCGGGTACGGCCAGGTGTCCACCGACATCGCGCGCCGCTTCGGCCCCGACAACAGCACCGGCATCCGACTGAATGCCGCCTACCGCGACGGCGACACCGCCGTGGACCATGAAAAGAGCCAACTGGGCCTGGTCTCCGTGGGCCTCGACTGGCGCAGCCGCGACGTGCGCCTGTCGGGCGACCTCGGCTGGCAGGACAACAAGCTCAAGGGCACGCGCACCAACGTCACCCTCAACGGCGCGAACGCCAACTTCATTCCCGCCGCGCCGGACGCCTCGGCCAACTTCTCGCAGCCCTGGACGTACTCCAACGAACGCGACCTGTTCGGCACTTTCCGCGGCGAAGTGGACATCAGCCCCGATGTGACCGCGTGGGGCGCCTGGGGCCTGCGCCGCAGCGAAGAGTCCAACTCGCTGGCCAACCTCAGCGTGAGCAACTCGACCACCGGCGAAGGCAGCACCTACCGCTTCGACAACACCCGCAAGGACCGGGTGAACACGGGCGAGCTCGGGGTGCGCGGCAAGGCCCGCACGGGCAGCGTGGGCCATGAGTGGGTGGCCTCGGCCTCGTACTTCGATGCCGAGAAAGACAACGCCTACGCGTTCGACTTTTTGAACACCCGCCCGGGCAGCCTGTATGCCTATACGCCCTACGCACAGCCCGCCTTCAGCGCGAATGCGGGCTATGGCGGGACGCTCGCCAGCCCCAACCTGACCGGCCGCACCCGCATGACCAGCTTCGCGCTGGGCGACACAATGTCCTTCGTGCAGGACACCGTCCTCGTCACGCTGGGCCTGCGCCACCAGAAGCTCGACGTGGCCGACTATGCCTACGGCACCTCCGCCCTGACCAACCGCTACGAGCAAAGCCGCACCAGCCCCCTGGCGAGCGCCGTGTTCAAGGCCAGCAAGCAGCTGTCGCTGTACGCCAACTATGTCGAGAGCCTGAGCAAGGGCGAAACCGCGCCCGCCACGGCCAACGGCACGCCGGTGGTCAACCGCGGCGAGCAGCTTTCGCCCTACGTCGCCAAGCAAAAGGAGATCGGCCTCAAGTACGACGCCGGCCGCATCGGCGGCTCGCTGGCGCTGTTCAGCACGACCAAGCCGCGCGCCATCGTCAACGCGGCCAACGTGTTCGCCTCGTCCGGCAAGGACCGCCACCAGGGCGTGGAGCTCAACGTGTACGGCGAGGCCACGCGCGGCCTGCGCGTGCTCGGCGGCATGACGTGGCTGGATGCCAAGCAGCGCGAGACCGGCAATGCCGCGCTCAACGGCAACCGCGTGATCGGCGTGCCGCGCCTGCAGGCGAACCTGGGCGCGGAATGGGACGTGCCGGGCGCGCAGGGCCTGGCCCTGGACGCGCGCGTGGTGCGCACCGGCGCCACCTATGCCAACGACGCCAACACCCTGCGCGTGCCTGCCTGGACGCGCCTGGATCTGGGCGTGCGCTACGCCACCGAGTGGAGCGGCCGCCTGGTCACCCTGCGCGCCCGCGTGGACAACGCCACCGACCGCAATTACTGGGCCTCCGCCGGCGGCTACCCGGGCTCCGGCTACCTCGTGGTGGCCGCGCCCCGCACGTTCACGCTGAGCGCCAGCGTGGATTTCTGATCCCGCCGCGACGCTCCCACCCATCGCCCCGACCATGCTGACTGCACGCTCCCTCAAGACCTGGACCTGGCTGCACAAGTGGAGCAGCCTGGTCTGCACCGTGTTCATGCTGCTGCTGTGCCTCACGGGCCTGCCGCTGATCTTCCACCACGAGATCGGGCACCTGCTGGGCACCGAGGTGGAAGCCCCGCCCATGCCCGCCGGCACGCCGCACGTCAGCCTGGACCGTGTGCTGGACGTGGCACGTGCACAGCACCCGGACCGGGTGGTGCAGTTCGCCTCTCAGCCCGAGGACAGCACCGACCTGTGGTTCGCCACCCTCACGCCCACGCCCGCCCCCACCGAGGATTTCCGATCGGTGGCGGTGGATGCCCGCACCGGCGCCCTGCTGGCGCAACCGCGCTTCGACGAGGGGTTCATGTACGTGATGTTCAAGCTGCACGTGGACCTGTTCGCGGGCCTGGCGGGCAAGCTGTTCCTGGGCTTCATGGGTTTGCTGCTGCTGGTGGCCATCGTCACGGGCGTGGTGCTGTATGCGCCCTTCATGCGCAAGCTGCGCTTCGGCGAGGTGCGGCGCGAACGCTCGACCCGCGTGAAGTGGCTCGACCTGCACAACCTGCTGGGCATCGTCACGCTGGTGTGGGCCTTCGTGGTGGGCGGCACCGGCATGATCAACACCTGGGCCGACCTGCTCGTCAAATACTGGCAGTACGACGAACTGAGCGCGCTGCTGGCGCCCTACAACGGCCAGCCGATCACGCCCGTGGCCGAGCGCGCCTCGGTGCAGAAGTCGCTGGACGCGGCCCTGGCCCGCGCACCGGGCACCAAGCTGTCGTTCATCGCGTTTCCGGGCACGTCGTTTTCCAGCCCGCACCACCACACGTTCTTCCTGCGCGGCAACGAGCCGCTCACGTCGCGGCTGCTGCAGCCGGTGCTGGTGGATGCCAAGACGGCAGAGGTGACCGCCGCGCCCAAGCTGCCGTGGTACCTCGTGGCCCTGCTGGTGTCGCAACCGCTGCATTTCGGCGACTACGGCGGCATGCCGATGAAGATCCTCTGGGCGCTGCTGGACATCGCCACCATCATCGTGCTGGGCAGCGGGCTCTACCTCTGGCTGGGCCGCAGGGCCGCCAGCCCGGCAACCGCTTCCCCCGGAAAAACGGCCAGCGGAGAAGCCGCCCCGGCCTCCCCGCTGACGGCGGCACGCGCACCGCTCAAGCGCTAGCCAGCGCCAGGCGACGCGCAGCCCAGCCGCGCATCAGGCGGGGCACGACCAGCACCGCCACCACGATCACCATCAGCGTGAGCGACATGGGCCGCGTGACGAAGATCGACCAGTTGCCCTCGCCGATCGAGATCGCATTGCGCATCTGCGCTTCGGCCAGGGGGCCGAGGATCATGCCCACGACGACCGGTGCGGTGGGGAAGTCGAACCGGCGCATCAGCACGCCCAGCACGCCGATGCCATACAGCAGGAACAGGTCGAACGCGCTCTGGCGCATGCCGTAGGCCCCCACCGTGGCGAAGATCAGGATGCCCGCATACAGCTGGGGCTTCGGAATCTTGAGCAGCTTGACCCACAGGCCCACCATGGGCAGGTTCAGCACCAGCAGCATCACGTTGCCGATGTACAGCGAGGCGATCAGCGCCCACACCAGCGTGGCCGACGTGGTGAACAGCTGCGGGCCGGGGTTGATGCCGTAGTTCTGGAACGCGCCCAGCAGCACCGCCGTCGTGTTGGAGGTCGGGATGCCCAGCGTGAGCAGCGGGATCATCGCGGCCGTCACCGTGGCGTTGTTGGCGGCCTCGGGGCCCGCCACGCCTTCGATGGCGCCTTCCTTGCCGAACTCGGCCTTGTCATCGCCCTTGGCCAGCTTCTTCTCGGTGGCGTAGCTCAGGAAGGTCGGGATCTCCGTGCCGCCGGCGGGAATGCAGCCGAACGGCGTGCCGATCAGCGTGCCACGCAGCCAGGCGGGAATGGATCGCTTCCAGTCGCGCGCCGTCATGTGCACGCGACCCATGCGGTTTTGCGTGTCCACCACGCGGCCTTCGTACATGGCGGCATACAGCACCTCGGCCACGGCGAACAGACCCACGGCCACCAGCACGATGTCGATGCCATCCAGCAGTTCGGGCTGGCCGGCCGTGTAGCGCGCCGCGCCGGAGATCTGGTCCATGCCGACCAGGCCGGCGGCCAGGCCCACGAACAGCGCCGTGAGGCCGCGCACGGTGCTCTTGCCCAGCACCGCGCTCACGGTCGTGAAGGCCAGCACCATCAGCATGAAATATTCCGGCGGCCCCAGGCGAACGGCGAAGTCGGCCACGTAGGGCGCGAACAGCGTCACCACCACGGTGGCGATGGTGCCGGCGACGAACGAGCCGATGGCCGCCGTGGCCAGCGCCGCACCCGCGCGCCCACTCTTGGCCATCTTGTTGCCCTCCATGGCCGTGACCATGCTCGCCGTCTCCCCGGGCGTGTTCAGCAGGATCGAAGTGGTCGATCCGCCATACATCGCGCCGTAGTAGATGCCGGCGAAAAAGATCATCGAGGCCGTGACCTCGACCTTGGCCGTGATGGGCAGCAGCATGGCCACCGCCACGGCCGGGCCGATGCCCGGCAGCACACCCACGGCGGTGCCCAGCGCGCAGCCCACCAGGGCCCACAAGAGATTGGCCGGAGTGGCCGCGGTGGCGAAGCCCGCCAGCAATGCGTCGAAGATTTCCATCACAGCCACCCTGTTTGCGTGAGACCCGGCAGGTTGATCGCCAGGAATTGCGTGAAAGCCCAATAGACCGGCGCCGAGATCAGCGCGCCGGTCAGTACGTCCATCGCCCAGGTGCGCGCCGCACCGGCCGACGGCTGCCCGGCCGCCCGGCGAAGCCCCTGCACCGCCAGCACGTAGCACAGCGTGCAGCTCAGGATGAAGCCCACCGTGGCGATCAGCGCCGCATTCAGCAGCAGTCCGGCCGACACCCAGACGAACGCCACCTTGTTGGCGCGCGCGGCGCCGCCAGGTTCGTCCATGGAGCGAAAGCCGCCCGACAGCGCCTCCCACAGCAGCACCCCGCCGCACAAGGCCAGCACGCCGGCCACCAGCCAGGGCAGGAAGCTCGGGCCCACGCCGCCGTAGCCCGCGTTCGAGGGAATGCTCACGGCACCGAAGGCCAGTCCGCCCGCGATCAGCACCACGGCGGCGCCCACGGCCGCCTGCATGCGCGCGCCGGGCACCGTGCTGGGCCCGGGGTCAGGCTCGGCCAGGGAAGGGGGGGAAGAAGCGATAGGCTCCGACATGCTTGTGTCCTCGTCATCCCCCGGGGCCACCGGCACGGGGTGCATTGATTTCAGCGCTGGGGTTCGGCGGCCGCGCAGGTCACGGCGGTGCGCCACCCGGGCCGGGCGCCGCACCGCGTGGGCAACACCGGGGGTCAGACCATGCCGGCCTTGACCATCGTGGCGCGCAGGCTGGCGAATTCGGCATCGACGAACGCGCCGAACTCGTCGCCGGCCAGCCATGCGGGCGTCCAGTCGTTCTTCTCCAGCGACTCGGCCCAGCTCTTGCTCTTGAGCGCCTTGGCCACCATGTCCACCAGGCCCTTGCGCTGCTCGGCCGAGATGCCCGGGGCGGCATACACGCCGCGCCAGTTGCCGATCTCCACATTGATGCCCTGCTCCTTGAGCGTGGGCACCGAAGAGCCCTTTAGGCGCTGGCCCGAGGTCACCGCCACCGGCACCATCTTCTTGGTGTTGATGTACTCGGCCATCTCGCTGTAGCCGCCACCGCCGATGGTCACGTTGCCGCCCAGGATGGCCGCGATCGCCTCGCCGCCTCCGCGGAACGCCACGTAGTTGATCTTGGCCGGGTCCACACCGGCTTCGCGGGCGATCATCGCCGCGGCGATGTGCTCGGTGGAGCCGCGCGAGCCGCCGCCCCACTTCACGCTGCCAGGGTCCTTCTTGAGCTGGGCGATCACGTCACCCATGGTCTTGAAGGGCGAGCTGGCCGGCAGCACGAACACGTTGTATTCGCTGGTCAGACGCGCGATCGGCGTGGCCTGCGACAGGTTCACGGGCGGCTTGCCCGTGATGATCCCGCCCACCATCACCGAGCCCATCACCATCAGCGCGTTCGGATCGCCCTTGCTGGAGTTGACGAACTGCGCCAGGCCGATGGCGCCGGCCGCGCCGCCCTTGTTGTCGTAGGTGACGGACGAGGCCACGCCGGCGTCCTGCAGCGCTCGGCCCAGGGCACGGCCCGTGGTGTCCCAGCCGCCGCCGGGGTTGGCCGGCAGCATCATCTTGACGGCGGTGGCAGCGCGGGCCGACAACGGCAACGCACCGGCCGCGGCCAGGGCCGCCAGGGATTTGAGGAAGGTGTCACGACGCATCGTTGTCTCCTGGATTCATAGTTGTACGAACGGGCCGATGATGCGCGCCGTTCCTGTCAAACGGCTGTCCGCGCGCTCAGGGTAAACACCCATCTTCGGCGCCGCTGCGAGCGGTGCTAAGGTGCCGCGCATGCAACTGCTTCTCGTGGAAGACGACCCGGCCATGCAGGCCACGCTGCAACGCTCCCTGACCCGCCGCGGCATGGAGGTGACGGCCCTCGGCGACGGCCGCGCCGCCCTCGCGCAATGGACCGCGCGTGCCCCGGATGCCGTCGTGCTGGACCTCACCCTGCCCGGCCTCGACGGCCTGCAGGTGCTGCAGCAGGCGCGTGCCAAAGGGCTGCGCACCCCCGTGCTGTTGCTCACCGCCCGCGGCACCGTGGGGGACCGGGTGCTCGGCCTGAACGCCGGCGCCGACGACTACCTGCCCAAGCCCTTCGACCTGGACGAGCTGGAGGCACGGCTGCGCGCGCTGGTGCGCCGGACCGGCGAGGCACCTGAGGCCCAATCGGCCTCCAGCACAATCAACATCGCGGCAGTGCGCTACGAAAAAGATAGCGGCGCCATATACCTGGGCAACGAGGTCATGGAGTTCACCCCGCGCGAGTTGGCCCTCATGCACGCCCTGCTCGCCCAGCCCGGCCATGCGGTGACCAAGGAGCGCCTGTACGAACTGGTCTTTCCCGGGCAGCTCGACGTGCAGTACGAGGCCATCGAGGTCGTCGTCTACCGCCTGCGCAAGAAGCTGGTGGGCACCGGCCTCACGCTCATGACCCTGCGGGGGCTGGGCTACCTGCTCAAGGCCGATGCATGAAGCGCGCCGCCGCGCGCCCCCGCACGCGATCGCTGCGCCGGCAGCTGCTGGTGGGCATCCTGGTGCCCGCCTCGCTGTTCATCGCCTACAACACCCACAGCCTGTACCGGCAGACGCTGGCGTCGCTGCACACCGCCTATGACCGCACGCTGCTCGCCTCGGCCAAGAGCATCAGCGAGCAGATCGACGTGACCGGCTACGACGATGCGGCCCAGCTGCGTGCCATCGTTCCCTACTCCGCGCTGGAGGCCTTCGAGGCGGACAACCAAAGCCGCATGTTCTACCGCGTGTCCGACCTGCACGGCGGCCTGGTGTCGGGGTTTGCCGAACTGCCGTTCTGGCACGGCAGCATTCCTGCCCGCCCGCCCTATGCCGCACTGGTGGACTTCTACGACGACCAGTTCCGCGGCCGCCCTGTGCGCGTGGCCGTGCTGCTGCAGCCCGTGGCCACGCCCCAGGGCCGCGGCATGGCCGTGATCCAGGTGGCTGAAACGCTGGAGCTGCGCCAGACCCTGGCCTTGCAGATCCTGTGGACCACGCTGGCGCGGCAGGCACTGCTGGTGGTGGCCATCGGCGTCATCGTGGTGCTGGTGGTGCAACAGGCCACGCGCCCTGTACGGCAGCTCAGCGCGCGGCTGCAGAACCGGCCTGAGGACGACCTGCGCCCCATCTCCGCGCCATCCGCGCCGCGCGAGCTGCAGCCGCTCATCGACGCCACCAACCACGTCATGCTGCGGCTGTCGCACCTGCTGGCACACCAGAAACGTTTCGTGCGCGATGCCTCGCACCAATTGCGCACGCCGCTGGCCGTGCTCAAGACCCAGGTGCAGTCCGCGCTGCGTGGTGATGCGCCTCCCGAGCAGGCACTGCACGAGATCAGCGACACCGTGGAGCGTGCCACCCAGTTGGCCAACCAGATGCTCGCGCTGGCCAAGGTCGAGCAGTTGCGCCAGCAAAGCGCCCCACCCGTGACCCGGCTGGATGAAGAACTGCGGGCGATCGCCCTGGAACTGTCGCCCCTCATCGCCCAGCGCGACCTGGACTTCGGCATCCACACCGACCCGGCCCCCGTCCAGGCGCACGAATGGATGCTGCGCGAACTCACCCGCAATCTGCTGCACAACGCGATCCGCCACACACCGGTGTCCGGCGTGCTGTCGGTGGAATTGCGCACGGACGGGCGCCACGTGGCGCTGACCGTGGCCGACAGCGGCCCTGGCATCGATGCCGAGCTGGCGCAGCGCCTGTTCCAGCCGTTCTCGGCCGGCGACGTGCGCACCGGGTCCGGACTGGGGCTGGCCATCTGCCAGGAGATCGTGCAGGCGCTGGACGGACACATCGAGCTGTCCAACCGGATGGACGGCGCACGGGTTGTCGGGCTGGATGCGGTGGTGCGCCTTCCGTTGGCATCGGCCGACAATCCGCCGCCCGCGGATCGGAAGAAAATGGCCGCATGAACCCTCCCGAATCGATGCGCCTGGACAAATGGCTGTGGTGCGCCCGTTTCTACAAAACTCGCTCGCTGGCCGTGGAAGAGATCGGCAAAGGCCGCGTGACCGTCAATGGTCAAGCGGCCAAGGCAGCCAGAGAACTGCGGGCCGGCGATACCGTCGATCTGCGCCAAGGTCCCATGCAGCGCACGGTGCAAGTGCGCGCGCTCAGCGGCATGCGCGGTCCTGCACCTGTGGCGCAATTGCTTTATGAAGAAACGGCGGAAAGCATCGCCGCCCGCGAAAAAGCCGCGGAGCAGCGCCGCCTGGCGCCTGAGCCCGCCGCCAGCCTGCACGAAGGCCGGCCGACCAAACGGGATCGCCGCAACATCGACCAAGCGCGTGATTGGGGCAGCCGCTGGAGCGCGTCCGCCGACGATTGACCGGCGGATCCTAGGTGCCATGCCGGGGGAACCCTACCGCCCCAAAAGAAATGCCCGCACAGGGGCGGGCAAAGTCGGGCAGGCATTGCGGCCTGGTCACAGCCCGAATTCCTTAGGGGAGGCGATGCCCCGTCCGGTGGAATCCATTTTGAGCACGACCCTTACTCTCCGCTGACAGCACAAAAAAGAATGCCCGCACGAGGCGGGCAAAACTTGCTAAAGAGCAAGAAAGGGAGGTGTCGGCTGGAGGTGCCGACGGGATGAATCATAACCCTCTCACGTTCGAAAAAAGCAGGTCTATCGTTTCGCCTGACGGAATTTGAGAAATATGCTATTCCTGACGTCGATTCCGCACAAATCGAGACGCCAAGTTCACGGCTTTTGTCACCTGCGCTGATTTGCCACGATGCAAGCGCCACGCGCGCGAAATTTTTCACATCGCCACAAAAGACGCAAAAGACGCAAAAGACGCAAAAGACGCAAAAGACGCAAAAGACGCAAAAGACGCAAAAAGTTACAGCAAACCATGCATCCCTGACTTCCGACTCAGGTTTCTCCTACGCCCTTTTCCGTGGTGAAAGCGCAACCTTTGAACGCACAGGAGACGTTTCAAGTGCGTTTGTTTGTTAACCCCAGGAACAAGGAAAAGCGATGCCGATGAGCCCTCCTCCGCAAGACAACCAAAAACAGGCAGTTCAACCGGAGCGCCTCACACGCGCAACCGCCCATCAGCAGGTAATTCGCTGCCTCCACCCTGAACCCTTTTTTACCCACTAATTAAAGACTTGGCCAAAAGGCGTAAGTCATTGCCTAACCCACCCCATCCCATCCCATCCCATCCCATGGACAACTACCCGGCAAGGAGCGCGAAACATCGCGGCCTCATGCAACAGTTCACACCCTTGAACCTCTCCACCGATTGGGCGGAATACAACGTGATCAAAGCCCGCGGCGTCCGCATCGTGGCGTTGTCCGGCCAGGCCGCCTACTCCGCCAACGGCTACACCGTTCAGAACGCAGCCGGATGCATCGAGATCACCGGCGGAAAAGTCGGGGTGCACGGCACCATGCTGATGATCGGATTCACCCTGGATGCAGCGGCACCGCCACCCGCATTCGAAATCCTGTCGGGCGATGCCGTCGGAATGATGACGCTGCCGGCCCATTGTTTTGCCGCCTATGCCGCGATTGCAAACACGACTGGCGCCCACTTTCGCATTGGCGCGGATGGGATGCTCAATGCACTGACCACGGATGCGGCCTCGCTGTACCTGACGTCTGCCACCTGAGGCCGTCTTCGGTCGCAAAAAACATGCGCAAAGCCAGCGGCCAATGGGTGGAACTGACATGCGCTGGCCGCACTTACCGCATCTCACAGGGTGTATCCACACCCTCGAACTATCATCGCCTCGCCTGGCCAGGTGACGGGGTCTCAGGCCAACGCCGTGTCCACTCGCGGTAAAGGCGTTTGTGCTCAGCGCGCGCGCGTCGAGCGCATTCACCCTGTCTTTTTTTGTGGCCTGATAAGACGCCTCCATCCACAATGCTAGGCTTCAACCACTCTCCACCCCACTTCGATGCGTGAACAACTGACAGCACGGCTTGCGCAACTCAAGAGCGAGCTTTCTGCAGGCGAGCAGCAACTCCGGCAATTGGAAGCGCGGCAAGCTGAACTCAGCCATACCCTGATGCGCATCCGTGGAGCGATCCAGGTTCTGGAGGAACTGGAACAGGAAACCGCGCCCCGGGGCGACTGAGCGCAACGGAATCCATACGCTCTGCGGCGCCTCGCCGGAGCCACTCATTCCCAATGGACAAGCCATCGATTGATGGTGGCTGCCCATGGGTTCAGATGCATGCAATTTCAGCGAGGCAAAACGGTATTGGGGGTCTTGCCCGCGTCATGCGTTGGTTGCTCGTCGGCTGACGGGGCATCGGGCTCGACCAGACTTCCCGCGGCCGACCCGCCCAACGCGCCCGCCACGGCACCGACGGTGCCACCCACGAACACTCCGACAGGCCCTGCCACGGCCGCACCAACGGCCGCGCCTGCGGCCGTACCGGCCATGACACCGCCGCCCATCAGCGAAGATTTCGATTCGCGCTCGGCCTCTTCAGGCGACAGCGCATATTGGGCCGCCACGGCCGGGTCCTGCGAAGGAATGCCGTGACCGGGACGGGCCTGCTCGGCCAAGTCAGTGCCGGCAGGTCTTGTTTCAGCCAGGGGCGTATGGGATGCGTTCATGGTGGGCTCCTTTGAGGTTGTCGCTTCGCAGGCGAAATGCCCGCTGCTATTCCGTTGTAAAGAGCCCATCACCCTCGCCTCGCCGTCCCGAACACCGCGTGGATGTCGGACGACACGCAATCGCGGCAAATTACTTGACCCAGGTCATTTCTGGCAGGGTGCGGATCGAAATCTGCGCCACGGCGCAGGCATGGCACGTTCAAAACGGCAACCCGGTCGAAACGAAAAACCCGCCGAAGCGGGTTTTGAAAAGAACGCCATCGTGGGCGCAGGGAGCAGCATCGATATGTCGTCCTGCGCTGAAGCCACCGCTAAAAAGGAAAAAGCCCCAAGTGAAAAATCACTTGGGGCTTTTGTACCTGGCGGAAACGGAGGGACAATGAATTCCCAACCGAAAACCCAGCAAAATCAAGGACTTAGCAGCGTTTAAAATCTAAATTTTGCTACCAAACGTGCTACCAGTCAAGCATGCAATCAATTTAATTGGTGCTGTTCGATCTTTTCAGCGTCCCACTTCTTCAACTCGACAGCTTTTGCAAGCATACCCAGGGTTAACGGAACCTTTTCAGCCTCCTTTTGAAATTTCCTTCGGAAACTTGGGAATGGCAATAGCAACAGTTTGAACGGATTAAAACCTTCGCCGTTGAAGTATCTTTGAAAGTTGAATTCTTGATAGTCCACATTAAACCTATCAAAGAATTTCTCCATGAACTCTACTGCGTCATCTCCTGTGATATGAAGATCATCCTCAATTGTGGTAGAAGGATTAATTTTCTTGTCAGGGAATATTCCAGATTCCTCCCTGACAAAATCTTCGATTTCTGCCATGGAATTGATTGCCATCAGAAAACCTTGTCCTCTTCTTGTACCAGCTCATTATAAGCCCGCACAGATTCAGTGGATATTTTTTAAGCATCATAGGCGAGCATAACCACTCCGACCACAGGAATTGTTCTACCGACAAATGTTCCTATATTTTTTACCAATAGCACCTTCAATTGCAACATACTCTTCCAGGTAATTGTAGGGAGTATTCGGTGCTTCAATTCAAAAGGAAGCACCTTGCGAGAGACAACCGAGGCGATAGAGGTTCCCTTTGTTGCTCCTGCAAACTTCCCTCGTGTGGGTAGCATTGGATAGCCTGCGATAACCGCGCCTATTGCCGTAACGTCGTCTATTCCGAAGTGACTAGCTGCCGTATCGACAAACACCAAGAATAACAATTCTTGCGGCTGCAATTGCTGATGAATCCCGTAGGTATACGTATTACTCAACCCAAACTCCCTTTGTTAAAGACTTCTATTTTTTCATTACCGAGACAAAGTTTCTGCATCATTTTGCAACAGGCAACAAAAAAGCCCCTTGAATGGGGCTTCTTTATTTTGCTCAGGCTAACAGCTTCTCTACCACAAGAAAGGATTTTGAGCCAAAAATATAATAAAGAAAAATAAATCAAATGTCAAGTTTTGTGCCTGAAAATTATAAAGAAAAACTCGATTTGTCCATATTACAAGAGCCAAACCAAAAACCAAACCACGGGAACCCGCGCCAGTATTGGGTTTCAAGGCATACCCAAACCAACACCTAAAAGTCGATTTGTCAAGGCCAAACCGAGCAAAGCCAATGCTGGCGCGGCTTTCAAGCCAATCCCAAACCAAGCCGGCCTATTAATGATACATCATTGATGACAACCAAGGTATTACGCATAAGCAATACCTTGGTTGAAAAAGAAAATAAGTAGATTCACTCTCTATAAACTAGAAAAACAAAAGTGGCAAATTTTTAAAGCTTGACATTTTAATTTTCTCTGCTATTTTGAAAATACCACAGGTAGGATTCAAAATGGCATCAGAATACATTAACATCGAAGTCGAAGTCTTCAAGAAACTTCACAGTAGAAATATCACAGATTATGATCGGAAGGTCTACGGCACATTATGTGCCCATGCAACCTTTAAACATCGAGTATGGGGTGTTTACTCGCGACAAACCTACTACACGTTAGCTAAGGCGGTAGAAGAACTGACAAATGACCGCAAGCAGATAGATCATCTGCAAAGGTCAGTGCGACGGCTTGAACACGCTGGGTTAGTAAAAGTACTGTTCCAGAGTAGAGAAATCGAGTCAAAAACTAAGAATAAAATGAAGCCGCCTCCAAAAGAGCTAATAATCTCCCTAAACCCCACTGCTACATTACAATCCTTGCTCACTTCGATAGAGCAAAATATTGAGGACTTCAATATCTATGCAGATCGAATCAGAGAGTTGGAGAAGAACATTGGGGTCAAGCTCAACATCGTGAGGAAAATTGCTCCGAAATTGGTAGCAATTAATAACGCTGAGCTTGACGATGACGAGAAAATCGCAGGTGAATTATTTCCGGGTCAGCTCCAAGTAGTCTCAGACGCTGCCTTAATTTCCCTCACAATGGAATCGGCCAGTGCAGGCTTCAAGTATTTTCCAAGGCGAACTTCTGTCCCGTGAGAAGTCGCATAAATATATGCAGTCTTGTTGTCACTCATAGTACCCAAATGAGTGATCTCACTGAATGGCAGGCGTACTGAATCACACTCCAACCCAACATGCGCTATCAAATTCCTTGGATTGTTGCGCTTCTGGGTGCGATCATATTGGTTTGGCCGACCAGTGCGAAACCACATTTTTATGCGACAAATGTATGGTTTCAGGTTTGCTTTCCTATCATCTGGACTATTTTGGCTTGGTATATAACCAAAAAGTCCCAGCCTATAATGGGTCGGTATGGCCTAGTTTGCCTCTGCCTCTTTTTCTTTTTTGCCCCCATTATTGTATTTGGGATGGGTTGGTAAAGTATAAGCTGTGAGAAAACCTGCGCTCCAGCTAGAAATCAAAACTACCCAAAAATAGAAATTTTCAATAATCATAATAGTGCCTTTATTCTTTGAATTAAAGGCACTATTTTATTTGTCAAGCTTTATTTTTCTTCCGGCTTGGCCAGCACCAGCGTTTTCAACGGTCCGCGCACGTTCTAGCTCTATTATTTTCTTTGCCTGCGAGGTGATAACAGACTTTTGCATGTTGTTTTCAGCGCGCAAGTTTCTATTCTCATTTCGTAAGTCTGCTATTGTTTTTAATCCTTTGCCATAGTGCGTCTGCTGTGCAAGTGCCTTGGCAATTTCTTTTTCTGCACGTTCCTTCAAACGGTCCAAGACCGCATATTCCTTCTCTCTATTTGTCTGGACGAGCTTCTTTAAGGCAAAGTTGTTCTTAACCAGTATTTGCAGCCTAGGGTAAACCCTAGATAAAAACAGCTCCTTAACCTGGGTCTTGGTATTCAAAAGACCCAGGTCTTTCACGAAGTCAGCTACCAGCTCATCAATAATCTTCTTGTAGTCATCGGTCTCAGCCTGTTTTACCCTCTCGGTAAACTCCCGGTTGCTTATTTTTTCAGCAGTACTGCCTTTTATGGGTCTTTTCAAACCCAAGTGTGCATTAGCTTTGGCGTGAGCTGTCACAAACTTCTTCCAGAAGTTTGGGTTCCAACGGTTAGCGTTCAAAGAGTTTACGGTGCGCTCCTGCGTACCGTACTGGTTTTTGTATTTCAGGGTCTTGGTTTCTTCCGGAGATAGCATCAAATGGATGTGTGGGGTCTTCTCATCGAGATGAAGCACTGCAAATTTGATGGCGTCAGGCCCAAGCTGGCGCCCAACAAAATCCATTTGCACAGCTACCCACTCTTCTAGCTTCTTTCTCGTTTCTGGGGTGATTGCACCATTTTGGTGCCAATTATCACCCCAAAACTCAGGACTAGTGGTTATCACCATGTCAATCAGCAAGACACTATCCTTCTTAATAGCTATCTCTTTATCCTTCCAATGGGCCTGGAAGGATTTTAAAACGCTTTTAGCACTCCGGGTATTGACATTCAGAGGGTTTGCCAATACCTTGTTTAAATGCATTCTGGCAGGGTCTATCCTCTTCTTATCAGCCACGGATAGATGCTGCCTTAAATTGTGGTCTGCCATTACTGTGATTTTGGCATTGCTCTTTACTTTTTGGAATTCTGCTATGCAATACATCGGTGGTCTTTCTTCTTATTATTAGTAGTACTTCTCCTTATATTTAAGCAGAAAACCATGGCAAGTCAAATAGCTTCCGTGCGGAAGCTATTTCGCCTTGCCATTACTTAAAATGGCAACCCTCAAAAATACTGCGCATTTTCTCTGGGTTCCCACCGAAAAAACTGACGTTTTTTCTTTTTAAGCAACTGTGCCAGTTGATTGCTAAACAGCCGAATACCCTCGCCAGCTTGCTATACTTTGTATAGCAATGTCTCGCATCTCATGGCAGGGTTGCCATTCGCTTTTGAACAGCCTTCAAATCCCCATATTTCTAGTGGCTTTTCTCAAAATAACTGAGGCTTTCCATTCGCCATTATTAATACCTTCCGGCCATAAAAAAAGCTCCCGAAGGAGCTTTGTTTTACTGTCCGGCCTAGCGTTACTGCTACTGTTACATCTGCAATTTCACTGGTAGAGCTTCTCAAAAATCCTTCGTTGAGCTTGCGCTACAACCTCAAAAAGTGCATCCACAGTGTAAGGTTTAGTGTAGTAGTTTACGTTAGTGTTATCCAGCTCGTGTCCAAAAAATTGGCTCCGAGCTTCTAATGCCACGCCAGCTTTTGCATAGTAGTCGTTCGCATATTTACGCAACGAATGAAATACCAGCTTGCGATTTTTAAGCCCCAGTTCTTCTAATCTGCGTGTGAATTTCTTACCTACTGCGTTACCTTTGGGAACCTCTCAAAACCCATCCGGTCCCTTGTTGATCGAGAACGCGTGCTCCATCCTTTGCCATGATCACTCCCCGTAGCGCCCTGAAGTTCGACCTGTTCGCTGAGGCCTCGCGCCAACAC